>NZ_JBYQCG010000097.1:0-99579 GCF_057837105.1 Burkholderia sp. APQ4-4ca | reverse complement strand
GGCGTGAAGCCCGAGCAGGTCAGCGAAGTGATCATGGGCCAGGTGCTGACGGCCGGCTCCGGGCAGAACCCGGCGCGGCAGTCGCTGATCAAGGCAGGGCTGCCGAGCGCCGTGCCGGGCATGACGATCAACAAGGTGTGCGGCTCGGGCCTGAAGGCCGTGATGCTGGCGGCGAACGCGATCGTCGCGGGCGACGCGGAGATCGTGATCGCGGGCGGCCAGGAGAACATGAGCGCGGCGCCGCACGTGCTGCCGGGCTCGCGCGACGGGTTCCGGATGGGCGACGCGAAGCTGGTCGACACGATGATCGTCGACGGGCTGTGGGACGTGTACAACCAGTACCACATGGGCATCACGGCGGAGAACGTCGCGAAGGAATACGGGATCACGCGCGAAGAGCAGGACGCGTTCGCGGCGCTGTCGCAGAACAAGGCGGAAGCCGCGCAGAAGGCCGGGCGTTTCAATGACGAGATCGTGCCGGTGTCGATCCCGCAACGCAAGGGCGAACCGCTGCAGTTCGCGACCGACGAATTCGTGCGTCACGGCGTGACGGCGGAGTCGCTGGCCGGGCTGAAGCCGGCGTTCGCGAAGGACGGCTCGGTGACGGCGGCGAACGCGTCGGGGCTGAACGACGGCGCGGCGGCGGTGCTGGTGATGTCGGCGCAGAAGGCGGCGGCGCTGGGCCTGACGCCGCTGGCGTGGATCAAGGCGTATGCGAACGCGGGCGTGGATCCGAGCGTGATGGGCATGGGCCCGGTGCCGGCGTCGCGCCGTGCGCTGGAGCGCGCGGGCTGGACGCCGGGCGATCTGGATCTGATGGAGATCAACGAGGCGTTCGCGGCGCAGGCGCTGGCGGTGCACAAGCAGATGGGCTGGGACACGTCGAAGGTGAACGTGAACGGCGGGGCGATCGCGATCGGCCATCCGATCGGCGCGTCGGGCTGCCGGATCCTGGTGACGCTGCTGCACGAGATGGCCAAGCGCGATGCGAAGCGCGGGCTGGCGTCGCTGTGCATCGGCGGCGGGATGGGCGTCGCGCTCGCGGTCGAGCGTCCGTAACCGGCCCTCCGTAACCGGCCGTTCGCCACTGGCGAACCGGATCCGTGCTTCGGCCGATTGCGGCTTCGGCCGGCGTCACGTGAAGTCAGAGGGGGCTTCAGGCAGCTCTCGAAACCAAAAAATGGAGTGAGATTTATGTCTCAGCGAATTGCGTACGTAACGGGCGGGATGGGCGGCATCGGCACCAGCATTTGCCAGCGCCTGTCGAAAGACGGCTTCAAGGTGGTTGCAGGTTGTGGCCCGAACTCGCCGCGCCGGGTGAAATGGCTCGAGGACCAGAAGGCGCTCGGCTACGACTTCATCGCGTCGGAAGGCAACGTCGGCGACTGGGACTCGACCAAGGAAGCGTTCGACAAGGTCAAGGCCGAAGTCGGCGAGATCGACGTGCTGGTCAACAACGCGGGCATCACGCGCGACGTCGTGTTCCGCAAGATGACGCATGAAGACTGGACGGCCGTGATCGACACCAACCTGACGAGCCTGTTCAACGTGACGAAGCAGGTGATCGACGGCATGGTCGAACGTGGCTGGGGCCGCATCATCAACATTTCGTCGGTGAACGGCCAGAAGGGGCAATTCGGCCAGACGAACTATTCGACCGCGAAGGCCGGCATTCACGGCTTCACGATGTCGCTCGCGCAGGAAGTCGCGACGAAGGGCGTGACGGTCAACACCGTGTCGCCGGGCTACATCGGTACCGACATGGTGAAGGCGATCCGTCCGGACGTGCTCGAGAAGATCGTCGCGACGATCCCGGTGCGGCGGCTCGGCGGGCCGGAGGAAATCGGTTCGATCGTCGCCTGGCTCGCGTCGAACGATTCCGGTTTCGCGACGGGCGCCGACTTCTCGCTGAACGGCGGCCTGCACATGGGCTGAGCGTCCGGGCTGCGCGGGCCGGATGGCCGCGCAGCCGGGCGTTTCCGAAGGCCCCCGCCTCCCGGATTCGGGCGGCGGGGATTCGTCACTTGCGCTACGCTGCACTCAAAGGCGTTACATGACTACTACAAAGAAGACGGCCGAACGGCTCATCAAGAAGTACCCGAACCGCCGGCTCTACGATACCGAGACAAGCACGTACATTACGCTGACCGACGTGAAGCAGCTCGTGCTCGAGCAGGAGGACTTCAAGGTCGTCGATGCGAAGTCCAACGAAGACCTGACGCGCAGCATCCTCCTGCAGATCATTCTCGAAGAGGAAAGCGGTGGCGTGCCGATGTTCTCGTCCTCGATGCTGTCGCAGATCATCCGTTTCTACGGTCATGCGATGCAGGGCATGATGGGCACGTACCTGGAAAAGAACATCCAGGCATTCATCGACATCCAGAACAAGCTCGCGGATCAATCGAAGAACCTCTACGAAGGTAACGCGATGAACCCGGAAGTCTGGTCGCAGTTCATGAACATGCAGGCCCCGATGATGCAGGGGATGATGACGAGCTACATCGAGCAGTCGAAGAACATGTTCGTGCAGATGCAGGAGCAGATGCAGAACCAGGCGAAGTCGATGTTCAGCACGTTCCCGTTCAAGCAGCCGGGAGCGTCGGAGCCGGAGAAGAAGTAAGCGGCGATCCGGTGTGGACGCGCAAAGTGTCACACCGGCATCGCGTGGGACGTCCCGTGCGGGACGGCAACCGGCCGCGTCGCGGCACGATTGTCCGCATGGTGGCATTGCCCGCGCGGACATGGGCGTTGTCGTGCCGTCGCACATCGGTGCAGATTAAAACGCACAAGGCCGACCGGCAAAGCCCGGTCGGCCAAACATCAGATAAATCGCCGATTGTAAAAAAAGCCGATGACCGGATTTTCGGCCGGCTTATCGAACCGCGAAGCGGCCTGCCGCCGATCCGTTCGCGCAATTATTTCCGTAAATAAACAGATTTCTATTTTCGGAAAATGCCGAGTAGATGATCGGGAACACTTCCTTGGCGCTGAACGAGTAAATGCCATCGTTGATGGATACGAGGAGATTGCCGCTCGTATCGGTTTCGATCTTGTCGATCTTGCCTGCCTTGCAAAGCGATTCCGCGGACGCATACGAGGAGGCGGCAAGCATCATGACGGAAGCGAGGGTGGCCGCGAGTTTTCTCATGGTCTTTCCTTGATGAATGAGTGGATTGCTGGGGTTGTGATGCGGGTAATGCGCGGTTCAGTATTGGCTGGCCGAATGGGCGCCGATGTCTGAATGACGTGAAATATATCGGAGGTTGATCGGGTTTTGGATGAAGGTGGCGGATTTGGAAATGGTTTTTATTGATTGTTGAGTGTTATAAATTATTCTGATGAATTGTGTTGCGCGGTCAAGCGAAGATCGGGGGTGGTGAGTGGCTGAGAATAAATAAACTCATCGATTTTTATTTATTTCTCTATTTTTATTTGCTTGTCCGGATTTTTTGAGTAATGGCATCCGGTATTGAGGCTGGCAGCCGATGCTGCAAAGGGGCATATTCACGGGCGATGCGCGCGGCGGACACGTTTCGTATGCGATTTGTCAGTATCGCGCGGTGAGTGCGGTCGATAGCGATAGTCACGCGTCTGCGCCGACAACCGGCCGGCCGCCACTCCATACGGAGCTCGGCCTGATCGGCGATGGCGACGAGGCGGTCTGGTTCAACCGGTGCCTGACGATGTATCCGAAGTGAACATCGGATCGAGTACGGGCCTGCTTCGGTGGACTTCTTGCGATTTCGTCACGGAATTGGAGGCGTCACGCCGGATCGAATCCGTTTTCGCCATCCGGCGGCGGCAGATCGAGAACGAGCTTGACCGCGCTGTAGTTGGCCTTGAGCGAAAATACGCGGCCGATCACGAGAAACGTCTGCCGGGAATTTTCGAGCTCGACGAAGTCGCCGGGTTGCGGCACGTGGGCACCCTGGTCGTAGGAAAAGCTGGTGCTGGTTTGCTCACCGATGGCTTCTGCCGCGTGTTCGGTGAATTCGATCGTGATGTGGGTGGTCATGCGAGCCCCGTTGAGTGGAGGGAAGAGAGCGATGGCTTCGATTTTCGCATAGCGGCGCCGCGAATCCGTGCCGATTTTTGTGCGATACGCTTGACCGCAGCTTCACTCTCCGGGGGGGGCGTGTGCGCTTGAACGATGTGGCGGGATGCACCGGAAGGCGTCATTCACGGGTGCTCACTTTGTCGAAGCAGGCACCCGTCGCCCAGCCTCTCGGGTTTCTATTTACAGCGCCAACGTGGTAATTGTCGGATCCCATTCGTAGTAGCTGTGAAGGCTTTGCGTTTCCCCGTCTGCGTCGAGCTTGTATAGTGCGAATTCGATATTCCACGCGCCTTGATTTTTGGAGCGGCGGTAAGGGTCGTCGCACAGCAGGTATTGATGATTGTGCCCGATCTGGACAGGGGCGGTTTTGACCATGGACGTTCTGCCCTGCGCCTCTTCAATCACTTTTCCGCATTAATCACCGCGAGCAAGGTGATTTCCCGAATGCCGGCGTCAATGTTGGGTTGCTTGTACATTTCGTTTCCTCGAGTGAATTGCTACCGCGGGTCAAAGGGGCGCGCGATTTGTCTGCAAGGCCGGTGCATGACGTACGCAATCTCGCACACGAAAAACATAACTTCCCCCGCGCGGCACATCCATTACACTCGATTACATGTCCACGTCATTTGAATTCCGTATGATCGGCTGAAGCGGCAAAGCCCGATATTGGGCTTGCACTCGCCAGCACGGCGGGAACCGGTGCGGTTTTCACAGAGGGTATTGGGGTCCGGTGGCTTGAGTGCGATTACCCATTGCACAGGCTTGCGTTCGGTCGTCACGGCATGCGGCATAGAGGCTGTCCCGCGCACGGCCGGGGGGGCGAAGGCGCCGGTTCCCGCAACCGCGGGCCTGTCATTCATTTTGGCTCGCCGCCCCTAAATGGCTGTAAACTCACGCTTTTGCTGCCACGCCCCCACATTCCAGATGTCCCAGTCCCCCAAAGTAGGGTTCGTATCCCTCGGGTGCCCGAAGGCGCTCGTCGATTCCGAACAAATCATCACGCAACTGCGCGCCGAAGGTTATGAAATCTCCGGCAGCTACGACGGCGCCGACCTCGTCGTCGTGAATACCTGCGGCTTCATCGACGAAGCCGTGCAGGAAAGCCTCGACGCGATCGGCGAAGCGCTGACCGAAAACGGCAAGGTGATCGTCACCGGCTGCCTCGGCGCGAAGTCGAGCGCGAGCGGCTCGAACCTGATCGAGGAAGTCCACCCGAAAGTGCTCGCCGTCACCGGCCCGCACGCGGTGGGCGAAGTGATGCAGGCCGTGCATTCGCACCTGCCGAAGCCGCACGACCCGTTCGTCGACCTCGTGCCCGCGGCCGGCATCAAGCTCACGCCGCGCCACTACGCATACCTGAAGATCTCCGAAGGCTGCAACCACCGTTGCACGTTCTGCATCATCCCGTCGATGCGCGGTGATCTGGTATCGCGCCCGGTCGCCGAAGTGATGCTGGAAGCCGAGAACCTGTTCAAGTCGGGCGTGAAGGAACTGCTCGTGATCTCGCAGGACACGAGCGCATACGGCGTCGACGTGAAGTACCGCACGGGCTTCTGGAACGGCAAGCCGATCAAGACGCGCATGACCGACCTGGTCGCCGCGCTCGGCGAACTCGCCGCGCAGTACGGCGCGTGGGTGCGCCTGCACTACGTGTATCCGTATCCGAGCGTCGACGAAGTGATTCCGCTGATGGCCGAAGGCCCGTTCAAGGGCCACGTGCTGCCGTATCTCGACGTGCCGTTCCAGCACGCGCACCCTGAAGTGCTGAAGCGCATGAAGCGGCCGGCGAACGCCGAGAAGGTGCTCGAGCGCGTGCAGAAGTGGCGCGAGATCTGCCCGGACCTGACGATCCGCAGCACGTTCATCGCGGGCTTCCCCGGCGAGACGGAGGAACAGTTCGAAACGCTGCTCGACTTCATCCGCGAGGCGGAACTCGATCGCGTCGGCTGTTTCGCGTATTCGCCGGTCGAGGGCGCGACCGCGAACGACCTGGACGGCGCGCTGCCGGACGAGGTTCGCGAGGAACGTCGCGCGCGCTTCATGGAAGTGGCGGAGGAAGTGTCGGCGAACCGCATGCAGCGCAAGGTCGGCAAGACGCTCAAGGTGCTGATCGACGAAGTCGGCGCGGAAGGCGGCATCGGCCGTACGGCAGCCGATGCGCCGGAGATCGACGGCGTCGTCTACGTCGAGCCGGCGGCGAAGGCATCGAAGCGCTACAAGGTCGGCGATTTCGTGTCCGTGAAGATCACGGGCGCCGACGGCCACGATCTGTGGGGCGAGGTATAAGCGATGGCCGCTGGATTCCCGGAGATCCTCGCGCTCGGCGAGGCGATGATCGAATTCAACCAGTCGCAGCCGGGACGGCCTGAATACCTGCAGGGCTTCGGCGGCGACACGTCGAACTTCTGCATCGCGGCGGCGCGCCAGGGCGCGTCGACGGGCTTCGTGTCGGCGATCGGCGACGATCCGTTCGGCCGTCTGCTGGCCGACATGTGGGCGTCGGAGCAGGTAGACGCGACGTACGTGCGGATCGACCGCTCGGCGCCGACCGGCGTGTATTTCGTCACGCACGGCGCCGATGGCCATCAGTTCGACTATCTGCGCGCGGGGTCGGCGGCGAGCCGCTACGCGACGGCCGACTTGCCGCTCGACGCGCTCGCGGCCGCGCGGGCCGTGCACCTGTCGGGCATCAGTCTGGCGATCAGCACGGCCGCGTGCGACGCGGCGTTCGCGGCGATCGACCATGCGCGTCGCAACGGCGCGAAGGTCAGCTTCGACACGAACCTGCGGCTGAAGCTGTGGCCGCTGCCGCGTGCCCGTGCGGTGATGCGCGAGGCGCTGCGGCAGACGGACATCTGCCTGCCGAGCTGGGACGACGTCACGGCGCTCACCGGCGCGAACGATCGCGACGCGATCGTCGACGCGATGCTCGAACACGGGCCGCAGGTCGTCGCGTTGAAGCTCGGCAAGGACGGCGCGTATGTCGCGACGCCGCACGAACGGCGCGTCGTGCCGGGCTTCGCGGTCGAGGCCGTCGACGCCACTGGCGCGGGCGACTGCTTCGGCGGCGCGTTCGTCGCGCGGATCGTCGCGGGCGACGATCCGTTCGCGGCCGCGCGTTATGCGAACGCGGCGGCGGCGCTGTCGACGACCGGTTACGGCGCGGTCGCGCCGATTCCGCGTCGCGATGCGGTGGAACGCCTGATGCAGGGCTGACGCGAAACGCGCAAGCCCCGCGCATCCGCGGCGCAGGCTTGCGCGGTCATGCAGGAACCGGGTCCGGCCCGGCACGGTCCGCGATGGTCGGGCGAATCTGAAGCAAGGAGCAACACACGGTGGGTCGATATTCGGAATGGCAACGGGCGCTCGTCGTCGCGGGCGCGCTGGTGGCGAGCATCGCGATGCCGACGGGGGTCACCGCGCAGGCGGTCGCGCCGGGCGTGCAGCAGGACGAACCGGCGCCGGCGCGGCCGCTGAAGCCGAATCCGGAGTTTGCCCGCCTGCCGCGCTACGAAGGCACGCTCGGCGATCGGCCGATCGTCGTGCACCTCGGCCCGAAGACCGACGAGGAAGGCGTGCACGGCGAATACCAGTTCGCCGACACGGGCGAAGTCGTGCTGCTCGCGGGCGACCGCGACGGCGATACGCTCGAGATCGAGGAGTCGAACGACGGCACGAACATCACCGGCGTGTGGATCGGCCGCTTCGACGCGACGGGCGACCTGAAGGCCGACCGGATGAATTCGGACGAATCGGACCCGCAGCCGGTCGTGCTGCGTCTGGCGCCGGGCAAGCGCGCGGCGCTGCAGGTGCGCGACGGCCGCGTGCAGGAAGTCGAGACGGTGGGCGGCGTCGTCAACCTGCGTACCGACGACTGAGCGCGTGCTGGCTCGGTGCGCGCGGCGCGCATTGTACCGGGCCAAGCGCGCCGATTTTGGCTACTCTAACGACATATTCCGCAACCGAACGGCCGCGTGCCCGGCCCCCCAGTCATGACTGCCTCCACTCCCAAGCGCGCGCTGCAAACCCGCATCGTTCAACCCGACGACGTCATTCCGGAAGGCTTCCGTTCGTTCGTGCCGCCGGTCGCGCGCGCGTCGACGGTCGTGTTCCCCGATCTCGCGACGATGCGCGCGCTGGTCTGGCACGACGACAATCAGTGGCGCTACGGGCTGCACGCGACGCCCACGTCGCTCGCGCTCGCGCAGCGGCTCGCCGAGATCGAAGGCGGCACGCACGCGCTGCTTCAGCCGTCGGGTCTCGCGGCGATCATGAACGTCTACTTCGGGATCGTGAAAGCGGGCGACGACGTACTGGTTCCGCATAACGTGTACGGCCCGAACGCCGATTTCGGCCACTGGCTCGCGAACGATTTCGGCATCACCGTGCGCTGCTACGATCCGCTGATCGGCGCCGGCATCGCCGAGCTGATCCAGCCGAACACGCGGCTGATCTGGCTTGAGGCGCCGGGCTCGGTGACGATGGAGGTGCCCGACGTGCAGGCGATCACGGCGGCCGCGAAGGCGCGCGGCATCGTCACCGCGATCGACAACACTTTCTCGGCGGGGCTCGCGTTCAAGCCGTTCGCGCACGGCGTCGACATTTCGGTGCAGGCGCTGACCAAGTACCAGTCTGGCGGCAGCGACGTCCTGATGGGCGCGACGATCACCGCGAACGCGGAACTGCACGCAAAGCTGAAGCTCGCGCGGATGCGCTGCGGAATCGGCGTGTCGGCCGACGATTGCTCGCTCGTGCTGCGCAGCCTGCCGAGCATGCAGGTGCGCTTCGATGCGCATAGCAAAAGCGCGCTTGCGCTCGCGCGATGGCTGAAGGGGCGGCCGGAGATCGCGACGGTGCTGCACCCGCAGATCGCCGACTGCCCGGGGCACGCGTCGTTCATGCGCGATTTCACGGGTGCGGGCGGGTTGTTCTCGGTGGTGTTCGACGCACGCTACAGCGCGGAGCAGATCGACCGTTTCGTCGAGTCGCTCGAGCTGTTCGCGATCGGCTGGAGCTGGGGCGGCGCGTGCAGCCTCGCGATGCCTTACGACGTCGCGTCGATGCGTCCGGACTGGCCGCATCGCGGCACGCTGGTGCGTTTCTACGTGGGTCTCGAGGACGAAGCGGACTTGCGCGCGGACATCGAGCGGGCGATGCAGGCCACGCTCGGCTGATCGCACGCCGGCAACGTCCGGCACAAAAACGAAACGCCGGCGCGATGCGATATCGCGCCGGCGTTTTCATTGACGGTGCCGGGGGATCAGAACAGGCGCAACAGCCCGTCGAGGCCGACATGGTCGAATGCGACGGTGGCCGCATCGCGCACGACGGGCTTCGCGTGGAACGCGACCGACAGCCCGGCTTCCGCCATCATCTTCAGGTCGTTCGAGCCGTCGCCCATCGCGATCGCGCGGCTCGGCTCGAGGCCGAGCGACGCGCAGGTATCGCGCAGCAGGCGCGCCTTCACGTCGGCGTTGACGATCTCGCCGAGCACCTTGCCGGTAAGCTTGCCGTCGACGATCTCCAGCGTGTTCGCATGCGCGTAGTCGAGGCCGAGGCGGGCTTTCAGCCGCTCGGTGAAGAACGTGAAGCCGCCCGACACCAGCAGCGTCTTCATGCCGGCGGCCTTCACGCCGGCCAGCATCGTTTCGGCGCCCGGCGACAGTTGCAGCCGTTCTTCGTACACGCGCTCGAGCGCGTGCGCGTCGAGCCCGGCCAGCAGCGCGACGCGGCGCGTGAGGCTTTCGTTGAAATCGCGGATCTCGCCGCGCATCGCCGCTTCGGTGATCTCCGCGACCTGCGTTTTCAGCCCGCAGAAATCGGCGATCTCGTCGATGCATTCGATCGTGATCAGCGTCGAATCCATGTCCATCACCGCGAGCCCGAAATCGCCGAGCGTGCGGCCGGCCTCGACGAAGCCGAAGTCGAGCGCGTGCGTGCCGCAGTACGCATCGATGTCGAGGCGTTGCGCCGGGCTCGCGTTTTCGATGCGCAGCGCGTGATCGTCGGTCTGCACGACGCGGGTGCCGCGCGACAGCGCGAGCAGCGGTTTGTGATGGGCGTCCGACAGCGGCGCAAGACTCTGGATGACGAGATTGTGGGTCATGACGAGTGGTTGGGAAGCGAATGAATGACGTGCGCGGCCCACGGGCGGCCGCCTGCGCGCGCGGGCCCCGTGCGGCGGCGGGCCAGTGCGTCGCGAACGCGCCATTGTAGCCGGTTGGCCGCGCGTGGCGGCCGGCGCGGGCGCGAAACCGTGCGCGGGATGGCGGTGGTTACCCGTTTGCCCGATCCCAGTACGGCGGATCGCCGAAATGCTCGGCCAGGAACGCGATGAACGCGAGCGTTTTCAGCGGCACGTGCGCGCGGCTCGGATAGACGGCCCAGATCGCGACGTCGTCCGCGAACGGGTAGTCGTCGAGCACGGTGACGAGCGCGCCGCTCGCGAGCAGCGGGCCGACGTCCCAGGTCGACTTGATCGCGATCCCGAAGCCGTCGACGAGCGCTTCGCGGATCGCCTCGCCGTTGCTCGCGACGAGCCGGCCGCCGACCCGCACCGTGAGCGCGCCTTGCGGCGTCGCGAACGACCAGTCGCGCTGGTCGCCGAGGATCACGCATTCGTGCTGCGTCAGGTCGGCCGGATGGCGCGGCGTGCCGTGTTCGGCGAGATAGGCGGGCGAGCAGCACAGCACGCGGCGGTTGGTGGCGAGCTTGCGGGCGACGAGCGTCGAATCCTTCAGCACGCCGAGACGGATCGCGACGTCGTAGCCGTCGTCGACCAGATCGATGATCTCGTCGGACAGCCGCAGATCGAGCGACACGGACGGGTAGCGGCGCAGGAACGCCGGAATCACCGGTGCGACGTGCTGGCGCCCGAACGACGACGACATCGACACCTTCAGCCGCCCGTACGGCTCGCTGCGACCGCGGCCCACCGACGCACGCGCCGCGTCGGCGGCCGCGAGCAGCGCGTCCGCGCGCGCCATGAAGATTTCGCCGTCCTGCGTAAGGCTGATGCGGCGCGTGGTGCGGTGCAGCAACCGGGCGCCGAGCTGGCGTTCGAGCTGGGCGATGCGCGCGCTCGCGACCGCGGCCGACACGCCGAATTCGCGCCCGGCCGCGCTGACGTTCGCGAGCAGCGCCGCGCGCACGAACAGCGCGACGTCGAGCAGGTCGAGCGGCTTGTCGGGCGCGGGAATCGGACCAGCCTCGGGATCGGACCTCATTATTCTGAAATTCCTGAAAATGTTTCAGGAAATATAGCGGTTTTCTCGAATGATCGGGTTGCCTACGATGGCACGCATGGAGGTTGCGCCGCAGCCTGCCGGATCCCCCTGAAAGGAGTATCGAGATGAAAGCCGTTGGATTGACCCGTTATCTGCCGATCGACGACCCGCAAGCGTTGCTCGACGTGGAACTGCCGCAGCCGGTGCCGGGCCCGCGCGACCTGCTTGTGAAAGTCGAGGCGATTTCCGTGAACCCGGTCGACACCAAGGTGCGTGCGCCGAAGCCGCAGGTCGAGGAGACGCCGCGCGTGCTCGGCTGGGATGCGGCCGGCACGGTCGTCGCGGTCGGCGCCGACGTCACGCTGTTCCGGCCCGGCGACGAAGTGTTCTACGCGGGCAGCATCACGCGGCCCGGCGCGAACAGCGAATTCCACGCGGTCGACGAGCGAATCGCCGCGCTGAAGCCGCGCACGCTCGACTTCGCGGCGGCGGCCGCGCTGCCGCTCACCGCGTTGACCGCGTGGGAAGCGCTGTTCGATCGGTTGCGCGTGTCGCCGCAGGGCGCGGACGCCGGCAAGTCGGTGCTGATCATCGGCGGCGCGGGCGGCGTGGGCTCGATCGCGATCCAGCTCGCGAAGACGCTCGGCAAGCTGCACGTGATCGCGACCGCGTCGCGGCCGGCATCGGCCGAATGGGTGCGCACGCTGGGCGCGGATGCGGTGGTCGATCATTTCGGCGACCTGCCGGCGCAGTTGCGCGAGGCCGGCCATCCGAGCGTCGACTACGTGCTGATCTTCAACGATACCGACCATCATTTCCCGGCCGCCGCGGAAGTCATCCGGCCGCAGGGCGGCATCTGCACGATCGTCGAGAACGCGAAGCCGGTGCCGGTCGAATTGCTGAAGGCGAAGAGCGCCGCGTTTCACTGGGAATTCATGTTCACGCGCGCGATGTTCGAGACGCCGGACATGATCGAGCAGCACAAGATCCTCGGCGAAGTCGCACGGTTGATCGACGCCGGCACGCTGCGCACGACGCTCGGCGAACAGCTCGGCACGATCAATGCCGAGAACGTGCGGCGCGCGCATCGAATGCTCGAGGGCGGCCGCGCGATCGGCAAGCTCGTGCTGAGCGGCTTCTGAGCCGGCAACGCGCGTCGATAAGGTGACGGCGCCGCGAACGCAAGCGGGGTAACACCCGATGCGTTTGCGGCGCATTGCATCCTGCTTGGCGGTAGACTGGCAACGCATCATGCATCTAAAACCGCGCGGCACGCGCGTGCCGCCGCATGACAAGGAGGTCAGCATGAGCCAACGCAGCTTGTCGGTCGCCGCATCGTGGTCGGTCGTGTTCGCGGCGGCGTGCGTCAGCGCGAGCGTATTCGCGGCGCCGCCGGTCAAGGGCAGCCTGAAGGGCGGCGGGACGGGACAGCTCGAATACACCGTCAAGGTCGACTCGAAGACCTTCGGCAATACGCAGGAGACCCGCAAGATCCGCTCGGGCGAGACGGACGATTTCAACTGGAAGTCGGTACCGCCGAGCGGTGCGGTCGCGATGCCGGACGGTTGCCCGAACGCCGACAACCTGCCGCGCGACGCGAACGGCGCGATGGTGCGGCAGACCCAGGTGCGGCTCGCGCCGTCGGTCGACGCGAAGGGTGTCGCGAACGTGCAGTTGAGCTTCCAGGCGGCCGCGCCGAAGGGCACGCGCAGCGTGACGGCCGGCGGCAAGTCGCTGCAGTGTCCGGACGTCGTGTCGGTGAGCCAGGTGAAGTGGGTGTCGATTCCGACCAACGGCGGGTCGAAGGCCGTGACGATGAGCGACGGCACCAAGGTGACGGTGTCGATCAAGCATTGAGCGGCGCGCGCGGGCCGGCGTTTCGTCCGGTGCGCGCGCAACCGGTTCGGTGGGCGGCGGGCAGGGCCGCACGCGAGCGCGTCGTGCGGCGCCGCTGCTGCAATGCGCTTGCGCCACCCGTTTCGCGGCATGGTGCGCCGACCGTGCAGAGGCGATGCGTGACGTCTGCGGATGTCACGTTATGCTCGCCGGCATCCTTTCCTTGCCGTCACGACATTCCGCGCTCGGCCCGCAGCGGCGGCTACGTCGGCGCACAGGCCTATGTGACGACGCCGCGCGCGGTGCGGCTCGTCGCATCGGTCGACGGCTCGCGCCCGACGCGGATATCGCGGCCGCCCTTCGACAGGCAATCGGCAAGCGACGCCGCGCGCATTGATCGCGCCGGTTGCCCGATGTGCCGCCGCCGCGCGTCAGTGCGCGCGCTCTTCGAGCCGCGACGCGAGAAAGCGGTGATCGGCGGAGAACAGCCGGCGATAGGTCATCAGCACCGCGCCGACGGTGCCCAGCGCCGAGGCCGCCGCGATCAGGAACATGATCACGATCTGGTAGCGCACGGCCTGCAGCGGCGACTGGCCGGCCAGCACCTGGCCCGTCATCATCCCCGGCAGGCTCACGACGCCGACCACCGCCATCTGGTTCAGCGTCGGCAGCATGCCCGCCCGCACGGCCTGGCGCGCGGCGTCCTGCGCGGCTTCCCAGCGCGTCGCGCCCAGTGCGAGCGCGGTCTCGACGCGATCGCGGCGCGCCGTGAGTTCTTCCATCATCCGCTCGACGCCGAGCGACACGCCCGTCAGCGTATTGCCGAGAATCATCCCGAGGATCGGGATCGCGTATTGCGGCGCGAACCACGGATGGATGCGGATCACGACGAACAGCCCGACCGCCGCGACGAACCAGCTGCTGAACCAGATCGACGCGATGCTGTCGATGCGCTGGCCGCGGTACGTGCGCTTGCCGCGCCCTGCGCCTGCGAAACCGGCGATCAGCGTCATCAGCGCGGTGAGCGGCAGCACGACGTACCAGTGCGGATGGCCGAACACCCAGCCGAGCACGTAGCCGATCGCGAGCAACTGCACGACGGTGCGCACCGCCGCGAGCGCGAGCTTGCGGCCGAGGCCGAGCGACAGCGCCGCCGAGATCGCGCCGTTGACGGCGACGAGCGCGGCGGCGATGCCGACGTCGACGAGGCTCAGATCCTGCAGGGCCGGGCTCATTGCGCCGCCTCCGTCGGGTTGGCCGCATGCAGGACGCCGGCCTGCATCACGAGCCGCATCGTGCCGATTCGCGCGGCCTGGGCCGGATCGTGCGAGATCCACATGTAGGCGCGGGCATCGGGCGCCGCGTCGAACCATGCCTCGACGAGCGCTTCGATCGCGCGCGCCGATTCGGGATCGAGCGCGGAGGTCGGCTCGTCGAGCAGCAGCACGTCGGGATCGAGCTGCAGCACGCGTAGCAGCGCGGTGATCTGCGCTTCGCCGCCGGACAGGTCGCTCGCGCGCTTGTCGAGAAAATCGGCGCCGCGGCCGGCCTGCGCGGCGAGCGCTTCGGCGCGGGCGCGATCGAACGCGACGTCGCGATAGATCGCGAGCGAGTACGGGTAGCGCAACTGCGATTCGACGGTGCCGTCCATCTGCGCGGGGCGCTGGCGGACATAGGCGATGCTGCGCCGATAGCGCGGAATCGCGCTGCGCCGGATCCGGCGGCCGCGCCACAGGACGTGACCGCCGTCGAGCGGATCGAGCAGCGCGAGCGCGCGCAGCAGCACGCTCTTGCCCGATCCGGATGGTCCGGTGATAGCAATTCGCGATCCCGCGGCGAGGCTGAAATCGGTCGGGGCGAGCAGCGTCTTGCCGCTGCTGGCGTCGCGCCGCGTGATGTGCTGTGCGTCGATGAGGCCGGTGGGAGAGGTCATGGCAAAAGTGAAAAAAAGCGTTAATGGCGCCGAAAGGCCGCCATGTCGTGCGCCATAATACCGAGTGAAAAGCCGCAGTTGTCGTGCGCCGTTCGTCCACGCTAGCGGCCCGGCATGGTGCGGCAACGCTTCAGAACAACAACGGAACCGCCATGACGCTAACCCGAGCCATCGGCAAATCGGCTGCATGGATCGTCGGTATCGTCGCGGTGCTCATCGCGGCGGCCGGCATCTTTATTTTCACGTTCGACTGGAACCGCGCGAAACCGTGGGTCAACGAACAGGTGAGTACCGCGCTCGGTCGCCCGTTTGCGATCAACGGCGATCTCAAGGTCGGCTGGCGTCGCCCCGATGGCGAGACCGGCTGGCGTGCATGGGTGCCCTGGCCGAGCTTCTCGGCCACGCAACTCGAGATCGGCAATCCCGACTGGGCACAGGCGCCCAAGTTCGTCACGCTCGATGCCGCGCACTTCGATCTCGCAATCCTGCCGCTGTTTGCGCATGAGATCGTCATCCCGTCGATCGACGTCGTCAATCCCGCCGTGGATCTCGAACGGCGCGCGGACGGCAGCAATACGTGGACCTTCCAGTTCAAGCAATCGTCGCAGCCTTCGCGGTGGAAGGTGCGGCTCGACAGCTTCGGGTTCGCGAAAGGCACCGTCACGTATCGCGACGCGATCACGAAGGCCGATCTGACCGTCGCGATCGATACGCTCGGCCAGCCGATTCCGCTCGGCGACGTGCTGAAGGAACAGGAGCAGACGTCGCGTGCGGCGTCGGCGCAGCGCGTGGGCAAGCACGGCGCCGCGCAACTGGGCGCGAAGGCCGATGCGCAAGCCGCGTCGGGGGCGTCGGGGGCGAGTGCGGCTGCGGCCTCGGGGGGGGCGGCTGCGAGCGTCGTTGCTTCGGCGGCTTCCGGTTCGTCGGGTGCATCCGCTTCGTCCGCGTCTTCCGCGTCGGCGGCCTCCACCGCGTCCGGCGCGAGCGGAGCCGCGGCGCCCGCGAAGCCGTCCGGGCCGACCTATGCATTCGGACTCAAGTTCGACGGTCGCTACAAGAACGTGCCGATCAGCGGCACCGGCAAGGTCGGCGGCGTGCTCGCGATCCAGGACACGACGCGGCCGTTCCCGCTGCAGGCCGACGTGAAGGCCGGCGATACGCGGCTCGCGATCGTCGGCACGCTGACCGACCCGACGCATCTCGCGGCGCTCGACCTGCGGCTGTGGCTGCAGGGCACGTCGATGTCGCACCTTTACCAGCTCACCGGCATCACGCTGCCCGATACGCCGCCTTACGCGACCGAAGGGCGCTTGATCGGCAACCTCAAGCCGAACGCGAGCACGTTCCGCTACGAGAACTTCAACGGCCGGGTGGGCGGCAGCGATCTCGGCGGCACGCTCACGTGGGCGCAGCGCGAGCCGCGTCCGAAGCTGTCGGGCGAACTCGTGTCGAACCTGCTGCAGTTCTCCGACCTCGCGCCGGTGATCGGCGCCGATTCGGCCGCGAGCAAGAAGAAGCGCGGCGACACGACGCGCCAGCCGCCCGACCGCGTGCTGCCGGTTGCGGCGTTCCGCACCGAACGGTGGAGCGCGATCGATGCGGACGTGAAGTTCACCGGCCGCAAGCTGATCAAGAGCCCGCAGTTGCCGATCACCGACCTGTACACGCATATCCTGCTGCAGGACGGCGTGCTGACGCTCGAGCCGCTGCAGTTCGGCGTGGCGGGCGGCACGCTCGCGACGAACGCGCGTCTCGACGGCAGCCGCACGCCGCTCAAGGGGCACTTCACGCTGAGCGCACGCCACCTGAAGCTCAAGCAACTGTTCCCGACGCAGAAGGTGATGCAAACGGCGCTCGGCGAGATCAACGGCGACGCGTCGCTGTCGGCGACCGGCAATTCGCCGGCCGCGCTCGCCGGGACGTCGACCGGCGAGGTGAAGGCGCTGATCACCAACGGCCGCATCAGCCGCTTGCTGATGGAGGCGGCGGGGTTGAACGTCGCGAACGTCGTCTACGAGAAGCTGTTCGGCAACCGCGACGTCAACATCAACTGCGCGGCGATCGACTTCGTGGCGAACGACGGCATGCTCGACCCGAAGGTGTTCGCGCTCGATACCGACGATGCGCTGATCAACGTCGACGGCCCGATCAACCTGCGCGATGAATCGCTGGACCTGAAGATCCATCCGCACACGAAGGGCTTCCGGATTTTCTCGCTGCGCTCGCCGTTGTATGCGAAGGGCACGTTCAAGAACCCGAAGGTCGGCGTCGATGCGGGCGCGCTCGCGCTGCGCGCCGGCGCGATGGTCGGGCTCGGGCTGGTCAACCCGTTCGCGGCGCTGATCCCGCTGATCGCGCCGAGCAACAACCGCGACGTGCCGTGCTCGGAACTGTTCGGGCAGATGAAGGCGCAGGCGGCGCAGAAGGCGGCCAAGAAAGCCGGCAAGTGACGCGCAGCCGCGGGAGCGGCATGCGCTGCCGGGCGGGCTTGACGTCGTTGCCGCGCCTGGCCGGGCGTCGGCCGCGCTGTGCTCAGCGGCGGGCGCGCGCCCAGACGATCACCGGTTCGACCTCCCGGCCGGCGATCCGCACCGGTCCGGCGGTGCCGAGCTGCAGCCGGTCGCCGTCCAGGCTGACGACACGCTGCTGGACGTTGCCGATCCAGTTCGGATACAGGCTGACGTCCATTTCATGGGTCAAGGTGCCGTCGTCGTCGACGTTGAAGGGGCCTGAATACGCGATGTAGCCGTGCGCCGCGGCCGCGCGCTCCTCGATGCTGCCGCCCTGCAGGTCGCCGTCCGCGTAGGGCGGGCGGCCGGCCGCCATCAGCTGCGCGGACATGTAGCCGTCGGGCGTGTAGAGGATCCAGCCGCGCGCGTCGCGGCCGAGCGGATAGGTGACGGTACTCCCGTCGCGCGGGCGGATTTCGTACGACACGAGGCGCCATGCGCCGACGAGTTGTTCGCGAAGCTGGCTGGCGAGCATGCGGGGTTCCGGTGAGACGGCGGTGAGTCGCGTGCCGTCATGTTGACGGGCCGCCCGGCGGCGGGTGCGAGAGCCGCGAATGGGCCGCCGGGGCGGGGCGGTCGGCAGTTTCTCCGACACCTGCTAAAATACACGGTTTTCCGTCGATTTCTCTCTTAACGGGACCTGCCGTGCTTTCTACTGCCAACATCACGATGCAATTCGGGCCGAAGCCCTTGTTCGAGAATATCTCGGTCAAATTCGGCGAGGGCAACCGCTACGGTCTGATCGGCGCGAACGGCTGTGGCAAGTCGACCTTCATGAAGATCCTCGGCGGCGACCTCGAGCCGAGCGCCGGCAACGTCGCGCTGGAGCCGAACGTCCGCCTGGGCAAGCTGCGCCAGGACCAGTTCGCGTACGAAGACGTGCGCGTGCTCGACGTCGTGATGATGGGCCACACCGAGATGTGGGCCGCGATGACCGAGCGTGACGCGATCTACGCGAACCCGGAAGCGACCGACGACGACTACATGCACGCGGCCGAGCTCGAAGGCAAGTTCGCCGAATACGGCGGCTACGACGCCGAAGCGCGCGCGGGGGCGCTGCTGCTCGGCATCGGCATCGAGGAGAAGTTCCACAACGGCACGATGGCCGACGTCGCGCCGGGCTGGAAGCTGCGCGTGCTGCTCGCGCAGGCGCTGTTCTCGAAGCCGGACGTGCTGCTGCTCGACGAACCGACCAACAACCTCGACATCAACTCGATCCGTTGGCTCGAGCACACGCTCAACGAGTACAACTCGACGATGATCATCATCTCGCACGATCGTCACTTCCTGAACTCGGTGTGCACGCACATGGCCGACATGGACTTCGGCACGCTGAAGGTCTGGCCGGGCAACTACGACGACTACATGCTCGCATCGGCACAGGCGCGCGAGCGCCAGGCCGCGGCGAACGCACGGGCGAAGGAGCGCGTGGCCGAACTGCAGGACTTCGTGCGCCGCTTCTCGGCGAACAAGTCGAAGGCGCGTCAGGCCACCAGCCGTGCGAAGCAGATCGACAAGATCAAGATCGAGGAATTCAAGCCGTCGTCGCGCCAGAACCCGTTCATCCGCTTCGAGTTCGAGAAGAAGCTGCACAACGTCGCGGTGGTCGCCGAAGAGATCACGAAGAAGTACGAGCGCACGATCTTCCAGAACTTCAACCTGTCGGTGCAGCCGGGCGAGCGCATCGCGATCATCGGCGAGAACGGCGCGGGCAAGACGACGCTGCTGCGTTCGCTACTCGGCGCGCTGCCGCTCGATCACGGCACGGTGAAGTGGTCCGAGAACGCGAATGTCGGCTACATGCCGCAGGACACGTACGAGGAATTCCCGAACGACATCACGCTGATGGACTGGATCGACCAGTACCGCAAGGACGGCGACGACGAAACGATGGTGCGCGGCACGCTGGGCCGCCTGCTGTTCTCGTCGGACGACATCAAGAAGTCGGTGAAGGTGCTGTCGGGCGGCGAGAAGGGCCGCATGATCTGGGGCAAGCTGATGCTGGGCCGCCACAACGTGCTGCTGATGGACGAGCCGACCAACCACATGGACATGGAATCGATCGAGTCGCTGCAGATCGCGCTCGAGCAGTTCGAAGGCACGCTGATCTTCGTGTCGCACGACCGCGAGTTCGTGAGCGGGCTGGCGAACCGGATCATCGAAGTGAAGACGGACGGCACGCTGTTCGACTTCGGCGGGAATTACGAGGAGTTCCTGACGAGTCAGGGGCAGGAGTAAGTGTCCTCAGGTTTCCTCCGGCCGTGAGTCGAGCTTAGGCATCGCCGCACGGAGCGAACCGCCGGAAGCGCTACAGGCCCGCATCGACAGCCATGTCGCTGCGGGCTTTTTCATGTCGCCGCGGCAAAACCGTCCGCGCCGCGCATTCCAGTTTCCTCTGCTGAATCGACTTCAGGTAAATTACCCACCCAATACCCGCATCATTCCCCATTTCGCCCCGGAGCCGCCTTCGATGCAGGACCATCCTCGCCCGCTCGACCTGTCCGGCCTTGCGCCCAGCCTGTACGCGCAGGGCACCGAGGAGGGCATCCTGTCCCGCCTGATGGAGCGGATCGTGCCGACCAACCGTTTCTGCGTCGACATCGGCGCGAGCGACGGCCTGCGCAACAGCAATACCGCGCGATTGCTGCGCGAACAGGATTGGGCCGGCGTACTGGTGGAAGGCAGTGCATACCGGTTCGGCAAGCTCGCCGCCCACTACGCGGGTGTGGAGCGCGTCCGCCTGCATCACGATCGCGTCCAGCCCGATACGGTCGATCAATTGCTCGCCGATGCGAACGTACCGACCGACTTCGACCTGCTGTCGATCGACATCGACGGCAACGACTACTGGGTGTGGCGCGGCCTGCAGGCGTTCCAGCCGCGCATCGTCGTGATCGAATACAACCCGTACTACACGCCGCCCGAGCGCTGGGTCATGTGCTTCAATCCGGACCACGAATGGGACGGTTCGACCTATTACGGCGCGAGCCTCGAATCGCTCGTGCACCTCGGCCGCCGGAAAGGCTATGAGCTCGTGTGCTGCGACGACATGGGCAACAACGCGTTCTTCGTGCGACATGACCTGTACCCGCTGCTCGGCATCGCGAACAACGATCCGTCGGTGTTGTTCCGGCCGGCGATGTACAAGCTGCGCTACGTCGGACACAACACGTTCCTGACCGGTCATCCGTATCGGCACGGGCCGGCCGAGCACATCTGAATGGATGCGCTCGCCGTCACCTTCGACGAGATTCGCGACGCCTACGGGTTCGGTCGCGGCGGGCCGCCGACGCAGGTCAGCGAACGGGTATGGCATTTGCCGACCAACAGCGGCACGGGCGTGGCGGTCAAGCTCTATGCGCTTGAACACCATGCGCGCGCGCTCAAGGAAACCGCCGTCCTCACGCATCTCGAAACGCACGGCGATACCCGTTTCCATGTGCAGACGCTGAAGCGCACGACGTCCGGCGAATCGCTTTGGTCGGGACAAAATTCCCATGCGATGCTGACGCGCTGGGAAGCCGGGCAATTCAAGACCTACGATACGTTCTCGCCAGCCGAATGGGATGCGCTCGGTGCGAGCCTGGCCGCGTTGCACGTGAGCCTCGAACGACTGCATCTGCCGTCGCTCGATACGATCGGCGCGCGGCTGACCTCGATCGATGCGGATGCGGTACGCCGCAATTTGCTGGACGCACTCGATCGAGCCGATGCGAACGCCGCCGCCTCCGCGAACCTGCGCCGCTACGTCGATCTCGCGCTGCGCATGCTCGACCGCTACTATCCCGGCAGCATCGATGCGTTTCCGGCCGACGATCCGCAGCACCCGATCCACAACGACTACAACCAGTTCAACTATCTGTTCACGGGCACGCTGCCGCCGTTGATCGTCGACTGGGAAGCGTCGATCGGCGCGCCGCGCGAATACGAACTGGTGCGCTGCCTGAATCATTTGCCGCTGGAAGCGCCGCACCTCGCGCAAGCGTTCGTGCGTGCATACCGGCGCGTGCGGCCGGTGAACCCGGCGCACATCGCATGGGCGGTCGATGCCGCATGCGTGCAGCACGCGCTCAAGCTGTGGATCGTGCAGGGCTGGCTCGACGATCCGTCGCGCTTCGCGTCGCACCTGAACGGCGCGGTGACGATGGCGTCCGCGATGGCGGACGCGCGTGGCCTTCTGATAGATTTCTTTTCCCGTTGCGTGGAAACAGGAAGCTGATGTGAGTGCGAACCCGAACAAGATTCCGAATCCGCCGCAAGCCGGCGAGCGGCAGCACGTGTTTCCGCCGCCGCTGGATCGCGATTACCGCGTCGAGGACGGGCGTGTCCAGACGCGCTCGCTGGAAGCGCATATCGTCGATCACTGCAATCTGACCTGCGCGGAATGCTGCTCGCTGTCACCGCTGTTGCCGGAGTGGTACGCGAGCCCCGAATCGATCGAAGCCGATTTGCGCAAGGCCGCGAAGGTGCTCCGCCCGCGCATGTTCAAGCTGGTCGGCGGCGAACCGTTGCTGCATCCGGCGCTCGTCGAGCTCGTCGAACGCGTGCGCGGCACCGGCATCGCGCCCGTGATCTCGGTCACGACGAACGGCTTGAAGCTCGGCGAGATGCCCGACGCGTTCTGGCAGGCAGTGGATGCGCTGACGATCTCGCGCTATCCGAAACCCGCGCTTTCCGCCGACCTGATCGCGCATGTCGAGCGTCAGGCCGCGCGCTTCGACGTGCGGCTGAACTGGAAGGTGCAGGACGTGTTCACGACGATGAACCGCGCGCAGCCCGGCACGGATCGCGACGAAGCCCGGCGCCTGTATCACGATGCTGGATTCGCGAGCGCTGCCATATGATTCGCGACGGCATGTTCTACACGTGCACGCGGCCCGCGCATTTCCATACGCTGTACAAGGGCGAGAAGGATTTCCAGGCCGACGGCCTGGCGCTGCGCGACGACGCGGGCATGCTCGACGCGATGCTTGCCTATCTGCAACGCGAGACGCCGCTCGAAGCGTGCCTGTATTGCCAGGGCGGCAGCGCACCGGTGGCGCCGCATCGCGTCCTCAAACGCATTGAAGTGGACACCTTGAAGGCTCGTTATCCATGATCGTCGGCACGCGCGACCCGTTCGGTTTCGATCGTCTGCACTACCATCCGCGCAGTGGCGTGTCGGCGTCCGGCATCCGCGCCGTATTGCGGGCGGCGGGGCAACCGGCCGGCGCGCCGGATACGGCTGCCATCGCGGGCTACCTGAGCGGCGAGCGCCTCGTCGGCCGCACCGTGCTGCGCGACGTGCGCGCGGTGCCGCCCGGCCACGCACTGATCCGGTCGCCGCAAGGGCTGACGGCGCAGCCGGCGCCCGAGCGGCCGCAGCCTGCCGATCTCGACACCGTGCTGCGCGCGTCGCTGCAACGCGTGCTCGACAGCGGCAAGCGGGTCGCGCTGGCGCTGAGCGGCGGGCTCGATTCGGCGCTGCTGCTCGCGTTGCTGCGCGAACTGGGCGCGCTGCGGCACGTGACGGCCTACATCCTCGCGACCGACATGCCCGATTACTGCGAACGCGACGCGGCGCTCGAACTCGCCGCGCAGATGCAGGCGAGCGTGAAGATCGTGCGCGCGAACGAAGCCGATTTCATCGCGGCGCTGCCGAGAACGACGTATGCGGTCGAGGAGCCGATGTTCAATCTGCATCCGGTCGCGAAACTGCTGCTGGCCGACGCGATGGCGGCGGACGGCGTCGAGGTGGCGATTACCGGCGACGGCGCGGATCAGGTGTTGCGCCGCGACCGGTCGGCCAACTATCTGCCGCTGTGCCACGCGTTGTTCGACGAGGCGTCGGTCGACCTGCATCCGCCGTTCGTCGACGCCGCCGTCGTCGCGCATCTGACGAGCCTCGCGCCCGACCCGGACAAGCAGTGCCTGCGCGAGCTCGGTGCGCGCCTGAACCTGCCGGAGCGTCTCGTGCGCGGCCCGAAGCGCGGGCGCCTCGCGCCGGCGATGGATCTCGCGACGCTGCTCGATCGCGACCGCACGCATGCGCTGGCCGACACGTTCGGCGTTGGCGCCCCCGCTTTGCAGACGGATACCGAACGCGTGCTGTGGACGACGCTGACACTGATCCTCGATCATCTCGATCGTCTTCACCCCGATGTCGCGCATCGCCCAGCCTGAGCCGCTCATGAAACGCATCCTGTTCTGCGTGGTGCCCGAGAAGGGTCACGTCAATCCGTGCATCGGCCCGGCCCAGCATCTGCGCGCCGCCGGCTGCGACGTCGCGTTCTATGCGCCGGCCGACATCAGCGCACAGCTCGACGGCGCCGGCGACTTCGCGTTCGTCGGGCCGCGCGAGACGCCCGAGCGCCACGACCTGTCGCGCGGCGCGAGCTTCGCCGCGAACATTCGCGACGCCGATTGGCTGCGGCACTGGATCCGGACGCTGCTGATCGACCTCGCGCCCGCGCAGGTGGACGGTATCCGCGCGGTGCTGCGCGAATGGCGGCCCGACGTGGTCGTGATCGACCCGCTGCTGTATGCGGCGGCGATTGCGGCCGAGCTGGAAGGGCTGCCGTGGGTGTCGATGTCGAATTCGCTGAATCCGGTGCTGCCGGACGATCTCGATTCGGAGCTGCTGCGCACGGTGCGCTGGCTCGAACCGGAACGCACGCGCCTGTTCGCGCGCTACGGCCTCGACGCACGCTTTCGCGGTTGCGACGTGCTGTCGCCGCACCTGACGCTCGCATTCACGACCGACGCGCTGGTCGGCACGCCGCCGCCCGGTGTCGAACTGGTCGGCCCTGCCATGCCGTCGGGCCCGCGCGGCGACGAGACGGCATTTCCGTGGGAACGCGTCGACACGGATCGTCCGCTCGTCTACATGTCGCTCGGCAGCCAGCTTTACTACCACCCGGAGGTGTTCGCGAAGGTGATCGACGCGACGCGTGCGACGTCGGCGCAACTGGTGCTGTCGGTCGGCGAACTGATCGATTCGGATCGGCTGCCGGCCGGCGACGAACGCGTGATCGCGGTGCGTTACGCGCCGCAACTGGCGCTGCTGCGGCGCACGCACGCGTTCGTCAGCCACGGCGGCGCGAATTCGGTGATGGAGTCGCTCGCGTGCGGCGTGCCGATGCTGCTGTCGCCGTTCTGCAACGACCAGTTCCATTCGGCGCACTTCGTCGAGCGGGCCGGCGCGGGCTGCGTGCTCGATCTACAGCAGGCCGGCGTCGCGGCCATTACCGATGCGCTCGAACGTCTGTTGCGTGCCGGATCGTTGCGCGAGCAGGCGGCGCGAATCCGCGACAGCTATGCCGCGCACGACGGCTCCGCGCAAGCCGCCCGCCTGATCAGCGCACTCGCTTCAGGAAGCCGCCTGGCGACAGCGTCATGAGGACGCGGTCCTCGATGTCGTGATCGATGTCGAACCGGTCGTCGCGGGCGAGAAATTCGCGTGCGGCCGTGGCCGGGTTGTTGCCGCGGCCGTATGGTTTGCCGTCGAACATCGACTCGGGCAGGTACTCCATGATGGTGTCCATCACGATCGCGTAGCTGCCGGGCGTTACGAACGGCGCATAGCATTCGAGTTCGCGCAGCACGTGGGCGTGCGTATGCGTGAGATCGAGGATCGCCATCACGCGCGCGCCGTCGTGGATCTGCGCCCGCACCGAGGCGAGCGTGTCGGCCGCGCACGATTCGCCTTCGATCAGCACCATGCGATGGGCGAGCCGGTGCGATTGCAGGCGCTGGCGGACTTCGTCGCGCAGGCGCGGCTCGATCGCGACGACGCGGCCGGGGTTGCCGGCCAGTTCCAGCATCGACGCGGTGAACACCACGCCGCCGCCCGCCGCGATGCCGGTCTGGACGATGCAGTCGGGGCGCTCGCGCCAGATCAGTTCCTGCAGCGCGAGCATGTCGCCGGGCAGATGGAAGAAGCGCTCGCCGAGCCAGCGGGTCTGGAACAGATGGCCGAATTCGGCGGCGCGGGTCAGCCATTCGATGTTGATGTCCCGCATGCGGGCCGAAGGACGCTCTGACATGGTCGATGCAACGAGTAGGAGTGACGTGAAAACGCTGGAGCCGTGGCTACACCGGTACTGGAACATCGGGCCGGCGCGCCTGCACGCGCTGGCGTCGGGCCATACTAACAAAACCTATCTCGTCGAGTGCGATGCGGCGCGCACGGTGCTGCGCGTGTCGTGGTCCGGCAAGCCGGTCGGACAGATGCGGCGCGAGGCGTCGATACTCGGTCAGCTTGGCGAGACGCGCGCCGCGTCGCGGCTGCCCGCGCTGCCGCGGCTACGGCCGACCGCCGATGCACGAACCGGCGTGCGGATGCCGGACGGACGCTGGCTGCATCTGTTCGAGCATATCGACGGCCGCCCCGGCTTGCCGGACGACGCGCACGCAGGGGCGACCGACGCAATGCGCACGCTCGCGCATCTGCATACGGCGCTGGCCGCGATACCCGCCAGCAAAGCGGCGCCGCTCGCGTGGCTGTCCGCACGTCATGCGCGCGTGGCGGCGCGCGCGATGCCGTCGCTGCCGGCCGACTTGCACGGCGACTACGACACGGTGATCCGGCGGATCGGCGCGCATCTCGACGCGGCGGCGTCGTGGCTCGCGGGGCCGGTGCATTGGCTGCACGGCGACTATCACGCGGGCAACCTGCTGTATGTCGGCAACGCGGTGAACGGCGTGCTCGATTTCGACGATGTAGGGCAGGGCGCGCAATGGCTCGAGGCGGCCTTTGCGTCGTTCGCGCTGTCGCGCGATGCGGGCCGGGACGACAGCTTCGTGTTCGACCGCGAGCGATGGACGGCCTGCCTGCACGTTTATGCCGCGACGCGGCCGGATGCGGCGCCCGATTGGCTGCGCGACAACCGCGACACGCTGACGGCGCTGTTCTGCGCGGACCAGACGCTGATCCATCTGGAAGCCGCGCAGCGCGGCCTGTGGATGCCGGGGCCCGGCATCGGATTCCTTGGCGGCTGGCGCCAGTTGCTGGACGGGGCGGCGCCCGCGGGCTAGCCGATCGTCGGGTCAGCGCTGCCGGTTCAGGAACAGCCGCACGGCTTCGACCGTGTCGGGGCGCACGTCGCCGTGCCGCGATCCGTCATGCAGGCAGAACAGCACGTCGCGATGCTGCGCCGTGCACGCTTCGATATGCGCGCACATCGCGTCGAGCAGCGCCTGCGGCGATGGCGCCGGCCGTTGCCAGTCGTTCAGTATCGCGGTCCAGCCCGTGTGTTCGCGTCGCAGGCGCGCGAGCACGTCGGCGCGATCGTCGTGCGGCATCAACCCGTACGGCAGCCGCAGCGGGATCGCATCCGGTGCGGCAACGCCGGCGCCGCGATAGACGTCGCGAATCAGCGCATCGGTCGTGTCGATTTCGTCGATCAAGGCGGCGTCCGCG
The DNA here is from genome assembly GCF_057837105.1 of Burkholderia sp. APQ4-4ca. Taxonomy (NCBI): domain Bacteria; kingdom Pseudomonadati; phylum Pseudomonadota; class Betaproteobacteria; order Burkholderiales; family Burkholderiaceae; genus Burkholderia; species Burkholderia sp. APQ4-4ca. The sequence continues at coordinate 72,617 of NZ_JBYQCG010000097.1, read as the reverse complement.
AGCGCGCCCGGCTTCGCATGCGAATAGGTGTGATTGCCGAGCCGGTGGCCTTCGCGCGCGATTCGCGTCGCGACGTCGCGCGCGCCGGCCAGGTGCTTGCCGAGCACGAAGAAGGTCGCCGAGCACGACGCATCGCGCAGCACGTCGAGCAGCGCGGGCGTCGACGGGCCGGGGCCGTCGTCGAAACTGAGGTGAATGGATGTCATGGGTCGCCCGGGCCGGTTACCGAACCGGCTCGATGGCCAGCGGACACGTGCCGACCGGACGCAGCCGGGTGCCGGTCCATTCGTAGAAGAACCGGGCCGTTTTCGCCGGCACGGCTCAATCGGCCAGCCGCTTGTCGGCGAGCGCCTTGCAGCAGTCTTCGTACACCCACTGCACGAGTTTGGCCCGATAGTCGAGATCGTCGGTATCGACGATTTCCTCGACCGCGTCGCGTGCCCACGACGCGTCCACGAACCCCGCATGCCGTTTCGCGATGTCCTGCGCGAGCGCCGCGAGCCGGGCGACCGAGAGCCAGTCGGCCTGGCGGTGATGGCGGTCGAGCCAGCGGTGCGCGGCCTGGACCTGGAACGCGGCGTCCGGCCAGGATTCGTTCAGGTAAAACGCGCCGAGGTTGCCGCAGGTGAGCCAGCAAAGCAGCTCCAGGCGGTCTTGCGAGCCGAGGGTATGGGATGCGTCGGACATGGCAGCGCTCACGAAGTGCGTCGATTCCGGGCGGCGCCGGCCGCGACGGGCCGATGCCGATAGTAAAAACATAGCACGATGCGGGCCCGGCCGCGCACCCGGGCGGATGCTGACGCGGCGGCGGCCCGACGAACGCCGCGGCCATGCGCGTCACCCGGCGGAGCATTCGGCGCGAGGGCGCGCCGCCCTTTCGGATGGCTGTCATTCGTCACACCAGCCGCCGAAACGCTCGCTAGAATGTCGGCTTCCCTGGAGGCGGAAAGCGATGAAAATCTACGACCAGTTCTACATCGACGGCGCATGGCGCAAACCGGCCGGCGCCGGCACGATCGACGTGATCGATTCGGGCACCGAAGCCGTGATCGGCCGGATTCCCGAGGGCGCCGCGTCCGACGCGCAGGACGCGATCCGCGCGGCGCGCGCGGCCTTCGACGCGTGGGCGGCCACGCCGGCCGCGACGCGCGCGGGCTACCTGCGCAAGATCGTCGAGCATCTGCAGGCGCGCAGCGAGGAACTCGCGCAGTCGATCACCGGGGAAGTCGGCATGCCGATCAAGCTGTCGCGCGCGATCCAGGTCGGCGGCCCGGTCTACAACTGGAAGGCGTACGCGAAGCTCGCCGAATCGTTCGAATTCGAGGCGCGGGTCGGCAATTCGCTGGTGGTGCGCGAGCCGGTCGGCGTCGTCGCGGCGATCACGCCGTGGAACTACCCGCTCAACCAGATCACGCTGAAGGTCGCCCCGGCGCTCGCGGCCGGCTGCACGGTGGTGCTCAAGCCGTCGGAAGTCGCGCCGCTCAACGCGTTCATGCTCGCCGAAGCGATCCACGAGGCCGGGCTGCCGGCCGGCGTGTTCAACCTCGTGTGCGGGTATGGCCCGGTCGTCGGCGAGGTGCTGGCCACCGATCCGGACGTCGACATGGTGTCGTTCACCGGCTCGACGCGCGCGGGCAAGCGCGTGGCCGAGCTGGCGGCCGCGGGCGTCAAGCGCGTCGCGCTGGAGCTGGGCGGCAAGTCGGCGTCGGTGATCCTCGACGATGCCGATTTCGCGACGGCGGTGAAGGGCACGGTCAACGCGTGCTACCTGAACGCGGGCCAGACCTGCTCCGCGCATACGCGGATGCTGGTGCCGGAAGCCCGCTACGAGGAAGCGCGCGAGATCGCGAAGGCCGCGGCCGAGACGTACGTCGCGGGCGACCCGCGGCAGGAGACGACGCGCCTCGGCGCGCTGGCGTCGGCCGCGCAGCAGCAGCGCGTGCAGGCTTACATCCAGCGCGGGATCGACGAAGGCGCGGAACTCGTGACGGGCGGCACCGGCTTGCCGGCAGGGCTCGCGAAGGGTTTCTTCGTGAAGCCGACCGTGTTCGGCCGCGTCGATCCGAAGGCGACGATCGCGCAGGAAGAGATCTTCGGGCCGGTGCTGTCGATCATCACGTATCGCGACGAAGACGAGGCCGTGCGGATCGCGAACGACTCGCCATACGGGCTCGGCGGCGCGGTGTGGGCCGGCAGCGACGCACGCGCGATGCGCGTCGCGCGCCGCATCCGCACGGGGCAGGTCGACATCAACGGCGGCGCGTGGAACGGCGCCGCGCCGTTCGGCGGCTTCAAGCAGTCGGGGCACGGCCGCGAGAACGGCGTGTACGGGCTCGAGGAATACCTCGAATACAAGTCGATGCAGCTGAAGCCGGCGAAGCCGGCCTGAGCGTTTCGTCCCGCCTGACCGCGCAACGGCACGCTCGCGTGCCGTTTTTTTATTGACGGCCGTCAAGGTGCGCGGCGGTGGATCGTCGATCATCGCGATTTCGATGTTCCGACGAGGTTTCAGATGACCGTACGCACTTCCTTTCCGCCGCTGACGATCCGCGGCCGCACCTTGCTGCCCGTCGTGCAGGGCGGCATGGGCGTCGGCATCTCCGCGCACCGGCTGGCGGGCAGCGTCGCGCGCGAAGGCGCGGTCGGCACGATCGCGAGCATCGACCTGCGCCACCATCATGCGGATCTGCTCGCGCGTTGCCGCGCGCAACCCGATCGCGCGACGCTCGAAGCGGCGAACCTCGACGCGCTCGCGCGCGAGATCCGTCTCGCGAAAACGTACAGCGAAGGGCGCGGGATGATCGCGGTCAACGTGATGAAGGCGGTGAGCGCGCATGCGGACTACGTGCGGGTCGCGTGCGACGAGGGCGCGGACGCGATCGTGATGGGCGCGGGCCTGCCGCTCGATCTGCCCGATCTCACGCAAGGGCACGACATCGCGCTGATCCCGATCCTGTCGGACAGCCGCGGGATCGCGCTGGTGCTCAAGAAGTGGATGAAAAAGGGGCGCCTGCCCGATGCGATCGTGATCGAGCATCCGGCGCACGCGGGCGGGCACCTCGGCGTGACGCAGATCGACGACATGCACGACGGTCGTTTCGATTTCGCACGGGTGCTCGACGAGACCGCGCAGGTGATGGCGTCGCTCGGCCTCGCCCGCGACACGATCCCGTTGATCGTCGCGGGCGGGATCAACAGTCACGACACGGTGCGCGCGGCGTTCGCGGCCGGCGCGAACGGCGTGCAGGTCGGGACGCCGTTCGCGGTGACCGAAGAAGGCGATGCGCATCCGCACTTCAAGCGCGTGCTCGCCGATGCGACGCCCGACGACATCGTCGAATTCGTCAGCGTGACGGGGCTGCCGGCACGCGCGGTGAAGACGCCGTGGCTCGATCGTTACCTACGCAACGAGACGCGCATTCGCAACAAGCTCGGCGCGTTCAAGCAGCGTTGCCCGACCGCGCTCGAATGCCTGAGCGTATGCGGGCTGCGCGACGGCATCGAGAAATTCGGCCACTTCTGCATCGACACGCGGCTCGCGGCCGCGCTGTGCGGCGACGTCGCGAACGGGTTGTTCTTCCGCGGCCGCGAAGCGTTGCCGTTCGGCCGCGCGATCCGCAGCGTGCGCGATCTGCTCGACCTGCTGCTGACGGGCAGTGCGACCGAGCCTGCGGCAAACCGTCCCACGTTTACGGTGGCTTGACCAATATCAAGATGACGAAAAGACCCTACAGGGAGAATGGAAACCATTCTTTGGGGGTCCGTACCATGCATAAAACGATTCGAACTTGTGTCACCGCAGCCGCCGTCGCGGCCAGCTTCGTCGCGATGCCGTCGCTGTCGCACGCGGCGTCGCCGGGCGACGGCATCAACCAGGGTGACGTACTGGTCCGGCTTCGCGCGATCAGCATCCAGCCGAACGAACGCGCGAGCGACACGCTCGGCGCGATCAACACGGGCGTGAACAACGCGATCGTGCCCGAGCTCGACTTCACGTACATGATCCGCGACTACCTTGGCGTCGAGCTGATCCTCGGCACGTCGCGGCATCAACTGACGTCGAGCCTCGGCAATCTCGGCGGCGTGGGCGTGCTGCCGCCGACGCTCTTGCTGCAGTATCACTTCAACCATGCCGGCAAGGTGCGTCCTTACTTCGGCGCAGGGTTGAACTACACGTACTTCTACAACAACGGGCTCAACGTCGGCGGGGAGGGCGTGTCGATCAACAAGAGCAGCTTCGGCCCCGCGCTGCAGTTCGGCGTGGACGTGCAGTTGACGAAGAAGGTGTTCATGAACGTCGACGTGAAGAAGATCTGGATGAGCACCGATGCGACGCTCGGCGACAAGGGCATCGGCACGCTGCACATCGATCCGCTGATCGTCGGCGTGGGCGTCGGGATGAAATTCTAGGCGCGACGAAACAAGAACAGAGTTGGGGTTGGCGGCATGGCGGTCGGCATGCCGCTCTTTTTTTGTGCGGCGAATTTACAGCTTGTCGTACTGGAAACGCATCGCGGTGCCTTCGCGCGTGATGCGCTCCCACACCGCGCGCTTTTCGTCGTCGCTCAGGAACACCCAGTTCGACACTTCGGCGGCCGTGCGGCCGCAGCCCTTGCAGACTTCGTCGAAGAGCGTCGAGCACACGCCGATGCAGGGGCTGTCGGGCAGGTCGTGAAGATTGGAGGCCATCGGGAGGGTTCGCGCAGTTGAATCGTCAGCCGCCATTTTAATGCATCGCGGGGCCCCGGCCGGCCGCCGGGGCCGGGCGCCGCCGCCCGCCATCCGAAAGCCGCGTCGCCGCTGCCCGTTTTTCCCGGTGGACAGCCGCCGATTACCCGATAGAATTCCCCCGGAACGCCCCGCCGCACGGGCGGCTCGACCGAGCGGCGGCGGGAATCTGTTCCGTTTGCGCGACACCGGCACGATTTTTTTGTGACGGGGCGCGAATGATGGTAGTTTTCGGGGTTTTCGAGGGGCGGCACACCAGAATGCGCCGCCATGACGAGGCAGACGGCAGCCGGGCAACGCGTCCGGCCGAAGGGAGAACGGGATGAAAGCAAAGGTAGTGGGCCGGTTCGCAGCGCTCGCGCTGTGCGTGGGGGCTTCGGCGGCAGCGGCGAAGGATACGCAGCTCAATGTCTATAACTGGTCGGACTACATTGCGAAGGACACGATCCCGAACTTCGAGAAGCAGACGGGCGTCAAGGTTCGCTACGACAACTACGACAGCGACGACACGCTGCAGGCGAAGCTGCTGACGGGCAGCTCGGGCTACGACATCGTCGTGCCGACCAGCAACTACGCGGGCAAGCAGATCGCCGCCGGCATCTTCGCGCCGCTCGACAAGTCGAAGCTGCCGAACCTCAAGTACCTCGATCCGCAACTGATGGCGCTCGTCGCCGGCGCGGACCCGGGCAACAAGTACTCGGTGCCCTGGGCATACGGCACCACCGGCCTCGCGTACAACCTGACGAAGGCGCAGCAGGCGCTCGGCAAGGTGCCGCTCGACAACTGGGACATCCTGTTCAAGCCGGAAAACCTCGCGAAGCTGAAGACCTGCGGCGTGTCGGTGCTCGACGCGCCCGACCAGATGTTCGCGGCGACGCTGCACTACATCGGCAAGGATCCGATGAGCACGAACCCGGCCGACTACAAGGCCGCGATGGACGTGCTGAAGAAGATCCGTCCGTACATCACGCAATTCAACTCGTCGGGCTACATCAACGACCTGGTCGGCGGCGACATCTGCTTCGCGTTCGGCTGGTCGGGCGACGTCGTGATCGCGAAGCATCGCGCGATCGAGGCGAAGAAGCCGTACAAGATCGAGTACTACATTCCGAAGGGCGGCGCGCCCGTGTGGTTCGACGTGATGGCGATCCCGAAGGATGCGAAGAACAAGGAAGCCGCGCTGCAATGGATCAACTACATCGAGGATCCGAAGGTGCACGCGGCGATCACGAACGCGGTGTACTACCCGAGCGCCAACACCGAGGCACGCAAGTACGTGCGGCCCGACGTCGCGAACGACCCGGCCGTGTACCCGCCGGCCGACGTCGTGAAGACGCTGTTCCTGCTCAAGCCGCTGCCGCCTGAAATCCAGCGTCTGCAGACGCGTCTGTGGACCGAGCTGAAGTCGGGCCGCTGACGCGAGCCGAAGTGAACCCGTAGTCATGAAGCCCCTGGTGCCCCCGGGGGCTTTGTTCGTCTAACGCAGGAGAGAAGCAGCACATCATGAATAGCCAGTCGGGTGCGCCGGTCGCAGGCGCGCCGTTCTCCGTTTCCTCCTCCGGCGCCGATGCGCGCGCCGAGAACTTTGTCCAGATCGTCGACGTCGTCAAGAAATTCGGCGACACCGAGGCCGTGCGCAGCGTCAACCTGACCGTGCGCCAGGGCGAGCTGTTCGCGCTGCTCGGCAGCTCGGGCTGCGGCAAGTCGACGTTGCTGCGGATGCTCGCGGGCCTCGAGACGGTCACGTCGGGCAAGATCCTGATCGACGGCGAGGATCTCGCGCAGATGCCGCCGTACAAGCGGCCCGTGAACATGATGTTCCAGTCGTATGCGCTGTTTCCGCACATGTCGGTCGAGTCGAACGTCGCGTTCGGGCTGAAGCAGGAAGGCACGCCGAAGGCCGAGCTGAAGGCGCGCGTCGCGTCCGCGCTCGAACTCGTGCAGATGGGCAAGTACGCGAAGCGCAAGCCGCACCAGTTGTCGGGCGGCCAGCAGCAGCGCGTCGCGCTCGCGCGTTCGCTGGTCAAGCGCCCGAAGCTGCTGCTGCTCGACGAGCCGATGTCCGCGCTCGACAAGCAGATTCGCCAGCGTACGCAGATCGAGCTCGTCAACATCCTGAACAAGGTCGGCGTCACCTGCATCATGGTCACGCACGACCAGGAAGAGGCGATGACGATGGCGAACCGTCTCGCGGTGATGAGCGAAGGCCAGATCGTGCAGATCGGCTCGCCGAACGAGGTGTACGAATACCCGAACAGCCGCTTCTCGGCCGAGTTCATCGGTTCGACGAACCTGTTCGACGGCGTGACGGTCGAGGACGAACCCGATCACGTGTACATCGAATCGCCCGAACTGCCGAGCCGGCTGTACGTGAGCCACGGGATCTCGGGCCCGCTCGGGATGCCGGTCACGGTGTCGGTGCGCCCCGAGCGGATCGCGCTCACGCGCAAGCCGCCCGAAGGCGCGTTCAACTGGGCGCGCGGCCGGATCAGCAACGTCGCGTACATGGGCGGCTATTCGCTGTATCACGTGAAGCTCGACGGGGGCAAGACGGTGATCGCGAACGTGTCGAGCCTCGCGATTTCCGAACTCGACACGCCCGCGCTCGCCGACGAGATCTACGTGCGCTGGAGCGCGACCGCCGGCGTGGTGCTGACGTCATGAACGCGTTCAAGTCCCTGCTGGAGTGGCCGGTGCGGCGCTTCAACCTGACGGGCGCCACGGCGGTCGTGGCTGGCCCGTTCACGTGGCTCGTGCTGTTCTTCCTCGTGCCGTTCGTGCTGGTCGTAAAGATCAGCTTCGCGGAGCTGCAGCTCGGCATCCCGCCGTATACGGAGCTCGCGTCGTATACCGACGGCGTCGTGCACATCGCGCTGAACCTGTCGCACTACGCGTTCCTGTTCACGGACAGCCTGTATTTCGCGACCTACGTGAACTCGGTGTGGGTCGCCGCGATCACGACGCTGCTGTGCCTGCTGCTCGGCTATCCGATGGCGTACTACATCGCGCGCTCGAACCCGGCCACCCGCAACCTGCTGATGATGGGCGTGATGCTGCCGTTCTGGACGTCGTTCCTGATCCGCGTGTATGCCTGGATCGGGATCCTGAAGAACAACGGGCTGCTGAACAACTTCCTGATGTGGATCGGGCTCACCCATACGCCGATCGAGCTGTACCGCACGAACTACGCGGTATACATCGGGATGGTGTATTCGTACCTGCCGTTCCTCGTGATGCCGCTCTACGCGCACCTCGTGAAGATGGACCTGCGCCTGCTCGAAGCCGCGTACGACCTCGGCGCGAAGCCGTGGAAGGCGTTCGTGCGGATCACGCTGCCGCTGTCGAAGAACGGGATCATCGCGGGCTGTCTGCTGGTGTTCATCCCGGCGGTCGGCGAGTACGTGATTCCGGAGCTGCTCGGCGGCGCAAATACGCTGATGATCGGCCGCGTGATGTGGAACGAGTTCTTCAACAACGCGGACTGGCCGATGGCGTCTGCCGTGACCTGCGCGATGGTGCTGCTGCTGCTCGTGCCGATGGCGATGTTCCAGCACTTCCAGGCGAAGGAACAGGGAGGCCGTCGATGAAGCCGAATCGTTACCTGCAGTTCGCGGCGCTGTTCGTCGGCTTTGCGTTCCTGTACATCCCGATCATCAGCCTGATCGTCTATTCGTTCAACGAGTCGAAGCTCGTCACCGTGTGGTCGGGCTTTTCGTTCCGCTGGTATACGGCGCTCGTGGAGGACGACGAACTGCTGACGGCCGCGTGGCTGTCGCTGAAGATCGGCGTGCTGACCGCGTTCGCGTCGGTGTTCATCGGCACGTGGGCCGGCTTCGTGCTCGCGCGGATGGGCCGCTTTCGCGGCTTCGCGCTGTTCAGCGGGATGATCAATGCGCCGCTCGTGATCCCCGAGGTGATCCAGGGGATCTCGCTGCTGCTGCTGTTCATCGAGCTCGCGAAGTGGATCGGCTGGCCGGCTGAGCGCGGCGTGTTCACGATCTGGCTCGGCCACGTGATGCTGTGCATCTCGTACGTCGCGATCATCGTGCAGTCGCGCGTGCGCGAGCTGAATCCGTCGCTGGAAGAAGCGGCGCTCGATCTCGGCGCGACGCCGCTGAAGGTGTTCTTCACGATCACGCTGCCGCTGATCTCGCAGGCGCTGGTCGCGGGCTGGCTGCTGTCGTTCACGCTGTCGATCGACGACCTCGTGCTGTCGGCGTTCCTGTCGGGCCCCGGCTCGACGACGCTGCCGCTCGTCGTGTTCTCGCGCGTGCGCCTCGGGCTGAACCCGGAGATGAACGCGCTCGCGACGCTGTTCATCATCGCGGTGACGGCCGGCGTCGTGATCGCGAACTTCGTGATGCTGCGTCAGGAGCGCAAGCGGATGGCGGGGTTCGCGGCCTGATACGCCGGTTGCGGCCGTCATGAAAAACGCCCGGTGCCGACGACGAGTCGGGCCGGGCGTTTTGTTTTGATGGCGCGTGTCCTCGTGCGCCGAGAGTTCACGCGCCGAACGCCGCCTTCGCCAGCAACCCCACCGCGACACAGACGAGCACGGCCGCGAACCCGGCCTGCACGTGCCGTGCGGAGAGGTGGCGCGACGCGCTGCGGCCGGCGGCCATGCCGAGCGCGGTCGCGACGCTGAACCACAGCGTCACGTCGAGCGGCGCGCGCGTGCCCGACACGAGCGTCGCCAGCACGCCGCCGGTGCCCACCAGCGCGATTACCATCAGCGACGTCGCGACCACCCCATGCATCGACACGTTCGTGAACTTGCGCAGCATCGGCACGATCACGAAGCCGCCGCCGACGCCGAGCAAGCCCGTCATCAAGCCCGTGACCGCGCCGGTCGACGCCAGCGCGATGCCCACGGGCCACGACCACACGAGCCGGCCCGTATCGGGATTCACGCGGCCGACGCACAGCGGCGACGCATCCGCGTCGGTCGCCTGCTGCCGTAGCGCCTGTCGCAGCAGGCGGCCGGCGACGACCAGCATCGTCAGCGCGAACAGCGTGAGCAGCAGGCGCTGCGGCAGCACGTGCGCGAGCCGCACGCCGAGCGTGGTCAGCGGCACGCCGGCCACCGCCATCAGCAGCGCCGCGCGATAGCGCACGAGCCCGCGACGAAAGCCTTCGAGCGCGCCGAGCGCGGCGCTGCCGGCCACCGCGACGAGTGCGACGGGCGTGGCCTGCTGCATCGGCCAGCTCATCCCGACGACGAGCGCGGGCACCGCGAGAATGCCGCCGCCGGCGCCGGTCAGGCCGAGCACGGCGCCCACGAAGCCGCCGAGTACGAGGGAAATCAGCATGACGTCATCGCGCTCCGGTCAACGTGCGATCGCGGGCTTCGCGAGCCATTCGCGGCCCTTGAGCATCGCCTTCCAGTAGAGCGGCGGCAGCACGCGCTCCTTGAGCAGCCACGCGAGCCGCGACGGGCGCTTGCCGTCGATCAGCCACGCGGGGAAGGTCGGCGCGACCTTGCCGCCGTACAGGAATTCGGCGAGCACGATCTTGCCGCGCTCGACGGTGAGCGGACACGAGCCGTAACCGTCGTACGCGGCGTCGCCGTGCGCGCGGCCGAGCGACGCGAGCAGGTTGTGCGCGACGACGGGCGCCTGCTTGCGCGCGGCCGCGGCCGTCTTCGCGTTGGTCGTGTTGGTGACGTCGCCGAGCGCGTAGATGTCCGCGAACTGCTTGTGCCGCAGCGTCGCCGGATCGACGTCGATCCAGCCGGCCGCGTCGGCGAGCGGGCTCGCGCGCACGAAATCGGGCGCCTTCTGCGGCGGCACGACGTGGATCATGTCGAACGCACGCTCGACGGTTTCCTTGCCGCCGTCCGGCAGCGCGCGCGAGAACGTCGCGCGGCGTGCGGGCCCGTCGATCGCGACGAGGTTGTGGCCGAACGACAGCGCGATGTCGTAGCTTTTCACGTACTCCATCAGCGCGGGCACGTAATCGGCGACGCCGAACAGCGCACCGCCCGCATTCAGGAATTCGACGTTCGCGGCATCGAGGCGCCCCATGCGCCGCCAGTGGTCGCACGACAGGTACATCGCCTTTTGCGGCGCGCCCGCGCACTTGATCGGCATCGGCGGTTGCGTGAAGAGTGCATGGCCGCCGCGGAACGCGCGCACGAGCTCCCACGTGTACGGCGCGAGATCGTAGCGGTAGTTCGACGTGACGCCGTTGCGGCCGAGCGTGGCGGCGAGGCCGTCGATCGCATGCCAGTCGAGCTTGAGCCCCGGACACACGACGAGCTTGCGATAGCCGATGCGCCGGCAGCCGTCGAGCACGACCGCGTGCGCGTCGGGCTCGAAGCCCGCGACCGCGGCCTGAATCCGTTGCACGCCGCGCGGCAGCAGGTCGGTCATTCGGCGCGCGGTCGTCTCGGGCCGGAACACGCCCGCGCCGACCATCGTCCAGCCGGGCTGGTAGTAGTGGACGTCGGCGGGATCGATCACCGCGATGTCGAGCGACGCGTCGCGCGCGAGCAGGCTCGACGCGACCGCGATGCCGGCCGCACCGGCGCCGACGATCACGATGTCGTGCCGCGCGTCCACGGCCGGCGCCGCGCGGCGGCCGCCCTGCGCGATACGCGAGGCGAGCGCGCTCAGGTCGTAGCCGGCCGCGCCGGCGGTGGCGACGGGGTCGTCCAGCGGGCGCAGCGCCGCCTGCGACAGCGCCCACAGCGTGGCCGACCGCGTGCCGCTGCGGCAGTACGCGAGCACGGGCCCGTCCAGCGACGCGACGAGCGCGCCGAACTGCGCGGCCTGGTCGTCGGTCACCTTGCCGGTATCGACCGGCAGGTAGTGCACGTCGATGCCGAGCGGCGCGGCGGCCGCGCGGATCTCGGTGACGGTCGGCTGGTCGGCGCCTTCGCCGTCGGGCCGGTTGCAGATGATCGCGCGGATGCCCGCCGCGTGAAGCGCGGGCAGGTCGGCCGCCGCGATCTGCGGCGAGACCGACAGCGTGTCGGTCAGCTTGCGGATGGTCATGTCGGGGTCTCCGGTGGGGCGCGCGGCTCAGATCGCGTCGAGCGGAATCTTCAGGTAGCGCACGCCGTTGTTCTCGGGTTCGGGCAGGTGGCCGGCGCGCATGTTGACCTGCACCGACGGCAGCATCAGCACGGGCATGTCGAGCGTCGCGTCGCGCGCGGTGCGCATCGCGACGAAATCGTCCTCGGTCACGCCGTCCTTCACGTGCACGTTCGCGCGGCGCTGCTCGGCGACGGTCGTCACGAACTGCACGTCGCGCCCGCCCGGCTGGTAGTCGTGGCACAGGTAGAGGCGCGTGTCCGGCGGCAGCGCGAGCACGCGCGCGATCGAACGGTACAGCGTGCGCGCGTCGCCGCCGGGGAAGTCGCAGCGGGCCGTACCGTAGTCGGGCATGAACAGCGTGTCGCCGACGAACGCCGCGCGCTGCGTCGCGTCTTCCACGCAGTAGGTCAGGCACGCGGGCGTGTGGCCCGGCGTGTGCAGTGCGCGGATCGTCAGCGCGCCGAGCGCGAGTGTGTCGCCGTCGTCGACGAGCCGGTCGAACTGGCGGCCGTCTTCCGCGAAGCCGGGGCCTGCGTTGAACAGCGTGCCGAACACGTGTTGCACGCGGCGCACGTGCGAACCGATCGCAATCTGGCCGCCGACCTGCGCTTTCAGGTACGGCGCGGCCGACAGGTGGTCGGCGTGCACGTGCGTCTCCAGCAGCCAGTGCACGGTCGCGCCGAGTTCGGCGACGCGCGCGATCAGCCGGTCGGCGCTGGCGGTGCGCGTGCGGCCGGATTTCGGGTCGTAGTCGAGCACGCTGTCGATCAGCGCGCACGCGCGGCTCGCGGTATCGAGCAGGAGATAGCTGACGGTGTGGGTGGCCGGGTCGAAAAAGCCTTCGACCGCCAGGGCGGGGGCGTTGCTCACGGGGTGTCCTCGATCGGGTTCTGCATCTGCAATCGCGGTCTTTATCTCAAGAAGCATGCCAGCCGGCGGCGCGGCACCGGTTGATGTGGCAACGACTTGATTCGGCTCGGGTTTTCGGCGCATTGGCGGCGTCGAGAAGGCGGCGGCGACATCCGGTGGCGGACGGGGGCTGCCACAACTGGCAGTGTCGTGGCAGAATTGGCAGTCAGCCTGGCAGTCCGTCCGGGCGCTCCTTCGCCGAGTGAGCCGCCGCATGAATCCGCACGACACCATTCCGATCGTCCCCGTCCCGCGCCGCGACGCGATGCCGGACGTCCGCGCGCTCGTCGCGTATCTCGAGCAAGACCCGCAGCCGATGATCGTCGTCGACCCCGACTACCGGATCCTCGCGGCGAACGATGCGTACCGGCGCCAGTTCGGCGTGGCGGGCGTCGAGCACGTGGGCCGGCACTGTTTCCAGGTATCGCATCACTACGACGTGCCGTGCGACCAGGCCGGCGAGCATTGCCCGATGAAGCAGGCGCTCGAATCGCGCGGGCTGAACCGCGTGCTGCACATCCATCACACGCCGCGCGGCCCCGAGCATGTCGACGTCGAGCTGCGGCCGATCTTCGATGCACACGGCAACGTGATCGCGTACGTCGAGCGGCTGACGACGGTACGCAGCGCGTCCGCGCAGCCGAGCGCGGAAGGGCTCGTCGGCGGCTCGGACGCGTTCAACGCGGCGCTCGGCGCGTTGCAGCGCGTGGCGCCCTCGACGCTGCCGGTGCTGCTGCTCGGCGAATCGGGCACGGGCAAGGAGCTGTTCGCCCGCGCGCTGCACGAGGCGAGCGATCGCGCGATGGGGCCGTTCGTCGTCGTCGATTGCTCGGGGATCGCCGAGACGCTGTTCGAGAGCGAACTGTTCGGCTACGAGAAGGGCGCGTTCACCGGCGCGAACCAGCGCAAGCCGGGCCTCGTGGAAACCGCGCAGGGCGGCACGCTGTTTCTCGACGAGATCGGCGACGTGCCGCTGCCGATGCAGGTGAAGCTGCTGCGGCTGATCGAATCGGGCACGTTCCGGCGCGTGGGCGGCGTCGAGGCGCTGCGCGCCGATTTCCGGCTCGTCGCGGCCACGCACAAGCCGCTGCGCGAGATGATCGACGACGGCCGGTTCCGGCAGGATCTCTACTACCGGATCAACGCGTTTCCGATTCCGCTGCCGGCGCTGCGCGAGCGGCAGGGCGACGTCGCGCTGCTGGCCGAATCGATCCTGCGGCGGATCGCGAACGCGCGCGGCAAGGCGGGCGACGCGAATGCCCGGCCGTTCACGCTGACCGAGCGCGCGCGGGCGTGCCTCGACGCGTATGCATGGCCCGGCAACATCCGCGAGCTGCGCAACGTGCTCGAACGCGCGTGCCTGTTCGCCGATGACGGCACGATCCGCGTCGAACATCTGCCGGCCGAGCTCGTCGCGGCCGCGGCGGCGCCGCACGCACCGGCGGCGGATGCGCGCGGCGTGTCGGACGCGGAGCTCGTCCGGATCGCGCGCACGTTCGACGGCACGCGCAAGGCGCTGGCCGCGCAGCTCGGATTGAGCGAACGGACGCTGTACCGCCGGATGAAGGCGCTCGGGCTTGGCACGCGCGAGCGCTGAGCGGGCGTCGCGCGCGCGGCTGGCGGCGGCGGGCGGCTTTATCGATAATGGCGCGTTCGATTCCCGTTTTCTCCATCGCCGATGAAAAGACATGCCCTCTTGCATTGCCTGTTGCTTGCAGCCGCGGCACTGGCCAGCCCGGCGCACGCCGCCGACTACACGTGGACCGATGCGGCCGGTGCGCATGCGGTGACGCTCGCCAGAACCGAGTCCGGCGACGACGTCGAACTCAAGGTGTCCGCGACGCTCGACGGCCGCCCTGACTGGATGGTGCGCGACTACGTGAAGGCATGCCCGGTCGACGTGATTCTCGACGTCGTGCCGAAGTCGATCGAAATGCGCGACCTGCTCGGCAACGGCCGCAAGCAGTTCCTGTTCGCGTACAAGATCGGTTGCCGCGGCGACGTGAGCGCCGATCAGGTCAAGTACTTCCTGATCGACGCGGGCACGAAATACGTGCTGCGCGGCGAGGAAACCGTGACGATCAACGGCAAGTTCGTCGACGGCGGCGCGGCGCCCGTGCCGAACGCGGACCTGAAGGGGCAGCCCGCGTTTCTGCGTTACATGATGAAGCGCTGGCGCGGGATCAGCCTGCGTAACGACTAGGCGGGGCTTGGCCGGCCATTGGGCGTGGGATTCCTGCTGCCCGTGGTGAAACGGGCGGCACACGGGAAACCCGCGTGCCGCCCGGGAATCATGCGGTCAGCGCGCCGGCGCCAGCTGCGCCATCGCCTCGCGCATGAAACCGAGCAGCGTCTCGTCGGTCCACGAATCCTTCGTCAGCGCCGGCTCGTTCATCAGCGCTTGGCGGAATTTCGCGTGCGTGGCCGGATCGTGGCCCGCGTAGCTGCGGAACAGCTCGAGCCAGCGTTGCGCGAGCGCGCGGCCTTGCGGCGAATCGGGCTGCGCGCCCGCATCGATCGCGTCGCGCACGTCGGCCATCAGTTGCGGCCATTCCATCGCCCGTTCACGGTAATGCGCGCGCATGAACCGGCTCTCGTCTGGTGTGAGGTACTTCTCGAAGAGCCGCATCTTCGTTTCCGACGAAGCGCGCAGTACGTAGTCGCGCAACGCGGTTGAAATACCGATCTTCGACTGCATCGACGGCTCTTGCGCGTGCATCAGGTTCAGCTTCGCGAGCAGCCGCGGATCGTTGTTCGTGTCGCGCACCAGCAGCGCCATCCAGCGCGCGGCGAGCGCCCGCACGCGTTCGTCCTCGGCGGGCACGCCCGCCTCGTGCAGCGTACGGACCTCGTCGACGAGCGCGATCCATTCCGCGTCGCCGGCCTGGCTCTTCCGGTACATCGGCAGGCGCGCGAGTTCTTCCTCGGAGAAATATTTGTCGTACACGGTCATCAACTCCAGTGTGGTGAGCCAATCGGCCAGTTCCGGCTCGGTGCCTGCCGCGAGCTGCGCATGCAGGCTCGCGAGCCGCTCGCGCAGCTGCGCGGTTTGCGCGAGCTGGCGATCGAGCGACGCGATCTGCTTCGCGACGAGATCGACGAGCGGGGTGCCGGGCCGGTTCAGGTAGTCGCCGATTTCGGCGAGCGACAGTCCGAAGCGACGCAGGGCCTGGATCTGGTGGAGCCGGGCGATGTCGTCGCGGTCGTACAGCCGGTAGCCGTTGTCGGCGCGCGCCGAAGGCGTCAGCAGACCGATTGCGTGATAGTGATGAAGCGTGCGGACGGTCAGCCCGCTGCGTTTCGCCAGGTCTCCCACTTTCAGCCGCATTCGTTCCTCCGTTCGGTGCGCACACTGGAGTCTCGAACGTTACGCTACGTGAGGGTCAAGCGGAAGATCGGCGATCGGACGCGCGTGGCGGGAGTTCGCACGCGCGTCCGATCGGAGGGGCGGTTACTGCGGTGATTGCGCCGAAGGGGCGGGCGCGGCGGCGCGGGCCTGCGTGCTGCCCGTGCCGTCGCCGGTGGCTTGGGCGTTTTTACCGGACGTGTCGCCGTTGCCGGCCGGCGGCGTGCCCATCGCCTGGTAAAGCCGCGCGGTATCCGCGAACCGTGCGCCGGTCGCGCGAATCTCGTCGAGCCGTGCATTGCGGTACTGCAACTCGCTCGCGCGCGCGGCCGACGGCGGCAGCGCACCGAGCCGCACGCGGGCGGCCGCGTCGTCGTATGCGCCACGGGCGGACAGCGCGGCGCGCGACGACGCATCGAGCGCCTCCGCGTCGTGCTCGAGCGCCGCGAGCGAATCGGCGACGTTCTGGAACGCGCCGAGCACCGCCTGCTTGTACTGGTCGACCGCGGCCTCGTAGGTCGCCTTCGCGGCGCGGCGCTGCGCGAGCAGCGCGCCGCCGTGGAAGATCGGCTGGCTCAACGACGCGCCGACGTTCCAGATCGCGCCCGCCCCCGACAGCATCGCCGGCCAGCTGAAGCCGCCTTTGCCCATCGCCGCCGACAGCGACAGTTGCGGAAACATCTGCGCGGTCGCGAGGCCGACCTCGGCGGCGGCGGCCTTCAGCCCCGCGTCGGCGGCCTGGATGTCCGGACGGCTTTGCAGCAGATCGGACGGCACGACGACGGGCACCTGCTCGGGCAGGTGCAGATCGGCGAGCGCGAGATCGGCCGGCGGCCGGTCGGGCGTGCGGCCGACCAGCACCGCGAGCGCGTGGCGCGCCGAGTCGCGCTGCTGGCGCAGTGCGGGCAAGCCAGCCGCGAACGTGTCGGCGCTTTGCCGGGCATTCAGCGCGTCGCTGCGCGAGGCCGAACCGAGCGCATGGCGGCGCTCGGCGTCGTGCGCCTGGTCGTTCGCGAGCGCGACGAGCCGCTCGGTCGTGTCGATCTGCGCATTGAGCACCGACACAGTGATCGACGCGGTCACGATGTTCGCGGCCAGCGCGCGCCGCGCGGATTCGAGCTGGAACGCGCTGACGTCGACGCGTTTCGCGAGCGCGCGGTTCGCGAAGCGCGACACGCCGAACAGGTCGACCGTATAGCTCGCCTGCAGTTGCCCGACGAACGTGTCGTACAGCAGCGTCGGCGCGCCGAGCGCGGGAATCGGCACGCCGAGCGCGCGCTGGCGCGTGGCCTGGCCGACCGCGTCGATCGACGGCAGCATCGAGCTGCCGATCTGCCCGCGCAACTGTTCGCGCGCGGCATCCAGCGAATGCGACGCCGCGCTCAGCGTCGGGCTGTTGCGCAGCCCTTCGTCGACGAGCGCGTTCAGCGCGTCGGAGCGGTACTGTTTCCACCAGTCCGGCACCGGCTGCGCGCCGACTTCGAACTGCTGCGCGACGCCTTGCGCGGATACGGTCTGCTGGACTTGCGGCGCG
The DNA here is from genome assembly GCF_057837105.1 of Burkholderia sp. APQ4-4ca. Classification (NCBI taxonomy): domain Bacteria; kingdom Pseudomonadati; phylum Pseudomonadota; class Betaproteobacteria; order Burkholderiales; family Burkholderiaceae; genus Burkholderia; species Burkholderia sp. APQ4-4ca. The sequence continues at coordinate 55,063 of NZ_JBYQCG010000097.1, read as the reverse complement.
GCGCCGTAGTGCGCGGGCGACGGCATCGCGGGCGGCTCGCCGCTCGGCGCGAACCATGCGCAACCCGCGAGCGGGCCGGCGACGCTCGCCGCGGCGAGCGCCCGCACGGCTTTCTTTTTCAGGGTCATCGATCGATCCATGGTCAGACTCCCGACGGCGCGGCAGGCGTGGCGCCTGGCGGCGGCCCGTCCTGCGGGTCGCGTTCGTCGCGCTTCACGCGGAACCACGTCGCGTACAGCGCGGGCAGGTAGAACAGCGTCAGCACGGTCGCGCTCGTGATGCCGCCCATCAGCGCGGTCGCCATCGGCCCGAAGAAGTTCGAGCGCAAGAGCGGGATCAGCGCGAGCACGGCGGCCGCGGCCGTCAGCGTGATCGGGCGGAAGCGCCGCACGGTCGCGCCGATGATCGCGTCGACGCGGCCGTGGCCGGCCGCGATGTCCTGCTCGATCTGGTCGACCAGGATCACCGAGTTGCGCATGATGATCCCGAACATCGCGATCACGCCGAGCATCGCGACGAAGCCGAACGGCTGGCCGAACAGCAGCAGCGTCGCGACCACGCCGATCAGCCCGAGCGGCGCGGTCAGCACGACCATCAGCACGCGCGAGAAGCTCTGCAGCTGGATCATCAGCAGCGTGAACACGGCGATCGCCATCAGCGGCATCTGCGCGTTGATCGACGTCTGCGCCTTCGCGCTTTCCTCGACCGAGCCGCCGATGTTGATCTGATAGCCGACCGGCAGCTGCGCGCGCAGCGCGTTCAGCTTCGCGTCGACCGCATGCGTGACGTCGATGCCCTGGGCGCCGGCGCGCACGTCCGACTGCACGGTGATGGTCGGCTGGCGGTCGCGCTCCCACACGACGCCGTATTCGAGCGTCGGCGTGAAGCGGCCGAGCGAGCCGAGCGGCACGGGGCCGTTCGGCGTCGGCAGCGCGAGGCCCGCGAGCTTCGCCGGGTCGACGCGGTCGGCGCGCGGCGCGCGCAGGTCGACCGCGATCAGCTTGTCGCGCTCGCGATACTGCGTGACGGTCGTGCCCGACAGCGTCATCGCGAGGAAGCTCGACACGTCCTGCGACGTGACGTTCAGCTCGCGCGCCTTCTTCTGGTCGAGTTCGAAGCGCACCGAGCGCTCGGCCGGCTCGTCCCAGTCGAACTGCACGTTGACCGTGCGCGCATCGCCGCGCATCGTCGCCGCGACCTTCTCGGCGATCGAGCGGACCGTCGCGATGCTGTCGCCGCTCACGCGGAACTGCACCGGATAGCCGACCGGCGGCCCGTTCTCGAGCCGCGACAGGCGCCAGCGCACGGCCGGAAATCTGTCGCGCAGCGTGGTTTCGAGCCAGGTCGCGAGCTTCTCGCGATCCTCGACCGATTTCGCGGTGATCACGAACTGCGCGAAGTTCGGCAGTTGCAACTGCTGGTCGAGCGGCAGGTAGAAGCGCGGCGCGCCGCTGCCGACGAAGTTCACCGCGTGGTCGATCTCGGGACGCTTGTCGATCGCTTTCTCGAGCCGCTCGGTCTCGCGCAGCGTCGCCGCGAACGACGCGCCTTCGGGCAGCCGCAGATCGACCAGCAGCTCGGGCCGGTCGGAGCTCGGGAAGAACTGCTGCGGCACCAGCGAGAAGCCCATCATCGCGACGACGAACAGCGCGCCCGTGATCAGCAGCACGACGAAGCGCCGCTCGATGCACCAGTCGATCCAGCCGCGCAGCCGCCGGTAGAAGCGGGTGTCGTAGATGTCGTGCTCGTGATCGTCCGGCAGGTGCGCCTCGTGCGCGTGCCGCTTGCGCTCGGGCAGCATGTGATAGCCCAGCAGCGGGATCAGCACGACGGCCGCGAACCACGACGCGATCAGCGCGATCGCCGATACCTCGAAGATCGAGCGCGTGTATTCGCCGGTGCTCGATTTCGCGAGCGCGATCGGCAGGAAGCCCGACACCGTGACGAGCGTGCCCGTCAGCATCGGAAACGCGGTGCTGGTGTACGCGAACGCGGCGGCGCGCGCGCGGCTGTAGCCCTGCTCGAGCTTCACGGCCATCATCTCGACCGCGATGATCGCGTCGTCGACGAGCAGCCCGAGCGCGAGCACGAGCGTGCCGAGCGACACCTTGTGCAGCCCGATGTCGAACAGGTACATGAACAGCGCGGTGACCGCGAGCACGACCGGGATCGAGATCACGACGACCATCCCGGTGCGCAGCCCGAGCGACACGAGGCTCACGACCAGCACGATCGCGACCGCTTCGGCGACGGCTTCGAGGAAGTCGTCGACCGAATGCGACACCGCGTGCGGCATGCTCGACACCTCGGTCAGCTTCAGGCCGGCCGGCAATTGCGCCTGCAGCTCCTTCGATTCGGCGTCGAGCGCCTTGCCGAGCCGGATCACGTCGCCGCCCGGCTGCATCGTCACGCCGATGCCGAGCACGGCTTTGCCGTTCATGCGCATCTGCGTGACTTGAGGATCGTCGTAGCCGCGCTTCACGGTCGCGAGATCGCCGAGCCGGAACGTGCGGCCGTTGATGCGGATCAGCGTATTCGCGATCGCGTCGACGTTGTCGAACTGGCCGCTCGGCCGCACGAACACGCGATCGTCGGCGGTCGTCAGCACGCCGGCCGACGAGATGTCGTTCTGCGCGTTGATCGCCTGGCCGAGCTGCTGCGGCGAGATGCCGAGGCGCGTGAGCTGCGCGTTGTCGACCTCGATGAAGATCCGCTGGTCGGGGTCGCCGAAATAGTCGACCTTGCCGACGCCCGGCACGCGCAGCAGCACGGTGCGCAACTGGTCCGCGTAGTCGTGCAGTTGCGCGGGCGTGAAGCCGTCGCCCTCGAGCGTCCAGATGTTGGTATAGACGTCGCCGAATTCGTCGTTGAAGAACGGGCCCTGCACGCCGGGCGGCAGCGTATAGCCGATGTCGCCCACCTTCTTGCGGATCTGGTACCAGGTCTCGGGCACGTCCTTCACGGGCGCCGAATCCTTCATCGTGAAGAAGATCAGCGATTCGCCGGGGCGCGAATAGCTGCGCAGGAAGTCGATGGCCGGCGTTTCCTGCAGCTTGCGGCCGATCCGGTCGGTCACCTGTTCCTGCACCTGCCGCGCGCTCGCGCCGGGCCAGAAGGTGCGGATCACCATCACGCGGAACGTGAACGGCGGGTCTTCGGATTGGGCGAGCCGCGTGTAAGCGAGGATGCCCGCGAGCGTCGCGAGCGCGATCAGGTAGACGACCAGCGCCTGATGGCGCAGCGCCCATGCGGACAGGTTGAAGCGGCCTTCTTCGTGGGAGACGCTCACGATGCGAAGTCCTCCGGATGCAGCGGCGCGATCGCCCGCACCTTCTCGCCCGCACTGACCGTGTGCACGCCCTGCAGCACGACGCGCTCGCCCGGCTGCAGTCCATGCGACACGGTGACGGTGCGCTCGTTGAAGCGCGCGACGTCGACGCGGCGCAGCTCGAGCGTGTCGTCCTTCGTGCGTACGACCCACACGGCCGGTTGCGCGCCGTCGTGGAACAGCGCGGTCGCGGGCAGCGTGATCGGCTGCGTATTGCCGGCGGCCGGCGCGCCGTCGAACGCGACGTCCGCGGTCATCCCGAGCCGGATCGCCGGATCGGGCGCGCCGAGCGTGAGCTTCACGCGGTAGGTGCGGCTTTGCGGATCGGCGGCCGGCGCGATTTCGCGCACCTTCGCGGCGAACTGGCGGCCCGGCAGTGCCGGCAGCGTGATGGTGGCCGCATGACCGGGCGCGAGCGACGCGAGCGCCGCCTCGGGCACGTCGCTGACGACGTCGACGTCGCCCGACCACGCGAGCTGGTAGACCGGCTGGCCGGCCGACACGTTCTGGCCGGTATCGGCCTGTTCGGCGGTGATGGTGCCCGCATGGTCGGCGACGAGCGTCGCGTAGCGGAGCTGGTTCTTCGCGAGCGCGAGCTGCTGCTGCGCCTGGTCGCGCTGCGCGAGCGCCGACGTGTAGCTGTTCTGCGTCTGTTCGAGCTGCGCGGTGGCGATCAGGTTTTCGCGGGCCTGCGCGCGATCGCGGTCGAGCTGCTGCTTCGCGAACGCGAGGCTGTGCGACGCGGCATCGAATTGCGCCTGCGCGCTCGCGGCGTTCTTTTCGACGTCGGACGGATCGAGCAGCGCGACGACCTGGCCGACCTTCACCGTATCGCCGAGCCGCACCCGGCGCTCGATGATCTTGCCGGCGATGCGGAACGACAGCGGGGTGGCATAGCGCGGCTGGATGTCGCCGGGCAACGTGCGCGCGGCGGCGGCGGTGTCGGCCCGCGCGGGCAGCGCGACGACGGGGCGCGGGGCGGGCGGCGCGGATTCTTTCGGATGACAGGCGGCAAGGACGAGCGCGGCGCCGATCAGCAGCGCGGCGCGGGAACCGGAGCGATTCACGAAACCCCCAGGTGAAGTGGAGCGGAACGAGGCCGGCAAGCGCGGCGGGCGCTTGCCCCAAGTGGCGCCGGCAGCGGCGCACACGGACAGACGAACGACATCTTCGGAAACTGTGGCGGATTCTAATACACGCCTGTATTTGAATGCAAAGATGAATCCGAAAGGGAAGGGATGCTAGACTGCGCGGCATGAAACCACAGCGCTTAACCCGCGAGCAGAGCAGGGACCAGACGCGCGAACGTCTGCTGAAAGCCGCGCATCGCATTTTTCTGAAGAAAGGCTATGTGGCCGCGAGCGTCGAGGACATCGCGGCGGCGGCCGGCTATACGCGCGGCGCGTTCTACTCGAATTTCCGCAGCAAGTCCGATCTGTTGCTGGAATTGCTGGAGCGCAACCACGACGAGGTGCGGGCCGACTTCGAGGCGATTTTCGAAGGGGGCGGCACGCGCGAGCAGATGGAATCGATGGCGCTCGCGTATTACCGGACGCTGTTTCGCGACGACGAATACTCGCTGCTGTGGGGCGAGGCGAAGCTGCAGGCCGCGCGCGACGCGAAGTTCCGCGTGCGCTTCAACCAGTTCCTGCACGGCAAGCGCGTGCAGATGGCCGAATTCATCGAGCGCTTCGCCGAACGGGCGGGCACGCCGCTGCTGCTGCCGGCCGACACGCTCGCGTTCGGGCTGATGTGCCTGTGCGACGGCGTGCAGTCGTATTACACGGCCGATCCGCAGCACGTGTCGGCCGACGTGGCCGAAGCGGTGCTCGCGGGGTTCTTCGCGCGGGTCGTGCTGGGGCGCGCACCGGACTGAACACGGCAGGCGGCGCGGGCGATGCGCGTCAGCGCTCGCCGGTCATCCGCCGGTACGCGTCGAGCAACGACGTCTTGTAGACGACGCCCGCGAGCGTCGGCTCGGCTTCGCTTTCGATCACCGGCAGCCGTTCGCCCTGGAACGCCATGAAGCGCTCGAGCGCGGTCGCGAGCGGCATGTCGGGCGTGAGCAGCGGAAACGGCGTGTGCGCGTAGTGCGCGGCCGTCTTGTCGGTCGTGTCGCGCTTGTCGAGCAAATCGGACGTGATGTCCTTCAACGCGACCGCGCCGCGAAAGCGCCCGGCGTCGTCGGTCACGTACAGGTATTTCACCGGATATTCGAGAAACACGCGCGTCATGTCGGCGACGCTCGCGGTGAGCGGCACGACCGTCTGCGCGGGCTGGATCAGCTCGCGCATCTGCGTGGTGCGCAGCCGCTGCCGCTCCTGCGCGTCCTGGTGGTGGTGCTGCGTGATGTCGTACATCGACGTCGTGCCCGTCGCGCGCGCGACGAAATACGCGAACACGCACGACACCAGCAGCGGCAGCACGACCTGATAGCTCAGCGTCATCTCGAAGATCATCAGGATCGCCATCAGCGGCGCCTGCGTGGCGCCCGCCATGAACGCGCCCATCCCGACGATCGCGTACGCGAAATACGCGGACGTATGGCCCGGCCACAGCGCGCCCATCGCGAGCCCGAACAGCGAGCCGAACACCGCGCCGACGAACAGCGTCGGCGTGAACACGCCGCCGATCGCGCCCGAGCCGGCCGTCGCGGCGGTCGCGATCACCTTGAACACGAGCACCGCGACGAGCGCCTGCCAGGTCCACGGCGAATGGAGGATGTGGTTCACGACGCTGTAGCCGTTGCCCCACACGTCCGGAATCCACACCGAGATCACGCCGACGACGAGGCCGCCGAGCGCGAGCCGCACGGGCAACGGCACGGGCAGCCGCTTGAACTGCGTCTTCGACGCGTCGAGCAGGTGCAGGAACTGCGGCGCGAGCACGCCGCACAGCGCGCCGAGCACGACGAACGGCAGCACCTCGGCGCCCGTCACGGCCGGAAACACCGGCATCTCGTACGGCGGCCGGTAGCCGCCGAATTCGCGCATCACGATGTTCGCGACGACCGACGCGACGACCATCGGCCCGAAGCTCTCCATCGCGATCGTACCGAGCACGATCTCCGACACGAAGAATGCGCCGGCGATCGGCGCGTTGTACGCGGACGTGATGCCGGCGGCCGCCCCGCACGCGACCAGCAGGCGCAGGCGCGGCGGGTCGAAGTGCGCGAAGCGGCCGACGAGCGACGCGGCGAGCGCCGCGAGCTGCACCATCGGGCCTTCGCGGCCGATCGAGCCGCCGCTGCCGATCGTCAGCAGCGACGACACGCTGCGCCACAGGCTCTGCCGGACCGGCACGACGCCGTTGCCGAGCGCGACCGATTCCATGTAGTCGGTCGTGGCGGCCGCTTTGTCGCCGCGCGTCGCCAGCAGCAGCACGCACCCGGCGAGGAAGCCGCCCGCGGCGGGCATCCAGAATCGCAGGTACCACGGCAGGCTCTTCGCCATCTGCACGAAGCTGCCGCTGTGCCCCGAGATCAGGCGCTGCATCAGGTCGATGCCCTCGCGGAACGCCATCGTGGCAAAGGCGCCGCCGACGCCGACGATGGCCGACCAGATCAGCATCGTATGGGCGTCCGACAGGCGGAGCAGCGTTCGGGCGCGAGTGCGCAGCTTCAGCAGGAACGAGAGCACGGCTGAAAGGGGGCGATGGAAAACGACGCGAAGCATAGCACTGCGCCGCGCCCGCGGGGCTTCCCCGTCGGGCTTCCCGTAGGGCGCGGCGCGCGAACCGTCGCGGACGTGCGGCTCAGCCAAGCCAGTGCTGCACGGCCCAGGTGATCGCGTAGCCGCCGGCGATCAGCCACACGTACAGGATCAGGCCGGTCATCAGCGCGCGGGGGCCGGCCGCGCGGATCTGCGCGACGCGCGTCTCGATGCCGAGTGCGGTCATGGCCATCGTCAGCGCGAAGGTGTCGAGCACGTTCAGCGTATGCGTGACGTCCGCGGGCAGCACGTTTAGCGAATTGACGATCACGAAGCCGAGGAAGCCGAGCGCGAACCACGGCACCGCCACCTTGCGCTGGCGTTGCGTGCCGCCGGCCGCGTCGTGCGCCGAGCGTGCCGAACGGGCGAGCCACCAGCCGAGCGCGAGCAGCACCGGCACCAGCAGCATCACGCGCGTCATCTTCACGATCGTCGCGACGTGCACGACCTGCGGGCTGATGTCGCTCGCCGCGCCGACCACCTGCGCGACCTCGTGGATCGTGCCGCCGAAGAACAGGCCGAGGCCGGCCGGATCGAGGTTCAGCAGCCCGGCGTGATAGGCGAGCGGATACAGGAACATCGACAGCGTGCCGAACAGCACGACGCTGCCCACCGCCATCGCGCTCTGGTGCGGCTTCGACTGCAGCGTCGATTCGAACGCGAGCACGGCGGCCGCGCCGCAGATCGCGCTGCCGGCGGCGGTCAGCAGCGCGGCGTCGCGGTCGAGCTTCATCAGCTTCATGCCGACCCAGGTGCCGATCGCGAGCGTGCTGACGACGACCAGCACCGATACCGCGAGGCCCGGCAGCCCGACCTGCGCGATTTCCTGCAGGCTCACGCGCAAGCCGAAGAACGCGACCGCGATGCGCAGCAGCTTGCGGGCGGAGAAATTGACGCCGGCCGCCCAGCTGGCCGGCATGCCGTCGCGCAGCGCGTTGCCGTACAGCGCGCCGGCGACGATGCCGACGATCAGCGGCGACAGGCCGAGCCCCGCGATCGCGGGAAGCTCGGACAGGCTCGTGACGGCGGCGGCGAACAGCGCGACGAACAGCACGCCGTTCAACTGGCCGCGCATCGACGGCGCGGCGTGGCTGATAGGGGAAGTCGGAGCAGTAGACATGGAAGCACCGTGATGGACCGTGTGGCGATGGTGTAATCCTAATTTCGTTATATCGATATGAAAAATTGTGATTTGTGACGTAAAGTATCGGGAGCGCCGATAATTCCTGCCCATGACCCCGGATCAACTGATAACGTTCGCCGCCGTCGCCGAGCATCTGAACATCAGCCGCGCCGCCGTCGCGCTGCATCTGTCGCAGCCGGCCGTATCGGGCCAGTTGCGGCTGCTGCAGGACGAGTTCGGCGAGCCGCTGTACCAGCGCGACGGCCGCGGCATTCGCCTGACGCCGGTCGGCGAACAGCTCGCGCAGTACGCGAAGGCGCAGCGCGATACGTTCGCGCAGGCGCGTGCGTTTCGCGATGCGGTGCGCGGGCTGGAAGCCGGCACGCTGCGCATCGGCGCGAGCACGACGCCCGCGAGCTATCTGCTGCCGTACCTGATCGCGGCGTTCCAGCCGCGCGCGCCGCGCGTGGCGATCCAGACGATGAGCGGCAATACGGCCGACGTGGTCGCGGCGCTGCCGTCGCTCGACATCGCGCTGATCGAAGGGCCGCCCGGCGAGGCGCTGCCGCCCGGCACCGCCGTGCATGCGTGGCACGAGGACGAGATCGTCGCGATCGTGCCGGCTGGCCATCCGCTCGCGGCGCAGGGCTACGACACGGGCGTGACGCTCGCCGCGCTGGCCATGCATCCGCTCGTGCTGCGCGAGGCGGGCTCCGCCGTGCGGCAGCTCGTCGAGCGCGCGTTCGCGCATGGCGGCGCGCCGATGCGTGTCGCGTTCGAGATCGCCGGCGTCGAAGCCGTCAAGGAGGCCGTGCGCGCGGGGATGGGCGTGGGGTTCGTGTCCGCGATGTCGCTGCGGCACGAGGATGCGGCGCTCGTGCCGCGCTCGCTGGCGCCCGCGCCGCTCACGCGGCACTTTTCCATTCTCGTGCCGCATGGCGGCGCGCCGTCGCGGGTCGCCGTGCAATTCCTCGAAATGAGTCTTGCGCAGGATCTCGCGTAGGCGCTCGAAGCCGCGCCGGGAACATGCATTGCATACGGGCGGGGCGCGTATTCGCGTCACGACAGAGCCTTAGGGATTTCCTCTATGGCGTGTGTCCGAAGCGAAGCGCACCATCCGTCTCAAGCAAATGGAACCGGTTCCATTCCGGTGAAAAAGGGCAATATGGCAGACATCGTGATCGTGGCGAGCGCATTCGGAATGGACCGGGTGCGCCAGGAGGGCCACAGTGCATTCATCGCGACCGTGGCGGCATCCGGCGCGGCCGGTTTCGAAGTGCGGCGCGAACTGTTCGCGTCGGACGACGACACGGCGCCCGGCGCGCTGGCCGCGCTCGGCGCGCAGATCGCCGGCCACGGGCTGTGGTCGGTCTATTCGACGCCGGATTCGCTGTATACGGAAACGGGGGCGCTCGATGCCGACGCACTGCGCGACGCGCTCGCGCAAGCCGACGCGCTCGGCGCGCGCTTCGTGAAATTCCAGCTCGGCGGCTTCGCCGGCGATGCGCACGCGGCGGAGATCGACGCGCTGTCGCGCGGCGCGCGAGCCCGTGTGGTGGTCGAGAACGGCCAGCTCGAGGTCGGCGGCGCGTTCGCGCAGTTCCGCGGACTGTTCGACGCGCTCGCCGATGCCGGCCTGCCCGACGCGCTCGGCATGACGTTCGACATCGGCAACTGGCAGTGGCGCGGCGAAGCGCCGCTCGACTGCGCGCAGGTGCTCGCACCGCATGTGGAATACATTCATTGCAAGGCCACCGAAGGCGAGGGCGCGCGTCGTTTCGCCGCCGCGCCGGCGCCGAACGACCCGCTCGTGACCGGCGTGCTCGCGGCACTGCCGCAGCATGCGCCGCGCGGCATCGAGTTCCCGTTCGACGCGGCGGACCTGGCCGGCGATGCGTGCCGGCGCGTCGCGTGGCTCGCGACCGCGTAACGGCGGCAGGATCCTGAGGAGTTCAGTCATGAAAGCAGCACTCGATGTCGTGACCTACGGCGAAGCGATGGCGATGTTCGTCGCGACGGAGCCGGGCCATCTCGCGCACGCCGGGCAATTCGCGAAGCGGATCGCCGGCGCCGATCTCAACGTCGCGATCGGCCTGTCGCGGCTCGGCTTCCGGGTCGGCTGGATGAGCCGGGTCGGCCGCGATTCGTTCGGTCGCTACGTGCTCGACACGCTGGCGCGCGAGGGCATCGACGCGTCGTGCGTGACCGTCGACCCGCGCTACCCGACCGGTTTCCAGCTGAAGTCGCGCAACGACGACGGCAGCGACCCGACCGTCGAATATTTCCGCAAGGGCTCGGCGGCGAGCCACCTGTCGTGCGACGACTACGTGGCCGACTACGTGCTCGGCGCGCGTCACCTGCACCTGACGGGCGTCGCGCCGGCGATCTCGGCGACGTCGTGCGAACTCGCGTTCCGGCTCGCGCGCGAGATGCGTGCGGCCGGCAAGACGATCTCGTTCGACCCGAACCTGCGCCCGACGCTGTGGCCGTCCGCCGACGTGATGGCGAAGACGCTGAATGCGCTCGCGACGCTCGCCGACTGGGTGCTGCCGGGTCTGGCCGAAGGGCGGCAGCTCACCGGGCACGACACGCCGGCCGACATCGCGGGCTTCTATCTCGCGCAGGGCGCGCGCGGCGTCGTGATCAAGCTCGGCGAGCAAGGCGCGTATTTCCGCACGGCCGACGGCCGCGAAGGCACGATCGCAGGCGAGCGCGTCGACAAGGTCGTCGATACGGTCGGCGCCGGCGACGGCTTCGCGGTCGGCGTGGTCAGCGCGCTGCTCGAAGGGCGCAGCGTCGAGCAGGCGGTCGCGCGCGGCAACCGGATCGGTGCGCTCGCGATCCAGGTGATCGGCGATTCGGAAGGATTGCCGACGCGCGACGCGCTCGACCGGCTCGAAAAGGTCGGCAATCGCGCCGATCGCCTAGAGGAAACCGTCACCGCGCAATGAGAGGCCGGACACGGCACGATCCGCGGATCCATTTCGTGCTTCATGCACGGTTTTGCATGAGACCGGACGACGCAACGATGCGCCGATGCCGGTCTACTCAGGAGACACTCTGATGGCAGCCAATCTCGCAGCTCGACGCTGGTGGACGATCATGCCGATCGTCTTCATCACGTACAGTCTTGCCTACCTCGATCGCGCGAACTACGGGTTCGCGGCGGCGGCCGGCATCAACCAGGATCTCGGCATCAGCAAGGGCCTGTCGTCGCTGATCGGCGCGCTGTTCTTCCTCGGCTACTTTTTCTTCCAGATCCCTGGCGCGATCTATGCGGAACGCCGCAGCGTGAAGAAGCTCGTGTTCGTCAGCCTCGTGCTGTGGGGCGGTTGCGCGGCGCTGACCGGCGTGGTCAGCAACATCCCGTCGCTGATGGCGATCCGCTTCGTGCTCGGCATCGTCGAGGCGGCCGTGATGCCGGCGATGCTGATCTACATCAGCAACTGGTTCACGAAGAACGAGCGCTCGCGCGCGAACACGTTCCTGATTCTCGGCAACCCGGTCACCGTGCTGTGGATGTCGATCGTGTCCGGTTATCTCGTGCATGAATTCGGCTGGCGCCACATGTTCATCGCCGAAGGCGTGCCGGCCGTCATCTGGGCCGTGTGCTGGTGGGTCCTCGTGCAGGACAAGCCGGCCGATTCGCCGTGGCTCAGCGCGCAGGAAAAGCGCGATCTCGACGCCGCGCTCGCGGCCGAGCAGGCGGCGATCAAGCCGGTGCGCAACTATGGCGAGGCATTCCGCTCGCCGGCCGTGATCAAGCTGTGCGCGCAGTATTTCTGCTGGAGCATCGGCGTGTACGGCTTCGTGCTGTGGCTGCCGTCGATCGTGAAGAACGGCTCCGACCTCGGGATGGTCGCGACCGGCTGGCTGTCCGCGCTGCCGTACCTCGCGGCGACGATCGCGATGCTCGCGGCGTCGTGGGCGTCCGACAAGGTCGGTTCGCGTCGCGGTTTCGTGTGGCCGTTCCTGCTGGTCGGCGCGGCCGCGTTCGCCGCGTCGTACGCGCTCGGCTCGTCGCATTTCTGGATCTCGTATGCGTTGCTGGTCGTCGCGGGCGCCGCGATGTATGCGCCGTACGGCCCGTTCTTCGCGATCGTGCCGGAACTGCTGCCGAAGAACGTCGCCGGCGGCGCGATGGCGCTGATCAACAGCATGGGCGCGCTCGGCTCGTTCGTCGGCTCGTATTTCGTCGGCTATTTGAACGGCGCGACCGGGTCGCCCGTCGCGTCGTACGCGTTCATGAGCGCCGCGCTCGTCGCCGCGGTGATCCTCACGCTGTCCGTCAAACCCCAGGCGCGCGATGCGCATCCGCTCGCCGCGCCGCTGCAAGGAAAATGAAACGATGAAGCCCCGTATCGTCGCGTACAAGCCGCTGCCCGATGACGTTCTCGCGTACCTGCGCGAGCATGCGGACGTCGTGCAGGCCGACGGCGCCGACGCGCTCGCCGCCGCGCTCGGCGACGCCGACGGCGCGATCGGCGCGAGCCTGAAGGTCACGCCGCAGATGCTCGATCGCGCGCCGCGGTTGAAGGCGTGGTCGACGATCTCGGTCGGCTACGACAACTTCGACGTCGCCGATCTCACGCGGCGCGGCATCGTGCTCGCGCATACGCCGGACGTGCTGACCGAGTCGACGGCCGATACGGTGTTTTCGCTGATCCTGGCCTCCGCGCGGCGCGTGGTCGAACTGGCCGAGTGGGTGAAGGCCGGCCACTGGCATCGCAGCATCGGCCCGGACCTGTACGGCACCGACGTGCAGGGCAAGACGCTCGGCATCGTCGGGCTCGGGCGGATCGGCGGCGCGGTCGCGCGCCGCGCGGCGCTCGGCTTCCGGATGCAGGTGCTGTACGCGAACCGGTCCACGCATGCCGAGGCCGAGACGCAGTACGGCGCGCGGCGCGTGACGTTCGACGCGCTGCTCGCGCAATCGGATTTCGTGTGCCTGCAGGTGCCGCTGTCGCCCGACACGCGCCATCTGATCGGCGCGCCCGAATTCGCGAAGATGAAGCGCGGCGCGATCCTGATCAACGCATCGCGCGGGCCCGTCGTCGACGAAGCCGCGCTGGTCGATGCGCTGCGCGCGGGGACGATCCGCGGCGCGGGGCTCGACGTGTTCGAAAAGGAGCCGCTGCCGGCCGATTCGCCGCTGCTGCGGATGAAGAACGTCGTCGCACTGCCGCATATCGGCTCGGCGACGCATGAGACGCGCCATGCGATGGCGCGCTGCGCCGCGGAAAACCTGGTCGGCGCGCTGGCCGGCACGCTGCGCACGAATCTCGTCAATCCGGATGCGCTGGCGCACGCCTGAGTCGTCGCCGCAACCGGCGCGACGCGGCGCAGGCGCCGTTAGAATCGATGATCTTGGTGCCGGAGGGCTGGCTGCGTTATGATCGCCCGCGCTCGTCGTATCGACGGCCGGCCACGCGGCCGGCGGCGTCGCGCGACGGGCATCCGCGCCAGGTCCGGTGCGGCCGGCTGCCGTAGCGCGCGGCTGACGGGCGCGGCTCGACGGCGCAGCGCCGGGCCGGTACAGGCGCCCACGCGCCAGGACAGGGGAGGCCGCTGGTTGGCTTACGTTTCCAACAACAAAGGTCCGTCTGCTCGAGAAGCGGCGCGGATCGTACGTCGCGAGGCACGACAGTGACCGATTCGCAACCTTCCACGACGCGTCCGGCGACGATCAGCGACGTCGCGCGCGAGGCCGGCACGGGCAAGACCAGCGTTTCGCGCTATCTGAACGGCGAGACGCATGTGCTGTCCGTCGATCTGCGCCAGCGGATCGAGGCGGCCATCGCGCGGCTCAACTACCGGCCGAACCAGATGGCGCGCGGGCTCAAGCGCGGCCGCAACCGGCTGCTCGGCATGCTCGCGGCCGACCTGACCAATCCTTACACCGTCGAAGTGCTGCAGGGCGTCGAGGCCGCGTGCCATGCGCTCGGCTACATGCCGCTCATCTGTCACGCCGCGAACGAAGTCGAGATGGAGCGCCGCTTCCTGCAACTGCTCACGACCTACCGCGTCGAAGGGCTGATCGTCAACGCGCTCGGCGCCGAGGAAGACGTGCTGCGTCCGCTGCGCGGCGCCGGCATTCCGGCCGTGCTCGTCGACCGCACGGTCGAGGGCTTCGAGGCCGACCTGATCGGCCTCGACAACGCCGATGCGATCGAGACGGCGCTCGCGCACCTGATCGAACACGGTTTCGACGCGATCCATTTCGTCGTGCAGCCGTTCGAGCACGTCAGTTCGCGACGCGTGCGCGAGACCGCGTTCCGCGCGGCGCTGGCGGCGCGCGGGCTGCCGGCGCCGCCGACGGTCGTGCTCGATCTGAACGAAGCGGACGCGGCCGCGGCGGCGCTCGCCGACGTCGATGCCCGCATCGACGATGCGGCCCGGCGCGGCGTGCGCGCCGCGCTGTTCGCCGCGAATGCGCCGGTCGCGCTGGCGATCGCGCGCCATCTGCGCGCGCGCTTCGGCGCCGCATGGCAGCAGCAGGCGGCGCTGCTGTCGATCGACGATCCGGAATGGGCCGAGCTGATCGGCATCACCACGATCCGTCAGCCGACCTATGAAATCGGCTACAAGGCCGTCGAATTCGTGCACGAGCGGATCGACGGCGCGGCGGGCGACGTGCGCGTCGCGATGCTGCCCGGCGAGTTGATCGCGCGCGCATCGACCGCAAGCTGAGTATCATTCGGGGCACGCGGCGCGTCAGGTGCGCTGCCTCGAACCAAGGAAATACATGACTGTCGCTCCCGTCACGCTGGCGGCGCTGATCGCCGCCACGCTGATCATCGCGCTGCTGCCGCTCGTCCTCTACCGCTTCCTGCGCAAGCCGCTTGCGCTCAACCGCCGCGACACGATCGTCGGCGTCGCCGTCTTCACGCTGTTCGCGATGATTCTCGAGCGCGCATTCCACGGGCTCGTGCTGAGCCACACGCCCGAGGACGGCTGGCTGACGCAGCCGCTCGCGTTCGTCGCGTACGGCGCGCTCGCGTCCGCCGTATTCGAGGAAGTCGGCCGCTATCTCGGGATGCGTTTTCTGAACCGCCGGTACGGCGCATCGGCCGGCGACGGTCGCGGGATCGGCTACGGAATCGGCCACGGCGGCGCCGAAGCGTGGTTCGTCGGCGTGCTCGTGTGGGGCCAGTGGTCGTATCTCGCGTGGCTCGCGAGCCGCGGCCAGCTCGAGACGCAACTGGCCGACCTGCCGGTCGACACCGTGGTGCGGCTGCACATGATGCTCGCGACGCTGTCGGCCCAGTCGATCCTGCTGTTGCTGCTCGAACGCTGCGCGGCGTTCGCGGTGCAACTCGCGCTGTCGGTGCTGGTGTGGCGCGGCGTGCAGGCCGGCCGAATCGCCGTGTTGCCGCTCGCGATCGTGCTGCATGCGCTCGCGGCGACGCCGACGCTGCTGTACCAGGTGCGCGTGCTGCCGGCCGCGTGGGTCGAGGCCGTGTATTTCGTGCTGGCCGCGGTCCTGGTGGTCGTGCTGGTGAAGACGTGCCGGCCGTCGCGTGCGGCGGCCTGACGGGAGAGACGGAATGGACGACTATCTGATCGAATGCCAGAGCGCGGAATTCGACGCGCTCGCACGCGTGATCTGCGATCTCTTTCCGGAGCAGACGCGCTTCGCCGAAAGCAGCGACGCGCGCGGGCGCTTCCTGTCCGTGCACTGGCTCGCGATGCGGTTCGGTGCGGTGCCTAAGCGGATGACGCTCGACATCCGGATCGTGCCGGCCGCGCTCGCGCGCTACCTGGCGCTCAAGCCGATGCAGCGCGCGCGCAGCCATGCGGTGCTGCATGCGTATACGGAAGCGATGCTCGGGTCGCTCGAAGAACGGCACGCGGCCGGCGAGGCCGTCGAGCGCGACGCGGAACTCGAACTCGACGAAGATTTTGCGTGAGCGGCGGCGCCGGCATCGGGCCGGCGCGGTGCGTTACGCGTCGCGGTAAACCTGCGCGAAGCGCTGCGCCTGCACGACGCCGTAGTCGCCGGGCGCATACTGCATCACCCAGTCCCCGGCCACGCCGCGCAGCGTGTCGCCGTTTTCCGAGCGGGCAATCGTAAACGGTTCGTCCATCCGGCGCGCGAGCACGACGGCCGGCCGGTTGCGATAGGCGCCCGGCGTGCCGTGCGCGAGCGCCGGATCGGCGGGCAGGTATTTGGCGTCGAAGCGCGCGCGCGACACGACCCAGCGGTCGCCCGTCGAGCCGGTGATCAGCGCGTCGCCCGCGACATAACGGTTCGGGCCTTCGAGGCTCATCAGTTCGCCGTCGGCATCCGCGAACGACACGGCGACGGTTTCGTCCTTGACGACGCGACGGGCCTGCGGATCGGTACGCAGATCGAGTTGCTTGAGTTCGAACATGGCGGGGAAGGGCGGGAAAACGGGAAAAGCCGGGAGCTTATCCCGAATTCGGCGCGCCGTGTGACGCGCCGTCGCCGATCGCGGCGCCGTTCGGCCCGGGCGGGCCCGCACGGCGCCGGCAGGGAGGCCGTCAGGGCTGCGCGGGCGCGCTCGCGGCCGGCGCGGCGGCCGCCTTGCCTTCCTTGCCCTTCGTCTTGCCCTTGCCGCGGTGTTCGCCGCCGTGGTGCAGCCAGCTGCGGAAGGTCGTGTCGGCCAGCGCCTTCTGCTCGGCCGGGAAGCTCTCGTAGAGCGGCGCGAATGCGTCGGCGAGCTTCTTCGCGCCGTCGGCGTTCGCCTGCGACAGTTCCGCATACTGCTTGATGTCGTCGAGCGCGGACACGTCGCGCTTGGCCATCCGTTCGCTATAGAGGCGGCCCATCGTGGCGCCGTTGTCGCGCATCGTATCGGCGAACGTCTTCCATTGCGGCTCCTGCGCCGACGTGATCTTCAACTGGTCGTGCAGGTACTTGATGCGCTCCTCGATGCGCGCTTCGTGGCGTGCCGCGCGCTGCTCGGCGCTCGGTGCCGACGCCGCGGCCGTCGTGGCCGGCGCCTGGGCAGGTGCTTGCGGCTGCGCCGGGGTTTGCGCGAATGCGCTGGCGGCAACGACGAGCGTAGCGAGGGTGAGCGAGATTTTCTTCATGGTTGGCTCCCGGGGTGGTGTCTTGCGAGCGGGCGCGGCGGCCATCGCCGCCGGCGCGGATCTCGCGTCGCCCATTATTAGTAGCACGTTGCCTGCAGGGCGGCAGTGAATGCGACACTTGCTTACATCCGATACGAATCGAAATCGAAGCGTCGAAGCCGGGCCATGCCGGTTGGGCGTGCACGCGTTCGGCGCTATCATCGCGTCACTTTCCACTCCGTCGGCACGTGCGTGCCGGCCCAGCGTCATGCGTCCACCCCGCCTCGACCAACTCGACGATCTCGACCGGCAGCTCGTCGCACTGCTGCAAGCCGACGCGCGCGCGAGCGTCGCGGATCTCGCGCGCCAGCTCGACGTGGCGCGCACGACGGTCGTCGCGCGCATCGCGCGACTCGAACGCACCAACGTGATCGCCGGGTACAGCGTGCGGCTCGGGCAGGACGTGCTCGACGCGAGCATCTATGCGTACGTCGGCATCATCCTCACGCCGAAGTTCGGCAAGGACGTATTGCGCAAGCTCGACCGGATGCCGGAAGTCCAGTTGCTGTGCGCGGTGAGCGGCGAGTACGACTACGTCGCATGGCTGCGCGCCGATTCGCCCGAACGGCTCAACGATCTGCTCGACCAGATCGGCACGCTCGAAGGCGTCGAGCGCACGACGACGTCGATCATCCTGTCGCGCAAGATCGATCGCGGGACGATTGGCGGCTGAGTTGTTGTACGTCGCGCCGCGCATGACGAACGGCGCGAGCGCATGCGCGGCGCAGGCTTCGTTGCGTCACGGGCGCCGGGATCAACGTCGCGTAGGTGCCCGCACGTATTCGCATCGGCCTTCGCTGGACATCATGATCGACACGGGCGCCCGTCGCCATTCTTTCGCGTACTTCACGCGTCTCTCCCGAATCGCCTTCCGTATTCCGCTTCTACCGGCGTGTCGCACCTGACGCATGAGCAGTTCGTGCGTTCGGAACCACGCCGTACGTCGTCTTCGCGCATGCAACGCACAACCGTCCGCCAACGGGTGGTTTGCGACAGCCTTGCTACGCGATTTCTAGATGGATTGGTCGTTTCGACGAAATATATCG
The DNA here is from genome assembly GCF_057837105.1 of Burkholderia sp. APQ4-4ca. NCBI lineage: Bacteria > Pseudomonadati > Pseudomonadota > Betaproteobacteria > Burkholderiales > Burkholderiaceae > Burkholderia > Burkholderia sp. APQ4-4ca. The sequence continues at coordinate 36,760 of NZ_JBYQCG010000097.1, read as the reverse complement.
TCATAACGTCGAAACTATAGGTCGTTTCGCATCATTCTTCGTCTTGGAACTGATTTTGAGCGTCCCTACACTGTGTTCATGGCTCGACGCCGTACACCAACACCAACCCATCATCAGGAGATAAGCGCATGAAAATCGCCATCGTCGGCGCAGGTCTGATCGGCCACACCATTGCTCATATGCTGCGCGAAACGGGCGACTACGAAGTCGTCGCGTTCGATCGCGATGCGGATGCGCTCGCGAAGCTGTCGCGCGAAGGCATCGCGACGCAACGGGTCGACTCCGCCGACGCGAATGCGATTCGCGAAGCGGTGAAGGGCTTCGATGCGCTCGTCAACGCGCTGCCTTACTACCTCGCGGTCAACGTGGCCGCCGCCGCGAAGGCCGCGGGCGTTCATTACTTCGACCTGACCGAAGACGTGCGCGCCACCCATGCGATCCGCGAACTGGCCGACGGCTCCGACCGCGCGTTCATGCCGCAGTGCGGCCTCGCGCCGGGCTTCATCGGCATCGCCGCGCACGAGCTCGTGAACGGCTTCAGCGAAGTGCGCGACGTGAAGATGCGCGTCGGCGCGCTGCCCGAATATCCGACCAACGCGCTGAAGTACAACCTGACGTGGAGCGTCGACGGCCTGATCAACGAATACTGCCAGCCGTGCGAGGCGATCCGCGACGGCCGCAAGCAGTGGGTGCAGCCGCTCGAAGGCCTCGAGCACTTCTCGCTCGACGGCACCGAATACGAAGCGTTCAACACGTCGGGCGGCCTCGGCACGCTGTGCGAGACGCTGTCGGGCAAGGTCGAGACGCTCGACTACAAGTCGGTGCGCTACCCGGGCCACCGCGAGCTCGTCCAGTTCCTGCTGGAAGACCTGCGCCTGTCGACCGATCGCGACACGCTGAAGTCGATCATGCGCCGCGCGGTGCCGTCGACGAAGCAGGACGTCGTGCTCGTATTCGTCACGGTGACGGGCGTGAAGGACGGCCAACTGGTGCAGGACGTGTTCACGCGCAAGATCTTCGCGAAGGACGTGTGCGGGATGCACATGAGCGCGATCCAGATCACGACGGCCGGCGCGATGTGCGCGGTGCTCGATCTGTTCCGCGAAAAGAAGCTGCCGCAGAGCGGTTTCATCCCGCAGGAAAAGGTGTCGCTGAAGGCGTTCCTGGCGAACCGTTTCGGCAAGCTGTACGAAGGCGGCACGATGGAGCGCATGCACGCGGTTGCCTGACCGTCGTCGTTACCAGACGATTCGCCAGCCAGTCTCCGGCACGAGGGCCGTACGACGCCGGGAGCGCAGCAGCGCTTCCGGCGTCGTTTTTTGCGGGAAGGGAAAGCGCGCCGGGCGGCGCGATCAGGCCGGCAGCGGCGGGACGATCGTCGCCGGTTGCGGCGGCGGCACGATGCGGTACAGCAGCGCGTCGATGTCCGCGTCGGACGGCGCGGTGTTGTCGAACATCACGATACCGTCGCATTCGCGGCCGGTCGGCACGAAGCGGCGCTGCCGGTATTCGTCCCAGTGCGCGAGCTTGTACGCATCGTTCGGATTGGCGCGCGCGACGATCCGCCGATGCGCGACGTCTTCCGACGTGTGGACCCAGACGACCGTCAGCGTGACGTCGGGCGCGATGCCGAGCCATGCGCGATCGAGGATGCGCCGGTCGCGCACTTCACGCGACAGCGGGCCGACGACGAGCGCGCCGATGCCGAGCGAAAGATTTTCACGGGCCGTGTCGAGCAGGCCCTGGTATTCGGGATCGCGAAGATGTTTCAGGTAGAGCGGGCTGTCGCGGTCGTTCGGATCGTCCGTGAGCGCGGCCATCGCGGCCGCGCTGTAGCGGCCGTACAGCGTGTCCTTGTCGAGCAGGCAGAACGCCTCGCCGGTCGCGCGCATCAGCGGCCCGATGAGCCGCTTCGCGAGTGTGGTCTTGCCGGTGCCGGCGTGACCGCAGAAGAACACGAGATGCGTCACGAATACCGGCTCCCCGCGTCCCGGCGCGACGTGTCGCCGCGCTTGTCGTCGCGCGAGAACACTTCCGCTTCCAGCCACATCGCGTTGATGATGCCGAAGCCGAGCGCCACGCCGATGCCGAGTATCCACGAGAAATACCACATAGGTCTGTCTCCTTGACGGTGGGGCCGCACGGCCGTTGTGCATTGCGCAACGCAGGCCCGGCGGGCCTGTCGGCGTGCGCCGACGCGCGTGCCGCGGCGCACGCAGCACGATCATGACCAATATCGGCGGGCCGCGCAAGCCGGGCCGTTCGTGCGGCAACCCGGTAAACTGATGCGCAAACCGCAACATCGTGGACAACATGCTGATCAACTGCGCTGCTTACCAGGATGGCCGCAAGCTGGCCGATATCGACATCGACGCCATCAGCGATTACGTGTCGAAGCCCGAATGCTTCGTATGGGTCGCGCTGAAGGATCCGACGCCCGAGGAAATCGATCTGATGGGCGAGGAGTTCGGGTTGCACGAGCTTGCGCTCGAGGATGCCCGCAAGGGCCATCAGCGGCCGAAGATCGAGGAATACGGCGATTCGCTGTTCGCGGTGCTGCATACCGTCGAACTCGACGACGACGGGGAATTCAAGGTCGGCGAACTGAACGTGTTCGTCGGCCCGAATTACGTGCTGTCGATTCGCAACCATACGGAGCACGATTTCCGCGACGTGCGCAAGCGCTGCGAGCGGGAGCCGCATCTGCTGCGGGAGGGCTCGGCGTTCGTGTTCTACGCATTGATGGACCAGGTCGTCGACCGGTATTTCCCGATCCTCGAAACGCTCGGGGCCGAACTCGAGGAGCTTGAGGATCGCATCTTCGCGAAGGCGACGCCCGCGTCGTCGCGCGCGATCATCGAGGATCTCTATTCGCTGAAGCGCCGGCTCGTGCTGCTGTACCAGCACACGGCGCCGCTGATGGAGCCGCTCGCGAAGCTCACCGGCGGGCGCGTGCCGCAGGTCTGCAGCGGGATGGCGGCTTACTTCCGCGATGTGTACGACCATCTGCAGCGGATCGTGAAGACGATCGAAGGGCGCCGCGAGATGGTCGTCACCGCGATCCAGGTCAACCTCGGGATGATTTCGCTCGCGGAAAACGAGGTGACCAAGCGGCTCGGCTCGTTCGCCGCGCTGTTCGCGATACCGACGATGATCGCCGGCATCTACGGAATGAACTTCGCGAACATGCCCGAACTGCACCTGAAATACGGGTTCTACGGCTGCATCGCGGTGATGGCCATCGCCGACCTCGCGCTGTGGTGGCGCTTCAAGCGGGCAGGGTGGCTGTAGGGCCTGTTTACGCCAGCCGCGGCGCGTGCTTGCCGACCACGACGCGCCACGGCCGCACGCGCCACGATTTCACGAGGCCGTTCTGCACGTACGGATCGGCGCGCGCGAACGATTCGGCCGCTTCCGGCGAATCGCCTTCGAACACGAGCACGGCCTGATCGGCCGGCTCCGCCAGCGCGCCGGCGAGCACGAGTTCGCCGCGCTCGGTCGCGGCCTGCGCGAGCGCGAGATGCTCCGCACGGAATGCGTCGCGCCGCGACAGGTAATCGTCGACGAGTTCGTAGATCAACTGGTAATGCATGATCGCTCCGGGAGTCGGTTTCCGCCGCGGGACAGTGGGCGGCCGGCTCAGTATAGGGCACCGGGAAAGCCGTGGGCCACGGCGTTTGCCGGCGTGCCGGCGTGCATTCGCGGGCGCGCTTTTGAACGACGCATCCGGGCGGTATCTTGTTGTTTCCCTGGATAAATGCAACTAACGGTCGAACTTCTCGTCATCGGCCAATTGTCGAGCTCATCCGCCTTTACACAGGCACCGCCTAAATTCGTCTACAAAAATGAGGGGCTGCCCAAGCCTGTTCCGAGGCGGAATTTCGCCTGCCGGCGAGGGCGGCGAGCGATGAAAAGGGGCCGGTGGCCGGCTGTGGGCCATCTGCACGGGGCGCCGCGCAAGGGCGTTTCCATTGGGCCGAAATGCGACCTATGCTGAACGAATCCGGAGCGAACGCCGTTCGCCCGATTGGCCCGATTTGCCCAGACGAGGTGCGCCATGCCGGTCTCAGCCACCCTGCAGGATTGCCTGCGCCAGAAGTCATCGCGGTACGAAGTCGTGTACCACCCCTATAGCCATACGAGCATGGAGACGGCTGCCGCCGCGCACATTCCCGGCGATCGCCTCGCGAAAACCGTGCTCCTCGAGGACGCCGAGGGTTACGTCGCCGCCGTACTGCCGACGACGCACGCCGTGCGCCTGTCGGACCTCTGGGTGAAGACGGGACGCCATCTCGTGCTCGCCCGGGAGGTCGAATTACGCGAGCTGTTCAAGGATTGCGACATGGGCGCGCTGCCGCCGGTCTGCATGGCGTACGGGATGAAGACGTTCCTCGAGGAACGCCTCGCGCAGCAGCCGGAAGTCTATTTCGAGGCCGGCGATCATGAGGCGCTGATTCACATGACGCAGGACGAATTCCTGATGCTGATGGAGACGGCCGAGCGCGCGCATTTCTCGCACAGGATGCAGGGGATGATGCTGTCCTGAGCGATGTCGGTGGGGCGTCGAGAAAGCCTGCGCGCGGGCATTTTTCGCCGGGTTCGGTGAGGGGGATGCCGGTGCGCGCAGAGGGCGGGCAATGCATTCGTGCTGGTGCAGCGAGATCCTGCTTCGGATAATAGATTTGTTATACGAATTATTTGGGTGAATTGGGGCGATCGGAGCGGTCTGACCTGCCCTGAATTTTCGGACCAGTTGAAACTTGAGAGAATGGCTTCCAACGGAGAAAGGAAGTCGTGAAGAAGAGCCGGTTTGCCGAGGAACAGATGGTCACCATCCTGCGCGAGGCGGACAAGGCGCCGGTGGCTGAGGTCGCGAAGACGCACGGGATCAGCGAGCAGACGATCTACGACGGGCGCCAGCATTTCGGCGGGCTGGACGCTACCGACGTGAAGCGGCTCAAGCCGCTCGACCAAGAGAATGCCCGGCTGAAGAAGATGCTTGCCGAGCGCGATCTCGAGTTGGACGTAATGAAAGAGATCAGCGCAAAAAATGTATGGTCCGCCCCGGCTTTGCAAGCGGGCGTTCTCCGACGAGACAGTTTGCGTCAATGTATCCGGCCTCTCGCGAGTCAGCCGCTTTTGGCGGCAGGGCCATGATGGGATATGCGCGCTCGGTTCCCAATAAGTGGACTGACCTCGAAGGCCGTTTTTTTCCCGGGCTTACCGAACGCCGGTGCGCTGTTTCGTCATCAATTGCACGTCTGCAAACCTTGACGGGTGATCGGTAGCCTACTGTGCTTGCGGCTGCCGAAGATAAAACGTTCCTCGTCGCGTGAGAATGGTCCACGCGATACGCGCGAGCTTGTTGGCCAGTGCGACGATGACCTTGTTGCGGTGTATGCCCTTCGCCCCTATCTGCGACGATGAATAATATGCGTGACGACTTAGTGGAAGACGAAAAATATATTGGACGTCACGAAATGGATGTTGCATTGTTCACGCATTCGATGTGATCGCAGAAAGTGTGCTGAGCGGTGCAGCAACGCGAACGCAGAGAGCGCCATACATGATTGCGGTCATGGCTCCTGTTCCCGGAGCCGGGGCCCGGACGATCCGCGGCGTGCGCGACGCATGTGCGCGCGCGTGTAGCAGGATCAGCGCAACAGGCAAAGAAAAGCGGCAAAAAGGACCTGAGAAGATGAAGGAGACGCGACGGACGCGGGCGGCATTCCGGATCGGGCGCAAACCCGACCCGGCTTCGCCGCTACGCCCAGATCGAGATCTGTTCGACCGACAACGCGGTCGCGACGGCAGGGCGGCGGAGCATGCGCTCCGTATGCGCGGCCCAATGTTCGAACCCGCGCATGTCGAGCTTCAGCATGTTCCCCCATTTGAAAAATATCAGCAGCATCGGATCGACGATCGAGTAGTGCTCGCCGAGCGCCCAGTCGCGCGCCGCGAGCCGTTCGTCAATCTGCGCATACGCAGCAAGGATGCCCGCGCGGCCTTTCGCGCGAATGCCGTCGTGCGCAGCCGGGTCTTCGCTGAAACGCGACGGATGGAAGTTGAGCGCGACCGTTCCGGGCAACACTGACGCCAGCCAGTTCATCCACTCGATGGCGCGTGCGAGGCCCATCGCGGTATCGGGCACGAGCCGCGCCTGCGGAAAGCGCAACGCGAGATAGAGCAGGATCGCCGACGACTCCGTCAGCACTTCGTCGCCGGTATGCAGTACGGGCACCTTGCCTTTCGGGTTGAGCTGCCGGAATTCGGCGCTCTGCGTCGCACCGTCCTTGATCGAGACGAGTGCGAGTTCGAATGGTTCGCCCAGCTCGCGCAAGATGACGTGCGGTGCAAACGAAAGATGGCCGGGGCAGTAGAACAGCGTATGAGTTGTCATATTGATTAAGTCTCCTATTTATCTCTGGTGGAGATGCTGACCGGGTTTGTCGTGTCGACGCGTCGCATGGTGCATGACGCCCGGTCGAAAGTCAAAAGCGAAGGACGATGTGAAGGATCTTGCGGTTCGGTGAAGGCGAAGCCGGCCGGTGCGATGCGCGCGGGCCGGGATGAACGTGCGTTTCTGGAGCGTGATCGTGATGCGGATGATGAGCCTCGACGAATTGATCGACAGCGTGAAGACGTTTCTGGCCGGGATCGACCCGGGCGCGCCGGCGCGCGTGACCGCGCAGACGAACCTGCTCGACGCCAACCTGCTCGATTCGCTGTCGCTTGTGCACTTCGTGCTGTTCATCGAGCAGACGCTCGGCATCGACATCCCGATCGGCGACTTCGTGCTCGACTCGATCGCGTCGGTCGCGGCGATCTACGACCACTACGTGCTCGGCACGCCGCATGCCGCGAGCGCGTCGTGATGACGCCGGACGACCTGCTTCGTGACGAGCCGTTCGCGTATTTCGCATACGGCTCGTGCATGAACCTTGCGAGCCTGTCGGCGTCGCTCGGCTGCGACGCGGCGACGTACTTCGCGGGCGCGGCGCGGCTCGACGGCCATCGCCTCGCGTTCAATTACGCGTCGCTCAACGAGCCGGTCTGCTGCGCGAACATCGAGCCGGCTGCCGGTGCGATCGTCGAGGGCGCGCTGTACCGGTTGCCGATGCGCATGCTCGACGCGCTCGAGCGTCGCGAAGGCGTGCATCTCGGCCGCTACGTCCGCTACGCGGTCGAGGTGCTGGAGCCCGGCGGGCGGCGCGTACATGCGCTGACGTATCGCGGTGCGGTCACGCTCGATTGCGACGCCGCGCCGAGCGCGCGCTACCGCGACCTGCTGATTCGCGGGCTGGCCGACGCGGGCGTGTCGGCCGCCTATCGCGACCGCACGGTCGCCTACATGGCGGGGCTGCGCGATCGGCCGCCGCGTGCGGCATGACGGAATCAAGGCATCGAGCGCTCCACAAGAGCGCCCGATCCAGCGGTGCGTTCGCGACTTCGAACGTCGACGAGCGTTTTAAAGGCGCCCTAAGCGGGCATGTGAGCAAAAGGTTGAACATGAACAAGGCTTTCGACCATCCGCGCGTCATGCGCATCTTGCGCGTTGCCTGCGACGCTGCGCCCGGGCACAACGACGTACAACGAGCCCCCGGATCTGCGGCAACGCCACGAACGGACCTCGCGAGGCCGACGCGCACCTGATCCGCGCCCTCGAGCCGGATCGACACCCGCCCGGCGTGCCGCACACATGCGTGCGGCACGCGGCACCCCGCATGCGAGAACGAGCCGACCGGAGGAGGACGGCTCGCCGCCTCGTGCGCCGGATCGCGGGTGCCGCCGTCGGGCGACGCGTGCAAGACGCCGTGCGCAACGAATGACAATCGATCGCAAACAAGGAAAAAAATCATGGAGACGCTCGTATCGACCGTATTGCCCGCAGAGCGGGTGTCGGAAGACGCCGCCTATCGCAAGGTCGCGTGGCGGCTGATGCCGTTGCTGCTGTTCTGTTACCTGGTGTCGTATCTCGACCGCGTGAACGTGGGCTTCGCGAAGCTGCAGATGGCAGGCGATCTCGGGCTGTCCGACGCGGCCTACGGGCTCGGCGCCGGCATCTTCTTCTTCGGTTATTTCATCTTCGAGGTGCCGAGCAACCTGATTCTCCACCGCATCGGCGCACGCGTCTGGATCGCGCGAATCATGGTGACGTGGGGCGCGGTGTCCGCGCTGACGATGTTCGTCACGACGCCGACGGCGTTCTACGCGATGCGATTCCTGCTCGGCGCCGCCGAGGCCGGCTTCTTCCCGGGCGTGATCCTGTACCTGACCTACTGGTATCCGGCCCATCGGCGGGGGCGGATCACGACGATGTTCATGACGGCCGTCGCGCTGTCGGGCGTCGTCGGCGGCCCGATTTCCGGCTACATCCTGAAGGCGTTCAACGGCATCAACGGGTGGCACGGCTGGCAGTGGCTGTATCTGCTCGAAGGGCTGCCGTCGATCGTCGCGGGTTTGCTCGTCTACGCGCTGCTCGACGACCGGATCGCGCAGGCGAAGTGGCTGAACGACGAAGAGCGCGCGCTGCTCGAACGCAACGTGAATGCCGAGGACGCGGTCAAGTCTCACCTGTCGCTCGGTGCGGTGCTCGCGAATCCGCGTGTATGGCTGATGTGCGCAATCTACTTCTCGTTCGTGATCGGCCTGTACGGCGTCGGCTTCTGGCTGCCGACGCTCATCCATGCGACGGGCGTGGCCGATCCGCTGACGATCGGGCTGCTGTCGACGGTGCCGTATGCGCTTGCGGTGGTCGCGATGATCGCGATCGCACACAGTTCGGATCGCCTTCGCGAGCGCCGCTGGCATCTCGCGGTGCCCGGTGCGATGGGCACGGTGGGGCTCGTGCTCGCGGTCGGCTGGGCGCATCAGACGGGGCTTGCGATCGCGGCGCTGACGCTCGCGACGATGGGCATCCTCACCGCGATTCCGCTGTTCTGGAGCCTGCCGACCGCGTTCCTCGGCGGCACCGCGGCCGCCGCCGGGATCGCGATGATCAATTCCGTCGGCAATCTCGCAGGCTTCCTCGGCCCTTATCTGATGGGGCTGCTCAAGCAACTGACCGCATCAAACGACGCGGGCCTCTACATGATGGCCGGCTGCATGGCGCTGGGCGGACTGCTCGCGCTGTCGCTGCCGAAAGCGCTGGTGAACCGGTAGCGATGCGCGGCTTTTCCCCCATGCACGGAGACAGGACATGATCCACAACGAACCCGCACTGTTCCCCGACCAGTCGATGGGCGCCTCGCCGCAGCGCTTTCGCGACGCGATGTGCCGCGTGGCGTCGGCCGTTCACGTACTCACGAGCGACGGGCCTGCCGGGCGCTGCGGCATGACGGCGACCGCCGTGCTGTCGGTGTCCGATGCGCCGCCGACGGTGCTCGTGTCGGTCAATCGCGGCAGCGTATCGGCGCAGCGGCTGATCGCGAACGAGGTGTTCTGCGTGAACACGCTCGGCGCCGCCGACCGGTTTCTCGCCGACGTGTTCGCGGGCAGGACCGCGCACGAGCGCGACGCGCGCTTCACGGTGGGCGAGTGGGGCGAGCTTGCGACGCGCGCGCCGGTGCTGGCGAGCGCGCGCATCGCGCTCGACTGCCGGCTCGTCGCGTCGATGAGCGCGGCGACGCATGAGCTGCTGGTCGGCGAAGTGGTGGCGCTGCACTGTGCGGTGCCCGACGACGACACGCTTGTCTATCTGCAGCGGGAGTTCCGCGTCGTGTGACGACGCGTGCCGACAGGATGACCGACATGAAACGCGAAATCGTACTAGCCACCAACCGCTGCCGCGGCGAGATCCTCGCCGGCGGTTTTCGCACCGACGTCGCGCGCATCGCGCAGTGCGCACGCACGCATCTCGGCGACTACGCCGACAACCCGCATGTGCGTGCGCTGCTCGTGGCGCTGGAGAACCGCTGCCTCGCATCGGGACGCCTGCTCGATCTCACGTACTCGGTGGACCCGAGTTTCATCCTCGGGTTCTTCGACGTGCCCTACAACGCCGACGCGTTCCTCGAGGCGGCCGCGATCGCGCCCGTGCCGATTCCGCCGAGCGTACTCGCGATCGCGCCGGACGGCAACGCGCTGCCGGTGCAGATCCGCATGTGCACGGACGGCTTTCTCAATCCGCTCGCGGTCGCGGTATTCGGCGAGAACTTCATCGACGCCGACCTGCGCGCGTATCACAAGGCGTACTACTTCATCGACAAGTTCGTCGAGCGCTTCAAGCGCCATACGCGCCCGGCAATCGAAGCGAACTGGTCGCCCACCGCGTTCCCGGATCTGCTCGCGGCGGACGACGAGCTGCTGACGCAGGCGAGCGCGATCTGGGTCCATCTGCACGAGTACCACCATCGCACGGGCTTCCTGCCGATCCCGGAGTACCTCGATGCGAAGAGCACGCGCAACGGTGCGGGCGCGGAGGAGTTGCGGGTCGACATCCTGTCGATCCTAGCGCTGTTCCGGCTGCGCTCGGACGACCGCGTGCTGCGCGCTTCGATCCAGTACATCCTGGCCGAGCGCCTGATCCGCTACCCGCTGCAGGCACCGCCGCTCGACAACTACGACGCGCGCTCGTCGGTCGCGCTGTTTCATTACCTGTCCCGTCACGGCGTGATCGCGCAGCGTGGCGGCTCGCTCTATTTCGAAGGGGGCTACGAACGCCTGACCCAGGCGCTTAGGTCCATCGTGATCAAGCTGACGGCGCTCGAATACAAGCTCAGCGTGTCGTCCGATCTCGACCGGAGAAAGATCCTGTCGTTCGTGCTGCCGACGCTCGCGAAGAACGACAACAACTGGGGCGCGGCCGGCAGGCCGCATTGACGGCAGCCCGCCAACCGTCCCCATTTCGCAACGAATCAACCGAGGATCACGATGCCCACCTATCGTTCACGCACTTCCACGCACGGCCGCAACATGGCAGGCGCGCGCAGCCTGTGGCGCGCCACCGGGATGACCGACGCCGATTTCGACAAACCGATCATCGCGGTCGTCAATTCGTTCACGCAGTTCGTGCCCGGTCACGTGCACCTGAAGGATCTCGGCCAGCTGGTCGCGCGCGAGATCGAAGCCGCCGGCGCGGTCGCGAAGGAGTTCAACACGATCGCGATCGACGACGGCATCGCGATGGGCCACGACGGCATGCTGTACAGCCTGCCGTCGCGCGAGCTGATCGCCGACAGCGTCGAGTACATGGTGAACGCGCACTGCGCGGATGCGATGGTCTGCATCTCGAACTGCGACAAGATCACGCCGGGGATGCTGATGGCCGCGATGCGCCTGAACATCCCGGTGATCTTCGTGTCGGGCGGCCCGATGGAATCCGGCAAGCTGACGTTCCGCGGCAAGCGCCGCGCGTTCGACCTGATCGACGCAATGGTGGTGGCGGCCGACTCCCAGGTGACGGACGACGAGGTGCGTGCGGTCGAGAACGTCGCGTGCCCGACCTGCGGCTCGTGTTCCGGGATGTTTACCGCGAACTCGATGAACTGCCTCGCCGAGGCGCTCGGGCTCGCGCTGCCCGGCAACGGCTCGGTGCTTGCGACGCATGCCGAGCGCAAGCGCCTGTTCATCGAGGCCGGGCGCACGATCGTCGATCTCGCGCGCCGCTACTACGAGCAGGACGACGCGAGCGTGCTACCGCGCTCGATCGCGACGCGCGATGCGTTCGAGAATGCGATGACGCTCGACATCGCGATGGGCGGCTCGACCAATACGGTATTGCACCTGCTCGCCGCCGCGCACGAAGGCGAGGTGCACTTCACGATGGCCGACATCGACCGGCTGTCGCGCCGCGTGCCGGTGCTGTGCAAGGTCGCGCCGTCGGTGCAGGACGTCCACATGGAGGACGTGCACCGGGCCGGCGGCGTGATCGGAATCATGGGTGAACTCGATCGCGCGGGGCTGCTGAACACGACGCTGCCGACCGTCCATGCGCCGAGCGTCGCGCACGTGCTCGCGCGCTGGGACGTGATGCGCAACCGCGTCGATTCGGTGTCGCGCTTCTATCGCGCGGCGCCGGGCGGCGTGCGCACGCATGTCGCGTTCAGCCAGGACAACCGCTACGACGAACTCGATCTCGACCGCGCGAACGGCTGCATCCGCGATGCCGAGCACGCGTTCTCGCGCGACGGCGGGCTCGCGGTGCTGTTCGGCAACATCGCGCGCGACGGCTGCATCGTGAAGACCGCGGGCGTCGACGGCGGGATGCTGAAGTTCACCGGCACCGCGCGCGTGTTTGAAGGGCAGGAGGAGGCGGTCGAAGGCATCCTCGGCGGTGAGGTCGGTCCGGGCGACATCGTGATCGTCCGCTACGAGGGGCCGCGGGGCGGTCCGGGCATGCAGGAGATGCTCTATCCGACCAGCTACCTGAAATCGAAGGGGCTCGCGAAGCAGTGCGCGCTGATCACCGACGGTCGCTTCTCCGGCGGCTCCTCGGGGCTGTCGATCGGGCACGTATCGCCCGAGGCGGCGGAGGGCGGCGAGATCGGGCTGCTCGAGAACGGCGACGCGATCGAGATCGACATCCCGAACCGCTCGATCAACGTCCTCGTGTCCGACGACGAACTGCGGCGCCGCCGCGCGGCGATGGAGGAGCGCGGCGCGCGTGCGTGGCAGCCCGAGAAGCGGCAGCGCCGCGTGTCGGGCGCGTTGCGCGCATACGCAGCGATGACGACGAGCGCGGCGCGCGGCGCCGTGCGGATCGTGAAGGGCTGACCGTGCGGCCCGCCCCGAACCATCCGGCGGCCGATGCGCAGGTCGACACCGTGCTCGTCACGGGCGGCCGCGCGCCGGCCGCGCATCACGGCTTCGTCAACCCGCCGGTGTATCGCGGCTCGACGGTGCTCGCGCCGAGCGTGGCCGACCTGCTCGGCTACACGCAGCCATACGTGTACGGCCGGCGCGGCACGCCGACCACGGCCGCGCTGCAGGAAGCGGTGCGCGCGCTCGATCACGGCGCGGGTGTCGTGCTGTGCCCGTCGGGGCTTGCCGCAATCACGACCGCGCTGTCGTCGTGCCTGTCGGCCGGCGACCATCTGCTGATGACGGATGCGGTGTACAAGCCCGTGCGCCAGCTGTGCGACGGCGTGCTGCGGCGTGCGGGCATCGAGACGACCTACTTCGATCCGTTCGCGTCGGTTGACGCACTCGCCGCGCTGATCCGGCCGAACACACGTGCGCTGTATCTCGAAGCGCCCGCGTCGCAGAGCATGGAGCTGTGCGACGTGCCGGCGTTCGCCGCGCTCGCGCGCGACCGCGGGCTCGCGGTGCTGTTCGACAACACGTGGGCGACGCCGCTGTTCTTCGACGCGTTCGCGCACGGCGCCGATCTCGTGATCCAGGCCGGCACCAAGTACCTCGCCGGTCATGCGGACGTGATGATCGGCATGGTGTCGGCGTCCGCGCGCGCGCTGCCGGCGCTCGAACAGTATCAGCGCGACACGGGGCAGTGCGTCGGCTCGGACGACGCGTTTCTCACGCTGCGCGGCATCCGGACACTCGGCGTGCGGCTTCGCCAGCACCAGGCGAACGCGCTGCGCGTCGCGCGCTGGCTCGCCGCGCGTCCGGAAGTGCGGCGCGTGTGCTATCCGGCGCTCGAGGACGATCCCGGTCATGCGCTGTGGGTGCGCGACTTCGGCGGCGCGACGGGGCTGTTCTCCGTCGTGCTGCGCCCGGCGCCCGCGCAGGCCGTCGCCGCGCTGCTCGAGGGGCTCGCGTATTTCGGGCTCGGTTATTCATGGGGCGGCTATGAAAGCCTCGCGATGCCGTTCGACTGCAGTGCGTACCGCACCGCGTCGCACTGGGACCCGGGCGGCCCGTGCGTGCGCTTTCACATCGGGCTCGAAAACGCCGACGACCTGATCGGCGACCTCGAGGCCGGCTTCGCCCGCTTCAACGCCGCGCGCTGACGCCGACACGAGCAGCACGCGCGCGGCCCGCACGTTTCGCGCCGCATTCCAATGACGAGGAGCCCCGTATGACGAAGCAACTCTGCCTGGGTGGATTCATGCGCCCCATCTGCCTGCACACAGCGTGGTGGCGGCACCCGAGCGCGCCGACGCTCGCGAACTTCAACTGGCCGGTGATCCGGTCGCTCGCGCAGAAGCTCGAGCACGCGTGCTTCGACGCGGTCTTCACGGCCGACCACCTCGCGGTGATGCCGATGCCGCCGAATGCGCTCAAGCGCAGCGGCACGATCACGTCGTACGACCCGCTCGTGATGCTGTCGGCGATCGCCGCATGCACCGACCGCATCGGCCTGATCGCGACCGGCACGACGAGCTACGAGGATCCGTACCTGCTTGCGCGCCGCTTCGCGTCGCTCGACCACCTGAGCGGCGGCCGCGCGGGCTGGAATATCGTCACGACGGTGAACCCGGAGGCTGCGCTCAACTTCGGTCTCGAGACCGCGCTGCGCCATGCCGAACGCTACGAGCGCGCCGAGGAATTCTTCGACGTCGTGACGGGGCTGTGGGACGGCTGGTCCGATCACGCGCTCGTGATGGACAAGGAGGCGGGGGTGTTCTCCGATCTCGACAAGATCCGGCCGCTCAACCACAAGGGCAAGTTCTTCTCGGTCAAGGGGCCGCTGAACATCGCGCGGCCCGTGCAGGGCTGGCCGGTGATCGCGCTTGCCGGTGCGTCGGAGGAAGCGCGCGACATGGCCGCGCGTTCGGCCGATCTGGTGTTCGGCAACGCGCGCAGCATCGAGACGGGCCGGGCGTTCTACCGCGACGTGAAGTCGCGCGCGGTCGCGGCCGGGCGCAACCCCGATCACGTGAAGATCCTGCCCGCCAACCAGGTGTATGTCGGCCGCACGCGCGCGGAGGCGCTGGCGAAGAAGCGCTACATGGACGATCTCGTCCACGTGGACAGCAACATCCCGAACCTGTCGATCCGGCTCGGCGTCGACTGCTCGAAGTTCGATCCCGACAAGCCGTTGCCCGAGCTGCCGCACACGGAACAGGGGCAGGGCAACCAGCGCGAATGGGCGGCGCTCGCGCGCCGCGAGGGATTGACGGTGCGCGAGCTGGCGAAGCGAGCGGCCGAATCCGGCACCGGCGAGATGGTCGGCACCGCATCCGAGATCGCCGACCAAATGGAGGAGTGGCTGATGACGGAGGCGTGCGACGGCTTCATCGTCGTGTTCTATACGGTGCCCGACGGCTACGACGACTTCGTGACGATGGTGGTGCCGGAGCTGCAGCGGCGCGGGCTGTTTCGCACCCGCTACGAAGGCACGACGCTGCGCGAACACATCGGCCTGCCGCGGCCGAAGAGCCCGCTCGACTGAGCGGTGCGTCGCCAGATTTCGTTCCGGGAGACCGCAATGACCCACGATTCACCCCGATCCACATGGATGACGACGCCGTACCGCCGCCGGCTCGGCGTGCTGAGCGACGCCGCACACCTGCCGCTGCTGGGTGACGGGCTATGCGGCGTCGAGCGCGAGACGCTGCGCGTCGATGCCGCCGGCCGGCTCGCGCTGACGCAACACCCGCACGCGCTCGGCGCGGCGCTCACGCACCCGTCGATCACGACCGACTACGCGGAGCCGCTGCTCGAGTTCGTCACGCCGCCGCAGCACGATGCGGCCGACGTGATCGAGCGGCTCGACGAGCTGCACCGCTTCGCATGCGGCGCGATCGGCGACGAGCTGCTGTGGAGTCAGTCGATGCCGTGCCCGCTCGACGACGACCGCCGCATTCCGATCGCGTGGTACGGCACGTCGAACATCGGCATCCTGAAGCACGTGTACCGGCGCGGGCTGGCGTTCCGCTACGGCAAGGCGATGCAGTGCATCGCCGGGATCCACTACAACTATTCGCTCGCCGATGCCGTGTGGCCGCTGCTGCGCGACGTGCACGACGGATGCGAGCCTGCCGGCCGCGATGCGCGCGACATGCGCTCGGCAGGCTATCTCGCCCTGATCCGCAATTTCCATCGCTACGGCTGGCTGCTGCTGTATCTGTTCGGCGCGTCGCCGGCGCTGTGCGCGGGTTTCGTCGCCGGCGACCGGCACGGGCTCGACGCGTTCGATGCGCAGACGCTGTACCTGCCGTACGCGACGAGCTTGCGGATGAGCGACCTCGGCTACCAGAACCGGGTGCAGGGCGCGTTCGCGCCGTGCCTCGACAACCTGCCCGCGTACCTGGACGGCCTCGCGCGAGCCGTCGCGCAGCCGTGCCCCGAGTACCAGGCGATCGGCGCGAAGCGCGACGGAGAATGGCTGCAGCTCAGCACGCACTTGCTGCAGATGGAGAACGAGTTCTACTCGTCGATCCGCCCGAAGCGCACGGTGCGCAGCGGTGAGCGGCCGATCGATGCACTGCGCAGCCGCGGCGTCGAATACGTCGAGGTGCGCTGCCTTGACATCGATCCGTTCGCGCCGCACGGCGTCGCCGAGACGACGCTGCGCGTTGTCGATGCGTTCCTGCTGTTCTGCGCGCTCGACGACAGCCCGTGCCTCGCGGGTGCCGAGCAGGACGCGTGCCGGCGCAACTTCGCGGCGGTCGCGCGGGAGGGGCGGCGCCCGGGGCTCGAGTTGCAGCGTGGCGGTGAGCGCGTCGCGCTGCGCATGTGGGCGCACGAATTGCTTGCGCGAATCAACGAGGCGGCCGGCGTGCTGGATCTGCAGCGCGGCGACACGCGCACGACCGCCGCGCTCGACGCGCAATACGCGAAGCTCGACGATCCGCAGGCGACGCCGTCGGCGCGCGTACTCGATGCACTGCACGCGCTGCGCGACGAGCCGGGCGGCGCGTGCTTCGCGTTCGGGATGCGGCAGACGCTCGCGCATACCGGGGCGTTCCGCGCGCGTCCGCTGCCGGCCGACGTCCAGGCGCGTTTCGACGCGACCGCGGCCGAATCGCTGAGCCGGCAGGCCGACCTGGAGCGCACGCAGATCGGCAACTTCGACGCGTTTCTCGCCGCGTATCACGCGGGAACGCTGAACCAGGAGTGCGGCGAGCCGACACATGGTGCGCACTGATACGGTCGCCACCGTATCGAATCCATCTCACGGAGGACAGATGAGCAGTATCGCGGAAATGAAGGCCGATCGCGGGTTCTCGGCGCGGGCGGCCGGCGCGGGCGCGTTGGCGTCGTTCGTCGGATTTGCATCGACGTTCACGCTGATCGTGAATGCGCTGACGAACGTCGGTGCAACGCGCGCGCAGGCCGCGTCCGGCCTGATGGCCGTCTCGATCGTAATGGGGCTGGCCGGCATCGTGCTCAGCTACCGGACCCGGATGCCCGTCAGCGCTGCGTGGTCGACGCCCGGCGCGGCGCTGCTGCTCGGCCTGGGCGCCGTGAAGGGCGGCTATCCGGCCGCGGTCGGCGCGCTCGTGCTGACCGGCGTGCTGCTCACGCTGGCCGGGCTGTGGAAGCCGCTCGGCCGCGCGATCTCGCGGATTCCGCTGCCGATCGCCAACGCGATGCTCGCGGGGATCATCCTGAACCTCTGTGTCGCTCCGATACACGCACTCGAGCAGTATCCGCTGTACGTCGCGCCGATCCTGCTCGTCTGGGTCGTGATCATGCGGGTTCGCAAGATTCTCGCCGTGCCTTGCGCTGCGGTCGCGACGCTGATCGTGATCGCGTTCATCGCGAAGACGGGTGGCGTCGGCGCGACCGGGATGTTGCCGCACCTTGCACTCGTCGGGCCCGCGTTCTCGGCATCGACGATGGTGAGCGTCGCGGTGCCGCTCTTCATCGTGACGATGGCGTCGCAGAACATCCCGGGCGTCGCGGTGCTCAACGTCAACGGCTACCGGCCCGAGGCGTCGCGGCTGTTCACGGCCACGGGGCTGTGCAGTCTGCTCGCCGCGCCTTTCGGCGGGCCGCCGATCGGGCTGGCCGCGGTCACCGCCGCACTGTGCGCCGGCGAGGAGGCCGGCCCCGACGAATCGCGGCGCTACTGGGCCGGAATCGTCTGCGGCGCCGCGTACATCGTGTACGGGTTCGCGGCGAGCGCCGCGACGCTGTTCATCGCGGTCGCGCCGCCGATCATCATCGAAGCGGTTGCCGGCCTCGCGCTGATGAACGCCCTCGGCGGCGCGCTGCTCAACGCATTCACCGAGAAGGACGCGCGCGAGGCCGCGATCCTGACCTTCCTCGTGACGATGGCGAGCCATGCGTTTCTCGGCATCGGCGGCGCGTTCTGGGGCCTGCTGACCGGCATCGGGCTGACGTTCGTGCTGCGTCGCGAGAAGGGGCGGTGATGCCGCGCGACGACGCGGCCCCCGCAGTTCTGCCATTCCCTTAAAAAAAACGGAGAAGACATGCAGCACGACATCGTGAAAGTGACCGCGACGCCGGTGTTCGCGCGTGGCGACGCGGAGATCGCCGGCGTGCGGTTGTCCGGCAAACTGTCGGGCGTCGTCGTCGAAATCGAGACGTCGCACGGCGTGGTCGGCCACGGCTTCACGGCGATCACCGACGAAGCGGTCGTGGCCGCGGCGATCGATCACGTCGCCGCACCCAACCTGGTCGGGATGAACGTCGTCGAGCGCGAGCGGATTCTCGACAAGCTGTACTGGCTGCTATGCCCGCGCGGGCAGACCGGCTATGCGGGGCACGTGATTTCCGCGATCGACATCGCGGTCTGGGATGCGATCGGCAAGATCGCGGGGCTGCCGGTATGGAAAATGCTCGGCGGCGCGCGTCCGGTCGTGCCGCTGTATACGACGTTCGGCTTCGCGTCACTCGAGCGCCCGGAGCTGATACATGCCGCGCGTGCGCTCATCGGCGCCGGACATTGCCGCATCAAGATGATCGTCGGCTATCACGCGCTTGCGCGCCGCGACGAAGGGCGGTCGCTCGACCAGGTCGTCGCGGACGACGTTGCGCGCGTGCGCGCGGTGCGCGATGCGGTGGGCGACGCCGCCGAGATTTACATCGACGCGAATTGCGGGCTCGACCACTATCACGCGCTGCGGCTTGCCGAGCGCGTGGCCGATTGCGACATCGGTTTCTTCGAGGAGCCGATCGCCGGGAACGACCCCGCGAAGCTCGCCGACCTGAGAAAGCGCGGCGGCATTCCGGTCGCCACCGGGCAAAGCGAGGGGCAGTTGTTCCGGTTCAGGGATTTCCTCGTGAATGACGCCGTCGATATCCTCCAGCCAAACGTGTGCGTGTGCGGCGGGTTCTCCGTCGCGGCGCGTGCGGCCGCGCTCGCGCAGGCGTTCGGTGTGCCGATCGACAACGGCGGCACGTTCCCGTTCCACAACATGCATCTGCACGGCGGACTCGCGAACGGCGGCTCGGTCGAGTGGCACGTCGTCGCGGTCGATATCTGCCGAAACCTGTTTACCGGCCTGCCGACCGAGCAGAACGGGACGTTGGCACTGCCCGACACGCCGGGCCTCGGTTTCGGCATCAATCGCGATGGGGTCCGCGAATTCTCGTCGGGCCCGGGATCGCAGGGGCACGGTAAAGCCTGACCGGTGTCGCGCCCGTTCGCGTCGATCGGGCGTGCGATGAACTACTAGCGATCGACCGTTTCGTCCACGGCGCGGCGTGGCTGCGATCCGTGTGTTGATCGTCGTACGGTAGAAGGCAGGAGAATCCGTCCCGGCATGCCGGGATTTACGCGGTTCTCGTTTGAATCATGTGGGGGGCAGTGTCCGCACGATGTTGATGAAGCTTGCAAGCACACGGCTGATATCCCCCGTCCGCCACGCGAGGCCGGTTTCAACGATGAACGGGTCGTGTGCGAGCGGCCGATAGATGACGCCTGTACGTCGCAGGTTACGCAATGATTGCGGCACCAGCGCAACGCCAATGCCTGCGGAAACGAGGCTGATGATCGTCTGCATCTGGATTGCTTCCTGGCCGATTCGCGGGACAACGCCTGCAGCGCTGTAGCACCCCATAATGCCATCGTAAAACTCCGGCGCGAGACGACGCGGAAAAATCACGAGTGGAAGCGTTGCGACTTCCTTCAGGTGGATGGGCGCATCCTCCGGAGCGTTCGACACGGCAGTTGGCATCGCAAGCACGAGCGGCTCGCTCAGAAGCGGCAAGTACGATATCTCGGCCACGTAACGTGGTGGCACCGGGGCGATAATCAGGCCTGCGTCGATGTGGCCCGCGGCCAACTCGTCGATTTGCACGTCAGTCGTCGATTCGGTAAGTTGCAACCGCACCAGCGGATAGCGCGTTCCGAACTCGCGTAGCAATGAAGGGAGAAGCCCGTAATCGGCAATCGATACGAACGCGAGTGACAACCTCCCGGTCTCGCCTAGCGCGAGGCTTTGCGCCAGAGGGGGAAGCGCCTCTGCAGCCGCGAGGAGTTTGAGCACTTCCGGAAGCAGTGCTTCGCCGACCGCGGTTAGCGCAACACTGCGCTTCGTGCGCGCAAATAACTCTACGCCGAGTTCCCCCTCCAGGGCGCGAATAGCCTGTGACAGCGGAGGCTGGGTCATTGATAGTCGCGCGGCCGCTCGACCGAAATGCCGCTCTTCTGCAACGGCCACGAAGTAATACCATTGACGTAAATCGGGGGGGAAGTTTGGCATTTGTTCAATCTGAAGTGCGGCTGAACGGTGATGAATAATATATTGGACAAGCGGGTCGTGGTGTAACGAGGCAGCACTGGACATCGATGCTGTCGAGACGATTTCTACCTCTGAACCCGTGGAAAACGGGAGGATTACCGAGTCCGCTCCAGAGCGAAGTTCCTTCGTATAGACCACTCTCGGAATTCGATTCATCCATGCCTCCGCTTCTCGATTTTACGAAACGTTGGCTTCCATTTTTCCGACCGCCCTCAGTTCGAGAGTGGCGCGTCTGGTGGAATTGGTCAGCTTCCGGTCGACAGGTATTGCTGGGGCGCCTGCCCGAACAGCCGCCGGAACATCACGATAAAGGCGCTCGGCGTGCTGTACCCGAGATCGAGCGCGACGGACGCGACGCTCGCGCCCTGCGCGAGCCGCGTCATCGCCTCGTTCGCGCGCATGTGCTGCCGCCAGTGGCCGAAGCTCATTCCCGTTTCGTCGCGGAAATGCCGCGCGAGCGTGCGGCTGCTCGTGCCGATCTCGTCGGCCCAGCGGTCCAGCGTGTAGTCGTTCGCCGGGTCCGTCATCATGTGCTCGCAGATCGCCAGCAGCCGCCGGTCGCGTGGCAGCGGCAAGCCGCCTTCGCCGAGCGGCGGCGCTTCCTCCAGCAGCTTCAGCAGCAGCGGTACCGACAGCGCGGTGCGGCCGTCGGGCGGGTAGTCGTAGCCGTCGGGCAGCATGTTCGCGACAAGTTCGCGAATCAGCGAGTCGATCGCGATCACGCGGGCGGTCGACCAGCGCCACGGCGTGGCGTCCGACTCGACGCTGATCGTGCACAGAGTCAGGCTCCCGACCGCGTGCAGTTCGTGGTCGATGTTCGGCGGTAGCCATACGCCGCGCGACGGCGGCAGCGTCCAGGTGCGGTTCGGCGTCAGCACGCGCACGACACCCTTCAGCGCGACGATCACGTGACCGAATTCGTGCTGGTGCCATGGCTCATGCTGGCCGTTCTGGTACGCGATCGCCCGCACTATGACCGGGCGCGGCAGGCGCCGCCGTTCGTGCGGATAGCGATTGAGCAGGAATTCCTTCATCCAGGGTCCGGGTCGAGTGATTCGAGATGTTCAGCGTCGGACAGAATTTGGCTGAAACTGAATATTTTTTGTCTACCTGCGAAATAAGGTAGTCGTTATTCTTGCTGGGTGTCAAATAAACGAAAACGATAGTGCGACTAAAAATGGTAATGAGTCGCATTAGCAATGTCGAGAATCGGCGAAAGCCATACGCAGGGGCGACTGGAATGAGGTTCGGGGAAATGGGAAGGCCATTGAAGCTGGGCATCGCGGCGACGCTGCTGGGCGGCACGGTGCTGCGGGCGAACGCCGCGGACGACGCAACGGCGCCCGCGCCCGCATCGGGCGGCACGCTGCCGGCGCTGGAAGTGCGGGCGCGGTCGATGCAAGACCCGACGGGGCCGGGCGTGGGCTATGTCGCGACGCGTTCGACGACTGCCACGAAGACGGATTCGGACCGACTCACGCAGCCGCAGAGCGTGTCGATCGTCACGCGCGGCCAGATGGACGATCTCGGCGTGCAGACGGTCGACCAGGCGCTGCGTTATACGCCGGGCGTCTATTCGCAGGACGGCACCGATATCCGCTTCGACCAGTTGGCGGGGCGCGGCTTCCCGCTCGATTCCTATTTCGACGGCCTGCATCTGTACCAGTCGCCGCGTTTCGCGACGCCGCGCATCGATCCGTACTTCGTCGAACGGATGGAAGTCCTGCACGGACCGGCGTCGGTCCTGTACGGCCAGGGCAGCCCGGGCGGCCTCGTCAATTACGTGAGCAAGCTGCCGACGGCGGAGCCGTATCACGAAGTCATGCTGCAGGTCGGCAACCACGACAACTACCAGCTCGGCTTCGACTTCAGCGGCCCGGTGGACAAGGCGGGCACGGTGTCGTACCGCGTGGTGGGCCTCGGCCGGACGGCCGACACGCAGGTCAGCCAGATCAAGGACCGGCGGATCGCGATCGCGCCGTCGGTCACGCTGCGCCCGGATCGCGACACGACTTTCACGCTGCAGGGCGGTTTCCAGCGCGATCCGAACGGCGGCCTGTTCAATCCGGTGCCCGCGAGCGGCACGCTGTTCGCGAACCCGAACGGCCGGCTCGGCCCGGACCGCTATTTCGGCGATCCCGACCGGGACGGCATGCAGCGCACGCAGTACTGGTTCGGTTATCAGTTCGAGCATGCGTTCGACGACCGCATCAGCGTGTCGCAGACGCTGCGCTACCTGCACATCGACCAGCACTACTACCAGACGTCGGTCACGAGCCCGTTCTCGGCCGATGGCAAGACGGTCTCGATGTGGGGCAACGTCGACAACGAGCACTACACGCAGTTCGAGGTCGACACGCATGCGCAGGCGCGCGTCTCGACCGGGCCGATCGAGCATACGGTGCTGTTCGGCATCGACTATCAGCGCTCGATGCTCGGTGACAACGAAGGCAACGCCGTGGTCGGCACGGTCAACCTGTTCCAGCCGAACTATGCGGCGCTGGCGACCCAGCCCGTCAACACGCGGCTCGACTATGCACTCAGCACGTTCGGGGTCTACGCGCAGGACGAGGCGCGCTACCGGAACTGGGTGCTCACGCTCGGCGTGCGTCAGGACTGGACCGGCGGCAACCAGCAGACGACGTCGATCGCGACCGGCGCGGGCACGCTCTATCACTCGAACGATCACGCGTTCACGTGGCGCGCGGGCCTCGCATACCGCTTCGACAACGGGATCGCACCTTACGTCAGTTTCGCCCGTTCGTTCCAGCCGCTGCTCGGCGCGGCATTTGGCGGCCAGCCGTACTCGCCGACCAAGGGCAAGCAGCTCGAGGCCGGCGTGCGTTACCAGCCGAAGGGGTTCGACGGGTTCTTCTCGGTCGCGGCGTTTACGCTCACGCAGGACAACGTGCAAGTGACCGATCCGGCCCATCCGCAGTTCGCGATCCAGACCGGGCAGGTGCGCTCGCGCGGCATCGAGGCGGAGGCGCATGCGAACGTCACGCCGAACCTGAAGCTGATCGCGTCGTATTCGTACCTGAACCAGTCGGTGACCGAGAGCACGACGGCGAACCTCGGCAAGCGGCCGACGGTCGCGCCGCGCCACACGGCGGCCGCCTGGGCCGACTACACGTTCCTGTCGGGGCCGCTGCGTCACTTCGGGATCGGGTCGGGCGTGCGTTACACGAGCCGTTCGGCGGGCGACAGCACGAATACGTTCGACGTGCCGGCGCGTGTGCTGGTCGATCTGGGCGTGCACTACGACCTGAAGAACTGGCGACTCGCGCTGAACGTGAACAATCTGTTCGACCGCGAATACATCTCGTACTGCTCGTCGGCGTCGGTGTGCTATTGGGGCGCGACGCGCACGGTGCTCGGCACGGCGCGCTATCAATGGTGAGCCCGGTGCGGAAGAACATCGGCGGTTTCGATGCGCAACAGGTAGACCCGACACGCCGCCGCGCGCTTGCGTGGTGTGCGGCGGCGCTCGGCGGCATGAGCGCCGCGGCGCGTGCGGTCGTTGCGGCGCCGCCATCGTTGTCCATGAAGCCGGCTTTCGCACCGAACGCACCGAGAATCGTCGTGCTGGACTGGCCGCTGACCGAGATCGTGCTGTCGCTGGGCGTCGTGCCGGTGGGCGTGTCGCGTCCGCCGTGGTACATGCGTGTCGACGGCGTTCCGCCGTTACCGCGCGACGTGACCGATACGGGGCTGCTGTTCCAGCCGAACTTCGAGGTACTCGATGCGCTGAAGCCTGATCTGATCGTGATCACGCCGTTCCACGCGCCGCTGCGCGCGATGCTCGAACGGATTGCGCCGATCTTGACCGTCGGTCTGTTCGGGCAAGGCCTCGATGTGTATGCGGCCGTTCGCGATGTGACTCGGCAGCTCGCGCAGGTCTTCGACCGCCCGGCGACAGCCGACGTGCTGCTGGCGCGGGCCGATGCGCAGCTTGGCAACGTCACGCGGCAGCTGGCTGGTTTTCGTGCGACGAAGCGGCCGGTGTACCTGCTGTATCCGATCGACGATCGGCACATGTCGGTGCTCGGTGAAAACAGTCTGTACGGCGGGGTGCTGTCGCGCGTCGGGATCGCGAATGCATGGCGTGGCGATGCCGATCCGCAAGGTGCGACGCAAACCGAACTCGCCGCGCTCGCGCGGCAGCCCGACGCGCAGGCGCTGGTGCTCGACATGCCGCCCGGTGTCGGTGCGCAGCTGGCGCGTGGCCCACTGTGGAATGCGCTCCCGTTCGTGAAGGCAGGCCGCGTGCGCACGCTCGGCGCGCTGCCATCGCTCGGGGGCGTCGTTGCGTCGATGCGCTTCGCGCATGGCCTGGCACTCGCATTGCAGGAGGGCGCGCGATGAGGGCTAGGACGATGACGGCCGATGCCGGCTCGCGCGCGTGGATGCTGCCGGCGCTGCTGGCGCTGGCAACGGTGTGGGCCGTCTTTCACACGCTGGCCTCGCAGCTTCCCGTCGCGCAATGGCCGGGCATGCTGACGGGCGGCGCGGACGTGTCGATGGCGCAACTCGTCGCGCGCTATGCGTGGCTGCCGCGCGTCGTCGTGTCGATGACGACGGGCGCCGCGCTCGCACTGGCCGGGGTCGTGTTTCAGCAGGTGCTGCGCAATCCGCTCGCGGAGCCGTTGACGCTTGGCGTATCGTCGGGCGCGTCGCTCGCGCTGTCGGCCACGTCGATCGTCGCACCGGCGCTGGTGGCGGGCGAGCGCTTCGCGGTTGCGCTCGGCGGTGCGGCGATCGCGATCGCGGCGACGCTCGCGCTGACCTGGCGCAAGGGTTTCGCGCCCGTGCCGGTGACGCTCGCCGGCATGGTCGTGAGCCTGTACGGCGGCGCGCTCGCCGTGCTGCTGGCGATCGTGAACGAGCGTTCGCTGGTTGCGGTGTTCATCTGGGGCGCGGGCTCGCTCGTGCAGAACGGCTGGGAGGTCGCGGCCT
This sequence comes from Burkholderia sp. APQ4-4ca, assembly GCF_057837105.1. Taxonomy (NCBI): domain Bacteria; kingdom Pseudomonadati; phylum Pseudomonadota; class Betaproteobacteria; order Burkholderiales; family Burkholderiaceae; genus Burkholderia; species Burkholderia sp. APQ4-4ca. The sequence goes on along the minus strand of NZ_JBYQCG010000097.1, from coordinate 11,246 downwards.
GGCTCGTGCCGCGCGTGGCCGGCTGCATGGTCGCGGCGTGGCTGCTCGCGCGGCCGCTGGCGCTGTTCGCGTTGGACGATCGCGGCGCGCGCCAGCTCGGGTTGTCGGTCACGGCGGTGCGGTTGGTCGCGCTCGCGATCGCCGTGTGCCTGAGCGCGCTCGCGACGAGCGCGGTCGGCGTGATCGGTTTCATCGGGCTCGGCGGCCCCGCGCTCGCGCGGCTCGCGGGGGCGCGCCGGCTGCGCGACCAGCTCGCGTGGGCGCCGTGCATCGGCGCGCTGCTGCTGACGCTCGCGGATCAGCTCGTGCAGTGCCTGCCCGGCGTACTGGGCGGCCGGTTGCCGACCGGCGCGGCGCTGGCGCTGCTCGCCGGTCCGCTGCTGCTGGCGATGCTGCGGGGCGTCCGTACCGGCGGCGTGCGGTCTGCGATCGATACGTACGACACGCGGCGCCGTTCCGTCGTCCGGTTCGTGTTGCCGGGCGGCGTTGCGCTCGTGCTGGCCGTATGGGTGTCGCTGCATTTCGCGGTGACGATCGACGGCTGGCAATGGACGCATGCCGCGCAATGGCCGGCTGTCGCGTTCTGGCGCGTGCCGCGCGTCGCTGCATCGCTCGGCGCGGGCGTGATGGTTGGGCTGGCCGGCACGGTGCTGCAGCGCCTGACCGGCAACCCGATGGCGAGCCCGGATCTGCTCGGCGTGAGCGGCGGCGCGATGCTCGGGCTGCTGGCGGTCGCGCTCGGCGTGGGCGTGCCGTCCGCGCCCGCGTTGCTCGGCGGTGCGTCGGCGGGCGCGCTCGCGTGCCTGGCGGCGATCATCGCGTTCGGGCGTCGCACCGGCTTCGCGCCGGACCGGATGCTGCTCGCCGGCATCGCGATCAGCGCGTTCTCTCAGGCCGCGATCGTGCTCGCGACCGCGCGCGGCGGCGTGCAGGCCGAACTGCTACGCGCGCTGCTGTTGGGCTCGACTTATGTGGTCCTGCCGCAGACTGCGGTTGCGGTGTGGATCTGCACGGTCGCGGGGGGCGCGCTCGCGTGGCTGGCGCTGCGCTGGCTCGACATCCTGCCGCTCGGTGCCGACGTCGCGACCGCGCTCGGCGTGCGTGCGAGCCACGCACGGGCGGCACTGTTCGTGGTGGCCGCGCTCCTGACGGCGGGCGCGACGATCGTGATCGGACCGATGTCGTTCGTCGGCCTGATGGCGCCTCACTTCGCGCGGCTGCTCGGCTTCGCGCGCGCGCGTTCGCAACTGCTCATCGCGGCGCTCATCGGCGGGCTGCTGATGGTGGCCGCCGACTGGCTCGGCCGCAACCTGCTGTTTCCGCAACAACTGCCGGCGGGCATTCTCGCGACGCTGATCGGCGGTCCGTATTTGTTCTGGCTGCTGCGACGATGATGCCGGCGGCACGTTCAATCCCCACTACAACCGATGGCGGCGCGCCGCCCGTCGCGCGAGCGGCGCGGCCGCGTCGCATGCGCAAGGACACTCCATGTCGCTGTTTCGTTTCCTGACCGGCAGTTTTCGCTGGACCCTGCCGTTCGCGTTATTGACGAGCCTCGCGAGCGGGATCGGCAATGCGACGCTGATCGCGCTGATCAACCAGGCGCTCGGCGCACCGCCCGAACGTCTCGCCGCGCTCGGCTGGCGTTTCGCGGCTGTCGTCGTCGCGGTGCTCGCCGCGCGCGCCGTGTCGCAGATGCTGTTCATGTCGCTCGGGCAGCGTGCGAAGGCGATGCTGCGCATGCGCACGATCCGCCGCATCGGCGACGCGTCGTACCCCGATCTCGAACGGCTCGGCAGCGCGAAATCGCTGTCGGTGCTCACGCAGGATCTCGACACGATCGTCGTGTTTTTCGTGAATTTGCCGACGATTGCGATGCAGGGCGCGGTCATTGCCGGCTGTCTCGCGTATCTCGGCTATCTGTCATGGCAGATCCTGCTGTTCGCCGCCGTCACGATCGGGATTGCGATGCTCGGCTTCCGCGCGGTCCAGGGGCGCGCGATGGCCGACCTGCGCGATTCGCGCAGGCGCGAGGACGATCTCGTGCGCCACTTCCGCGCGCTGTTCGATGGGGCGAAGGAACTGAAGCTTCATCGGGCGCGGCGTGACGCGTTCGTCGGTGAAATGCTGGAGCCGGGCGTCGAAGCCGTGCGCGTGCAGCGCACGCGCGGCTACATGCTGTACGCGGCCGCGGCGAGCTGGGGCAACCTGGTGTTGTTCGCGTTCATCGGCCTCACGCTGTTCGTGCTCGCGCGCTGGTTCGAGATCGATGCACGCGTCGCGTCGGGCTACGCGATGGTGTTCCTGTACATGATCATGCCGATCGAAGGGCTGCTCGCCGCGATTCCGTCGCTCAGCCTCGCGCGCGTCGCGTTCGAGCGCATCGAGCAGCTCGACGCGGAACTGCCGCGCGAGCCGGCCGACGGCGAACGGCCCGGGCACGCGTTCGCGCGGATCACGCTCGACGGCGTCACGCATCGCTACGTGCGCGACGGCGAAGCGTTCACGCTGGGGCCGATCGACCTGTCGTTCGTACCGGGCGAAACGGTGTTCCTGATCGGCGGCAACGGCAGCGGCAAGACGACGCTCGCGAAATTGATCACGGGCCTTTACGCACCGGAAGGAGGGCGGATCCTGCTCGACGGCGAACCGGTCGACGCGGCATCGCGCGAGCGCTACCGCCACCTGTTCTCGGCGGTGTTCAGCGATTTCTTCCTGTTCGAGCGGCTGTTCGGAATCGACGCGGCGTCGCGCCAGCGGGCGCACGCGTTGCTGGACGCGCTGCAGTTGTCGCACAAGGTCGCGGTCGAGGGCGCCGCGTTCTCGACGCTCGACCTGTCGCAGGGGCAACGCAAGCGGCTCGCGCTGCTGGTCGCATACCTGGAGGACCGGCCGTTCTACGTGTTCGACGAATGGGCGGCCGACCAGGACCCGCTGTTCAGGGACGTGTTCTACCGGCAGCTGTTGCCGGAACTCAAGGCGCGCGGCAAGACGGTGCTGGTTATTTCGCACGACGACCGCTATTTCTCGCTGGGCGATCGCAGCGTGAAGCTCGACTACGGGCGGATCGTCGCGCAGTCCGGTGCCGTGACGTCGCATTCGACGGTATCTCCGACATGAATCCGATTGCTTCCATACCGGCGCAGGCTTGCGCGCCGCAGTCGTCCGTGGCCGCGGCAGCGCGGGTGGCCGAATTGCAGGCGCCGTTCTTCGCGCTCGAACGCGTGTCGTTCGAAGCGGCCGGGCGTGTGCTGCTGCATCCGGTCGATCTTGCGTTTGCGCGCGGCAGCGTGGTCGGCCTGCTCGGTCACAACGGCTCGGGCAAGTCGACGCTCTTGAAGCTGCTCGCGCGGCAGCAGCGACCGCATGGCGGCACGATTCGGCTGCAGGGCCGGCCGCTCGACGCATGGGCGAACCGGGCGCTCGCACGTGCGATCGCGTATCTTCCGCAGCATCTGCCCGGTACCGACGGCCTGACCGTGCGCGAACTCGTCGCGCTGGGGCGCTACCCGTGGCATGGCGCGCTGGGCCGGTTCGGCGACGATGATCGCGCGATGGTCGACGAGGCGCTGCGTGCGACGGACACCGCGGCCTTCGCGGACCGGGCCGCGGACAGTCTGTCGGGCGGCGAACGGCAGCGCGCGTGGCTCGCGATGCTCGTCGCGCAGCGCAGCGAGTGCCTGCTGCTCGACGAGCCGATTTCCGCGCTCGACATACGGCATCAGATCGAGGTGCTGGCGCTCGTGCGCGCGCTGGCGCTCGAGCGCGGCCTGTGCGTGGTGGTGGTGCTGCACGACGTGAATCTCGCCGCGCGCTACTGCGACCGACTCGTCGCGTTGCGGCAGGGGCGCGTCGTGGTCGACGGCACGCCGGCCGAGTTCATGTGCGACGCCGTGCTGACCGACGTCTACGACGTCCGGATGGGGACGGTCGCGCATCCGACGGGCGACGGGCGCATCGGGTTCCCGTATTAGGTGGCGTTTGCGTAGCAAACCGATACCACTTTGGCTTGTCTTGAAAAGCAGATGGCGTTGTCGCGCGCCATCTACCAAAAATCAGTCAGGATTGCATTTGACATAATCAACATTATCGACATTTTTGTTGTAAGAGCAAAGTTGTAATGTCGTATCTGGGCAAAGTTGAAATGTCGTAGTTCGAGGGTTTCGGCGCATGCTGGCGGCGGTTTGAACTGCCGGAGCGCATCGTGGGCCGACCGGGACTGATCACCATGAGCACGCGGGAGAACGATCGTCGTCACGAAAGAACGGGCTCGTCTTCTCTGCTGGACATACGCGCCCGCAATAGTTCGAAAGCCTCGTTGCTTGTAACTGCTTTCCCGAACAGATAGCCTTGCCCATAAGTACAACCTCGCTCTCTAAGTGCATCCTCAAGCTCGATGGTCTCAATCCCTTCAGCTAAGGTTGACAACCCGAGCCCGCTGACAAGGTTGAGCATCGCGTCGACGATCTTTTCGCTTTCCCTATCAACAAGCATCGATTGAATGAAAGATTTGTCGATCTTGACCTTATCGAAATGCAATTCCCGAAGATGATGCAGACTGGCGTATCCCGTACCAAAATCATCCAGAGACACCCGTATCCCCCATCGCTGTAAATTCTCGATTGTTGATTTTGTCGCCTCAATATCTCCTACCAAGGCTGACTCAGTCATTTCAATTTCCAAACGTTCTGGCGGAAAATCCTCCTCATTAAGAATCGAAAGGATTTGGGCTGGAAAATGTGCGTCGGCGAGCTGTTGAGGAGACACATTCACCGCCAGCGATGGAGTGCCTGGCCACTGCCGGGCATCCCGGCAAGCCTGCCTTAATATCGCGAGCGTAAACGAGGCCGCCAATCCGAGCCGTTCAATGACTGGGACAAACACCTCCGGGGTGACGGGCCCGCGCGTAGGATGAGTCCAACGCGCAAGCACTTCAAAGCCATGAATCTCTCTTGTGGAGAGGTCGACGAGCGGCTGATAATACGGACAGATTACGTGAGCCGTAACCGCCGTCCGTATGTCAATCTCGAGTTCAGCTTCTTTCCGAAGTTCCTCTCGCATGCTTTCCTCGAAAAACTGGTATTCGCAGATCGACTTTCCTTTGGCACGATACATGGCGGCATCCGCAGATCGTACGAGCGAGTCTGCATCAGATCCGTCACGGGCGTACATTGCCACGCCGATACTTCCACCCATCTCGAGATGAATTCGCTCAATATCAAACGGTGCCCGCAGTGCCTCGATTACACGGATTGCGAGTGCCTCCGCGCTTTGCTGCGCTGCGTGCTCGTCGAAACTAACAAGGAGGGCGAACTCGTCGCCGCCGTGACGGGCGACGATGTCGGTTGTACCTACAAGCGCGCGCAGCCGGTTCGCGATAGTACACAGAACAGTATCACCCGCAGCATGACCATAGAGGTCATTGATTGGCTTGAACCGAACAAGATCAATTACGTACAAAAAGTGCTTCCGGTCGGACGTGTCGTCTTTGAGGTGGTCAATGCGCGAGCGGAGATGCCTTCGGTTGAACAGCCCGGTCAGAGGATCGTGATGTGCAAGGCGTGTGGCGGTTTCCTCGGCGAGCTTTGTCGCAACGTAGGTTTCACGGAGCACTTCCGTGTTGAGCCGGAAGCGCTGGAACGCGCAAATGAGGCCGCCAATTTCATCTCTACGATCGGTCACCGGAAACTGAGTGTCCTCTTGACCTGAAGAAAGGCGGCTAAGTGCGTCGGTGATTCTTTCCAAGGGATGAAATATGAGCAATTCAAGCCGACGCGTCGTCCAAAACTGCACGGCGCATGCCAGGATGCCGACTCCGATAACCAGGAAAAATAATGCCTGTGACGTGCGGACGATTCGAAATGTGTCTATATATGCAGCCGCCGCGTTGGCTTCAATGAGTGTGTCGATTGCCCCGTCAGCCGCTTCGTACAGATTTTTGGTTTCACCTTCAAACGCGGCTTCTGGTGAGCTGCTATTTTCCCAGTCACTCTCAGAGACAATATACGCGTTCATCCTTTCTAGTGCATGACTGAGGTCGCCCGGCGAGTATGCCGCGTTACTCGCGGCCAGCACGGCCTTTGACTCAGTAAGTGCACGTCGGTGCTCCGCTGCGCGGCTTTTTGCTGTCTGCAGATCTTCTGCCTTCCTGGCCAATAGAATTTGAGCTTGAGCCAGTCGAAGTTCAGTGACTCGGTCGCCCATCTCACCCAATAATTTCGTGTTTGCAATCCATACGCTATTTAACCAATAGGCTTCATTCCGAGTACTGCTGAGCTGTATGCAGACGGCAGCGAATGAGCAGCAGAACAAAGTCGCGATCACAGCGCCGAACACTCTGAATCGTAATCTCGTTGACGCGTTGAGTCTGTCAAAAAAGCTCGTCTGCATCCGGTCTCCGTAATTTTTGTACGTGAACTGACGTCTGTTTAGAGGATGATCTCACCAGTCTGTACAGGCATTTCTGCTGCGGTTCTCATGCACGACTCTGAAAGTTGCCGCTTCCATATACGGTGCGTCCACGGCGCGCCGACAATTTGCGAGTTCAATCAATACAGAGCGAGATCGAAACAAACGCCGACCGCAGGATTGGTTGGCAGAATCAGGAGACTGGACGCTTGGGCATAACGCCGGTAGGGAGTCGGTCTCGCTGCCGGCGAAGACTTGGCGGCCGATCAGCGAGCTGCCGTGTCAAAGTGCACAGGCCGCCACTTAGAACGACTGCCAACCAGCACTGCTTTCATTGGAAGGCAGTGCGGCTTCGGGCCGACGTTGAGCAATGCTCCTCGCCTTAGGCATTGGCCGCCGCGCAAGCTCGGGAAGATGCCGCGGCACACTGGGAGCGCCACTGGTCGAGTCAGGCAGGCGGAAAATCGAGACGAGGTCGCGAAGGGTGCTTGACTGAGATGCCATCGACTGGGCCGCTGCCGAAGCTTCCTCCACGAGCGCCGCATTCTGTTGCGTAACTTCGTCCATTTGCATGACAGCCTGATTGACCTGCTCGATACCGGTATGCTGCTCAATCGATGCAGACGCAATTTCCCCCATGAGGTCAGTGACCCGCTTTACGGATTCAACCACGTCCTTCATGGTGGCGCCCGCGTTGTCCACAAGCGATGTACCCGCTTCAACCTTGGCCACCGACTGGACGATTAACTCCTTGATTTCCTTGGCAGCCGAGGCACTTCGCTGCGCAAGTCCCCGCACCTCGCTCGCCACTACCGCAAAGCCCCGGCCCTCCTCACCCGCACGTGCGGCTTCAACGGCCGCATTCAGCGCGAGTATGTTCGTCTGGAAAGCGATGCCTTCGATGACCGCAATGATCTCGGCGACCTTTGCCGAGCTTTTGGAAATGTCGTGCATGGTGTCAACGACTTCCGCGACCACCCGCCCTCCTCTGGCAGCGATCTCCGATGCGTTGCTGGCGAGTGTGTTTCCCTGCCTCGCGTTGTCCGTGTTCTGTTTGACCGTCGCTGTCAACTGCTCCATGCTAGCCGCGGTCTCCTCAAGAGATGCTGCCTGCTCCTCAGTCCGTTGGCTAAGGTCAGTGTTACCTGCGGCGATCTGCGCGGAGCCTGTGGCGATGCTCTCGCTACTCGAGCGGACGCGGCTCACCACATCCAGCAACCGTGCGTTCATATTGCGTAGCGCGAGCAGAAGCTGGCTCGTTTCATCGCTACCGGATACTTCAATGTCGGATGTCAGGTCGCCGCGCGCCACAGTCTCGGCAATGCCGACCGCTCGTCCCAGCGGAGTGACTATGGAACGGGTAATCAACCATGCTACAGCGACGGACAGCAGCAGCGCTGCGCCGCAAAGCACACCGGTCAGCACGATCGTCGCGTGATAGTTATTCGCCGCTTCGCTCGTGGCAGCATCTGCTCCAGCGCGATTGAGCTTCACGTCCTGCTCGACCAACTGCACTGCTTGCGCGAACAGCGCTGCAGATTCGCCTGTCGCGAGCGATCTGGCGGCGGAAAAGCCGACATCGCCCGATTCCGAGAGATCAAGAAGTTTCGTGTCGGATATTTCGTATGCAGCCCACGCCCTGTTCAGATCGCCGAAAGCCTGTCGCTCCTCGGGCGATGAAAGGAGCTTTTCGTAGCTTGCCATAGCAGCTTTGAGGGATGACAACGCAGCGTCGTGCTGTGCGCGCTGGTTTCGCTTCGCTGTCGCCTCGCTCTCCATGACGGAGCGCAAGCTCGCTCGCCGGACGCCGTTAGCAAGCGCCCTGATTTCGCCTAGTTTCTGAACACTGGAGAGCCAGTTGTCAGCGATGTCCTGAGTACCCGCATAGATTCTCGACGCCTGCAGCATCGCCAGGCCCCCCGTCATCATTAGAAGCAGCAACGTGATGCCGAACCCGACCCGCAGGCGAGTACCAATCCGTAGGTTTCCTAAATATCTCATTAGCTTTCCCCAGTTCAATATCCGTTTTTAGTGGTGTTGCTCTGCAACTGCCTCCGTTCCGCAACTTCAGCTCATAGGCGCCCCGTTCCTGTCCTGTCGAAAACGGGCTGGCGCGCCATGAATGTTGGAGTATGTTTGGTCGTTCGTTTGGCCCCGTGGGGCTCGTCAGTTTCCCCCTTTGTTTTTGCGGGTCTTGATGCACGCGTACAGCGCCAAGTTATATCGACTATAACGGCAGCTATTTGAAAGGCTTTAGGATATTTTGCCGATTTTTCCGTTTTAAGTGTTTACTGCTTACGGAATCCCCGAGGGCGTTGCGCCGACCGAAGCGATCCTTCGCGGCCTTGAATTTCAACTTCCTTGGCAAAAAAATCACATAGGCCGGTCCCCGCTCCCTTCCCACAGGGGCGGGGGAAGCGAATCAAGGATCGATGCGCACGCGACATCGTAGGTTAAATTGCCGAATTTGCCATATTTGATTTCCCGGGTGCGGTATACCCTTGCATCAGGTATTCTGCGAGCAATGTAGACAGGAACCTCATGGAAGACCCCATCATTACCACCCGGGAAGCAGCGGAGATCCTCGGCGTGTCGGTGCGTACGGCCCAGACATGGATCGAAGAGAACGCGCTCGACTCCTGGAAGACACCCGGCGGACACCGACGCATCCGGCGCAGCGCTGTCACGGACCTCAAGGCTAGGCTTGCTGAGGAAAAGATCGATGTGCCCGCGCTGTTGCTCGTGCATGCGCCACAGCATAAGACCCAGCGTCTTGTGGAAATGCTCGGCGTTCTGCCCGAGTGCGCGGTGCACGCGAGCTCGGACGCCGTTCAGACCTCGCTATGTGCCGGTCATCTTCTGCCCTCAGTGATCGTCGTTGACGACGACAGCGCCGACTGCTTGACCCTTGTGGAGCACATTCTGGAACATCCTGCGCTCGGCCACACTCACGTTGTCATGGTTGGCCATCCCAAAGGCACAGAGAACCCCGCATTCCAAGGCGTCGGACGGCGTTTACACCTGCTAGACGTCGGCAGGTCCGCGAGCGTCATTCAGACCACGGTCCGCCGGTTGCTTGCCGACGACGGAGCACTAAATGAGCTTGCAGCCGGTCCGCTGAAGGGCAGACCGGCTGGCAACGAAGTGCAAAGGCTGAGGGCAGTGACTGCTTCTGGCCTGGTAGATACCCCGACCGAAGAAGCCTTTGATGAAATTACGCGTCTCGCCGCGGCCATTCTTGAGGCCCCCATTGCGCTACTGACTCTTCTCACGCCCGACAGGCAATGGTTCAAGTCACGTTGGGGGCTTGAAACGACGGAAACGCCGCGCTCATGGGCGTTCTGTAACTTCACGATCCTACAGGATGACGTGTTTGTCGTTGAGGACGCGACCATCGACGTGCGCTTTGCCGATAACCCCCTCGTGACGGGCTCGCCGCACATCCGTTTTTATGCCGGGGTCAACATTCGTGACAGTCAGGGGTATCCACTGGGCTCGCTATGCGTGATCGACCGCATGCCGCGCAGACTTCCGAAATCGCAGCGCGACGCACTGAACACGCTTGGGCATCTGGCGTCTGACCGCATTAATCTGCGCATCATGGAACGTAAGCTCCGCTGGGCCACAGGGCAACGGGCCAGCCATACCGCCATATCGGGGCGCTGATCGCCGCCGCTTCCCGAGTTCCACGATCGCGCCGATGTGATCTGGCCAAGTCGCGAGCAGTCATTCAGCTTGCACGCACGGCACCACGTGGACGCAACTGCTGATGCACTTCATGACCGAGAGATCGCTGTTGATGTCATAGCCAGACTTGTCGTCGAGGCTGTCTAACCCGAGAAAGCGTATGGAAACCATACCGTACCGCAACTAGTGGGTCCGGTTTTGGCCTGTAGTTTGATCGCCTGCCCCCTTGGGAGCGCCGGCGACGAACGCGACTGGGACGATCACGATGACGATGCGTGAAGTGGATCGACTCGAGGTAATGCCTTCAGGCAGCCAACGCCGGCGATGATTCCTCCGTGACATCCGGGTTGAAACGGGTCATGCAGTTCAGGTCAAGTGCGCGTATCTGCTCGGTCATGAAGTCGACGAAGATACGAATGCGTGTCGGCAGATGTTGCCGACTGAGATAGCAGATATAGTGACCGCGATCTTCCGGCAAATACTTCGCCAGCGCGACTACGAGCTCGTTCGATGCAAGGTGGTCGCGAATCTGATAGCCCGCCATCTGCGCGATACCCGCTCCGCGTAGTACCGCCTGCAACACCAGATCCGCGTCGTTGAACGTGAGGCGGGACGTCGGCAAGTACTTTTGTACTCGGCCGTCGACGTTGAATTCCCATTCGAAAATGCGGCCGTTCGCGAATCGGAAGTTGATGCACTCGTGCCGGTCGAGAGTAAGCCGTCAATAAACGACGCCCTACCAATGGTAGGCAGAAGGTCAGATGCTAAGTGTCCGCGTGGACACATGCACTCAGACCGTGATGACAGAGAAACAGGACCTTCGAAGCAGACTGGTGGTTGGCCGCAGACGGGATGGCCGGCGGGAATTTGATGAAGATGCCGTGCGGGAGCTGGTCGAGTTTTGCCTGAGGCCGGGGGTATCGATCGCCCGGGCGGCCATGGACCATGACGTCAATCCGAACCAGTTGCGTCGCTGGATCTCGCGCCATCAGCAGCATACGCTGCAAACCCCGACGAGGCCGGACCCGCTGGTGATCGACGGCGTATCGATCGACATCCCGGGTTCAGCACGTCGTGTTCCGGTGGGTGAAGCGTATGCGGTCTTTTAACGACGCCCATCAGAGGTTGGGAGTGGCAGGCATGCTCCATGG
>NZ_JBYQCG010000096.1:0-1097 GCF_057837105.1 Burkholderia sp. APQ4-4ca | reverse complement strand
GTAACACGTACTGGAGGTCCGAACCCACTAACGTTGAAAAGTTAGGGGATGAGCTGTGGATAGGGGTGAAAGGCTAAACAAACCTGGAAATAGCTGGTTCTCTCCGAAAACTATTTAGGTAGTGCCTCGTGTCTCACCTTCGGGGGTAGAGCACTGTCATGGTTGGGGGGTCTATTGCAGATTACCCCGCCATAGCAAACTCCGAATACCGAAGAGTGCAATCACGGGAGACAGACATCGGGTGCTAACGTCCGGTGTCAAGAGGGAAACAACCCAGACCGCCAGCTAAGGTCCCCAAATATAGCTAAGTGGGAAACGAAGTGGGAAGGCTAAAACAGTCAGGAGGTTGGCTTAGAAGCAGCCACCCTTTAAAGAAAGCGTAATAGCTCACTGATCGAGTCGTCCTGCGCGGAAGATGTAACGGGGCTAAGCTATATACCGAAGCTGCGGATGCGTGCTTTGCTCGCATGGTAGGAGAGCGTTCCGTAAGCCTGCGAAGGTGCCTTGTAAAGGGTGCTGGAGGTATCGGAAGTGCGAATGCTGACATGAGTAGCGATAAAGGGGGTGAAAGGCCCCCTCGCCGTAAGCCCAAGGTTTCCTACGCAACGTTCATCGGCGTAGGGTGAGTCGGCCCCTAAGGCGAGGCAGAAATGCGTAGCTGATGGGAAGCAGGTCAATATTCCTGCACCATTGTTAGATGCGATGGGGGGACGGATCGCGGAAGGTTGTCCGGGTGTTGGAAGTCCCGGTCGCTGCATTGGAGAAGGCGCTTAGGCAAATCCGGGCGCGCAATTCAAGGGTGTGGCGCGAGCTCCTTCGGGAGCGAAGCAATTGGAAGTGGTTCCAAGAAAAGCCTCTAAGCTTCAGTCTAACGATGACCGTACCGCAAACCGACACAGGTGGGCGAGATGAGTATTCTAAGGCGCTTGAGAGAACTCGGGAGAAGGAACTCGGCAAATTGGTACCGTAACTTCGGGATAAGGTACGCCCTTGTAGCTTGACTGGCCTGCGCCAGGAGGGTGAAGGGGTTGCAATAAACTGGTGGCTGCGACTGTTTAATAAAAACACAGCACTCTGCAAACACGAAAGTGGACGTA
>NZ_JBYQCG010000095.1:0-1031 GCF_057837105.1 Burkholderia sp. APQ4-4ca | reverse complement strand
GACGACTCACCGCGCACCCCATGACGAACGAACGGCGCCCGCCGCGTCTCCTGCCCCGATCCACCGTGCTGCGCTGCTCATCCAACCGTACTCCCTCTTCTGCATTGTGCTTGTAGGAGAACTGCCGACCGATTTTCCCGACCGCACGGTCGGCGAAAGCCGAGTGTAACGGACGCCTTTCGCGCACGCCAACCGGGTAAGCCCGAAGCGCCTGTGCAGGATTGCACATCGTCGGTGAACGGATCGCAAGAAAGGGAAAACGGGAAAAGACGCGGTGCGAACGCAAACGCGGAAGGCGGTCCGATGCACCACCGATGAAATCCGTGCACGCAAATGAAAAAGCGCTGTTGGATTCCGTCCAACAGCGCTTTGGGGTCCGGGCACTTTGTGCCTCGATTGTCTCCTCGTTCTCCACCTGCAAATTCGTTTCGCGGTGCATCAGAACTGAGGTGAATCTTAAAGAGGCTTAAGCACCACGACAACTTAGCATTTACCCCTATGGTGCATCGCCGCACGAAAATGGGGCACCAATCTGCCGCGCGGCGACGGCCCGCGCCTGCGGCGGCGCCCTTCCCCGAGCGAGCGGGATGGTGCTTCGCATCAACGCGGGCGACGCGCACGGCATGCTCACGACGATGCCCTGAACGGCTTGATCCGCGCGACCATCTCGCCGACGATCCCGCGCCGGAAAGCCAGCACGCATGCGATGAAGATCAGTCCGGTGACGATCGTCGCCGATTCACCGAGCGAATGGAACCAGCCGATGCCCGTCGTCGACGCGAGCCATTCGCCGATGTCGCCGAGCCGGTCTTCCAGCGCGACGATCAGCGCGGCGCCGAGCAGCGGCCCGAACAGCGTGCCCATTCCGCCGACGAGCGTCATCAGCACGACGAGGCCCGACATCGTCCAGTACGCGTCCGACAGCGTCTCGAAGCCGAGCACGAGCACCTTCAGCGAGCCGGCCAGGCCCGCGAGCGCGGCCGACAGGATGAACGCAAGCAGCTTGAAGCGGTCGGTGTCGTAGCCGAGCG
>NZ_JBYQCG010000094.1:0-1803 GCF_057837105.1 Burkholderia sp. APQ4-4ca | reverse complement strand
CTCAGCCGCTGCGTGAGCGCGAAGCTCCACGTGCCGTTCGCGCCGACTACCGCGGTGCCGACCTGCACGCCGTCCACCAGAATGTGAATCGTCGCATCAGGGTCGCCGCGGCCGCTCACCGTCGGGCGCGGGTCGTTGGTCAGTCCGCCTTTTTCGATCACGCCGGTGTGCGGCGGTACGTTGTCGGTCACTGTATCGATCGTCGGACGCGATGGACGTGTCAATCTCTGTTCATTCACCATGTCTGTCAATAAGCACAAGCTTTAGGTTAAAGCGAATGTGCGTCGTTCACTTGTGTGCAATGGGTAACGCACGAGTAGAAATTAAGGATACCGAATCGGACGTTTCGGTACAGCGGCAGTGCCCGCTTCGGAAGCGTACGCGGATCAGATCAGTTGAACCGACACGGACGCTTGCACGAGCAGTTCGACGTGCAGTGCTGCGTTTTCGTACAACATATAGGCAAGGCCGTCGTGCGCGATCAGACCTTGCTTCACCCATTGCCCCTGGCCGGCGGCAAGACCACTCATGCCCGACAACTCAACCCGATCCCCCGCATCGCCCTTGACCATCAATTGCGTATGGCCGTCCGTGCGGAACAGATCTTCGTGTCCGAGATTCAACACATCCTTCATCGACAGCTTCAGAATGTTGTTGCCAGTCCCCGTGATATCGAAAATCTCGATACCCGTGATTTTCTCCGAGAACCCGCCATTCAGAGAGGTGACATCCAGATATTGATTCGCTCCCTTCAGCTTCAAAGTGTCGGCATCTAATCCACCATGCACCCCACTATTGCCTCCCGTGAAGTAAGAGACGTTCTCCACGTTAAAAATCGTCTTCTCGTACCCACCATAGTAGGACACGTCACCGAGGAGATCCTGAACAGCCGGCGGATTAAAAATACCCTGATGCGTAGCCGCCCTGCTGAACTCCAGATTATCGACCCACGTGAGCGTGTACCAATCCTGCCTCCATTCCTGATTGAATTCAACACGAACAAACTCCTTTCCGACATTGATCTCCACACGTTGATGTGTGCCGCCACTTGCCGAAATCGGATCGAATGTATAAATCAGCGCACCGCTTTTATCGTAAAAATAAACACGAAGCTTTTCCTCTCGCGTCACATCACCAACATCAAATGCGATACGCGTTGCGCTTATTCCATCATGCAAATCGAGCCGTACCCGACCAATAATGGCAAGAGCCATCGTCTCAGAAGGATCAGTGGGTTTCGCTTCTCCCGGCTTACCCATATCGGCACCCTTGTACAGACCTTGCTTCCAATAGCCAGTACTCCAGCTTTCAAGGGAGGTGAGATCAAAATACTTGGTGGAAATCTTTTCCCCCACGAGATTGAGCGATGCGGACTGACTGGAATCAAAATTCTCGACGTATTTGAGTTCATCGATACCTCGATACGAGGAAATATTTCCAGCCCCATCAACAATCGCCACAGCCAGCCAATCCGCTATCACCCGAGTCACCTGGAATATTGCGACGCCCGCAGCAATCTCCGCATTGGTCAGGTCATGCGTGTACATATGACCATCGATCAGGATGGCCAATCGTGACCCCGCCTCCACAAGCGCACCCGAGAACTTCACCGTAAGCACGTCGCCTTGCACGGATACCCCGGTAGGCAATGGTACCGACGTCTTCAGCGCAACATCCGTCGACTCAATCTCACCGGCGTTTCCGACCGCATTGACCACCCGCGTCTGGATCGTCCAGTTGCCGGTGTGCGTGTTCGGATCGATCGCGACCCACGTGCCGTCCGACTTCATCAACGCGTCAATC
>NZ_JBYQCG010000093.1:2211-3101 GCF_057837105.1 Burkholderia sp. APQ4-4ca | reverse complement strand
AGCGTTAGATGCGCTAGAGCAATTCGCGCAGCCCTCGCTCAGATAGCAGCCTACCTGTCTAGTTTCGTTCAAATCGGAGCTGGGCGCGCCCCTGCAGCAGGAGGCTCAGCGTTCCGATTGCCGGTCGGCATCGAAACCGCGGTTCGCCAGCTTTCACCCATCTACAATCCGTCTCGCGAGCGCCGGTCAATGGCTGCTCGTTACGCGTATCAGCCATCTGAACCGACATTCGCTTACTCGGAGCCGCCTGCGTTTTCTCGACCCATTGTCGTTCGCGACTGTCGCGTCCTGCCCACGGCCTGCGGTAATCTAAACCTTCATTCCCCCTCGATTTCGATAACAAAACTGCTTGCTGCCACCCGTTTAGGCTTTAGCGTCATCCTTTTCGCTCTTCGCGCGCTTCTCCATCAGGAGGTCCAACCACAGATTGGGCGGTAACGGAAGGCGGTGATGCTGGCACGCCATGGCAAGGATCGGCCAATGCCCTAGCCTGATGGCAGACAGCTTATCGAAGGACGTAGTTCCCGCACACTCGTCTCCTAGAATTCTCACCGCTCTTTCACCATCGGCGGTGATCGGAATATTGCCTAGAGAGGTCCCGTGATTGTCGCCACGGGTATATACGTGATCCTCACTATCATCGCCGGCCAGCCAGAACTGCATATTGCAGTGACCGAGATACTTCTCGGTGAAAGTGGCGATGTATTGAGCACTTTCTTCCTCACCGAGCGAGGAGGCCCAAATCGACAAGAGAGGGTACAGAGTACTGCCCTTCGTCTGGGCTTCACGATACTCGTCCGTGTCCTCACGAGGATGGACCAGTAACGAGCGGTAGTCGGCGTAGATGGTGGGATACCGGCTGTTCGACCTAAATGCGAACGTCGTCCGCT
>NZ_JBYQCG010000093.1:0-2191 GCF_057837105.1 Burkholderia sp. APQ4-4ca | reverse complement strand
CCGCTCTTTCACCATCGGCGGTGATCGGAATATTGCCTAGAGAGGTCCCGTGATTGTCGCCACGGGTATATACGTGATCCTCACTATCATCGCCGGCCAGCCAGAACTGCATATTGCAGTGACCGAGATACTTCTCGGTGAAAGTGGCGATGTATTGAGCACTTTCTTCCTCACCGAGCGAGGAGGCCCAAATCGACAAGAGAGGGTACAGAGTACTGCCCTTCGTCTGGGCTTCACGATACTCGTCCGTGTCCTCACGAGGATGGACCAGTAACGAGCGGTAGTCGGCGTAGATGGTGGGATACCGGCTGTTCGACCTAAATGCGAACGTCGTCCGCTGAATGATGGTGCCTGCGTAGTCCGCTGCAGCCTTGCTCCAATCGCCGAGCATCGTAAGGAACAAGAGCGCCAGCCCGATCTCGATGGAGTGTTCATCCGCCACTGGCGTGAGAAGGACCGGGTTGTTTCTGATGAGTTGGACAATCTTCTGTGCGAGTTCGCTGGCTTCCGGGCAGTTCCAGTCATCCCGAGACGTCGGCAAATGGTCCGATCCTGCCGCGAACCAAAGATGCCATAGCCCCCGCATTGCGATGCGGCCGAGCAATTCGAAGAGCTTGAGGTTGACGTCTACCGGCGATGCGGATTCGACTGCCATCGAGATCGCGTGCTCCTTGTCGACAAATGGGAGTATCTTGCGCCCCAACAGCTCGTCCGAAATCAGAAAATGAAGTTTGACCAGCTCCGCGAAGGCCATACAGACCTCCTCGGCTACCTTGGTCGACTTCCCCACGTCGTCGCGGATGAGATTCCACGCCAGCAAGATGGACAACTGGCTGGCCTTGTACGGACCTTCGACGTTCTGGGAGTCGCGAGCCCAGACGAACTGGACCCACAGGCAGATATAGATCTGCCGCACAATCGTCGCCCGCTGCCTCGGAGTCGTGCCCGAAACATCGCAAAGCCCTCGCACCAGCTCGCGGAAATGTTTGAATGCCACCTGTGGCTCGTCGACCATGGCGACCGCCTTTTGAAAGCTATTGCGCAGAGCCTTGCCAACCAACTGTTCGCGCAGCACTCCGTCGACGAGCAGGCCGGCCATGTAGTCGCCGTTCCACTCGGCGAACGATATGCCGTCCCTTGTGTGCCGCTTGGTAAACTGCGTGACATTGTCGCGGACAGCTTCCTGAATTTCGCCACCAAAGCAAAGGCAGATCACGATCTCTAGCTTCGCGTAGGCCTCGGGAACGCGTGTCGGAATGTAGACGTCGAGGATATCGTTGATCGAGCTGCGAAGCGCCTGAGGATTGCCATCCCAGTCAGCGCGGGTTAGATCGCCCTGTTTGATTGAGAACAGGAATAGCTTGCGAGTGCCGTCGCTGTCTTTGCCGACGGCCGCAACATCGACTCCGTACTGCCGGGTTCCGACAGATGGCCGGGAGACCACCGTATACCCGAGTTCGCTCAATAGGTCTGGCAGGACGGCGTCAAGTTCCTTCCGCTCCTTCAGGGAGGCCAGATACTGTCTGAAGACCAACTTCATCGCGGTGGCTCCTCAGAACGGAACGTCAGGAGCATTAGCTGGAGTCCGATGGGATCGACTATATCGACCCGAGGCATCTCGAACGACGTGCCCACGCTGCCGAGTTTGGTCTCGATCCGGCGCGGTTTGCCACCAGGCAGGTCGATCCAGCTAACTGCATGGTTTCCATACAGCATCACCGATTCCGTTGCGATTCTTGAGATGATGGAATCCTTCCGCGCTTTCCTTATCGCGTCGGACATGCTGTCGGCATGCCGTTCCCACTCGAGTTGTCTCTCGTGTTCGGACGGGTGCAGCTCAAGCACCCGGCCGGGCGAATTCAGGCCATCGAGGTATGCATCCTGCGCGTCAAGCGCACGCCGGGCCGCCGAGGCGGCAGGATCCTCTGGATCATCAGCAACCGACACGAGATGATCCCTCGCCACCCCCGCATAATTGTGCAATACAGGATCGATCAATACATCTTCGACCTTGGCGGCCGCATTCGTCGGCGCTGTCCGAAGCAGCGATGTGAGCAACGATACCGTGAGAAGCGGCTTCAGGAAAAAGGTCGCTACAGCCTTGCGCGCCAAATACGGATACTCTTCATCGCTCAATTCGTAGCGGGTGAAGTCGATCGAAAGTGCGCGATCGTCCCGGCCAGCGCCAAAC
>NZ_JBYQCG010000092.1:0-1098 GCF_057837105.1 Burkholderia sp. APQ4-4ca | reverse complement strand
TCGAACGTGGCGGATGGCAAGGCCGACAAGGACGCGGTGAACGTGTCGCAGTTGAAGTCGTCGGGCTTGATCGGTGACGACGGCAAGTCGGTTGCCGCGGTCACGTACGAGAAGAATGCGGACGGTACGCCGAACTACAAGTCCGTGAAGCTGGCGGGCGAAGGCGGTACGACGCTGTCGAACGTGAAGGCAGGCAGGGCCGATGAGGACGCGGTGAACGTGTCACAGCTGAAGTCGTCGGGTCTGATCGGCGACGACGGCAAGTCGGTCGCCGCGGTGACATACGACAAGAAGGCAGACGGTACGCCGAACTACAAGTCGGCCACGCTGGCGGGCGAAGGCGGCACGATTCTGTCGAACGTGGCGGATGGCAAGGCCGACAAGGACGCGGTGAACGTATCGCAACTGAAATCGACGGGCCTGATCGGTGACGACGGCAAGTCGCTGGCCGCGGTCACGTACGACAAGAACGCGGACGGCACACCGAACTACAAGTCGGTGAAGCTGGCGGGCGAAGGCGGCACGACGCTGTCGAACGTGAAGGCAGGCAAGGCCGACACGGATGCGGTGAACGTGTCGCAACTGAGGTCGGCGGGCTTGATCGGCGAGGACGGCAAGTCGGCCGCCGCGGTGACGTATGACAAGAACGCGGACGGCACGCCGAACTACAAGTCGGTGAAGCTGGCCGGTGCAGGCGGCACGGTTCTGTCGAACGTGGCGGATGGCAAGGCCGACAAGGATGCGGTGAACGTGTCGCAACTGAAGTCGTCGGGCCTGATCGGCGAGGACGGCAAGTCGCTGGCCGCGATCACGTACGACAAGAACACGGACGGCACGACGAACTACAAGTCGGCCACGCTGGCCGGCGAAGGCGGCACGACGCTGACGAACGTGAAGGCTGGCGAACTGTCGGCGACGAGCACGGACGCGGTGAACGGCTCGCAACTGTTCGCGACGAACGAGAGCCTGGGCAAGCTGAATGACGCGCTGAAGGACGGCGGCGTCATCGACGGCACGACGGGTGAATCGCTGGCGGTGGTGTACGACAGCACGTCGAAGGACAAGGTGACGCTGGCCGGTGGCAAGACGGGCACGATC
>NZ_JBYQCG010000091.1:0-2591 GCF_057837105.1 Burkholderia sp. APQ4-4ca | reverse complement strand
GATTCGCGCCGTTGGGGCGGGCC
This sequence comes from Burkholderia sp. APQ4-4ca, assembly GCF_057837105.1. Classification (NCBI taxonomy): domain Bacteria; kingdom Pseudomonadati; phylum Pseudomonadota; class Betaproteobacteria; order Burkholderiales; family Burkholderiaceae; genus Burkholderia; species Burkholderia sp. APQ4-4ca. Next base: position 2,568 of record NZ_JBYQCG010000091.1, on the reverse strand, counting down.
AAAAACTGGGCCAAACCCTACCGATCGCGCTCGACCCGGTTCGAAGCACCACATCGTCACCGATGCCAACGGCACGCCGCTTGCCGCGATCCTGACCAGCGCGAACGTCAACGACGTCACGCAATTGCTGCCGCTGATCGACGCGATTCCACCGATTCGCGGATTGCGCGGCCACCCACTGCAGAGACCGCGTGTGGTCTACGCCGACCGCGGATACGACTCCGAGCGACATCGAAAAGCGTTGCGCAATCGTGGTATCGAACCGGTGATTGCCAAGCGTCGTACCGAACACGGCAGCGGCCTTGGAAAATATCGCTGGGTCGTTGAACGCACGCATGCTTGGCTGCATCACTTCCGTCGCCTCCGTATTCGTTTCGAACGCCGTGCCGATATTCACGGCGCGTTCCTCAAACTCGGTTGCTGCCTGATCTGCTGGAATACGCTCCGACGCGCCGAGCAGTCTTTATGAAACCGTCTCTAAGACACGGGAATCTTGTGTATCGCTCGCCAGCGAACTCCGGGGGTGTTCGCCAGCATAGGATGCAGCGGCGTCAGACTTGAGCAAGCAACTCCCACGGATAGCGATATGCTTCCCATTCGGTCTCGTTCGAGTCCGGCTTCCGTATCTTCGGCAGCAGGTTTCCACAACGGCGCCTTGCCGTAAACGGTAGCGGCATCTTTTCGAGCACGGGTACCACGTCTGGCTTCGTACGCGTGCGCCCTCGCTTCACTGCCGGCGTCTTCGGTACCTCGCTTCTGAAAAAGAGACGCTTGCCATCCACTTTCATCATTGGCGCGTAGAAATCCGGCTTCGTCAGATAGCCTGCGACGTGCGTTTCCAGGGCATACCGGCGACCTATGTCATCACTCTCGACGATTCCGATTCCGCAGTCGTTACCGTACTTCCGAGCGTTCGCATTGCAGTTGAAATAAGCGCCCATACCCTTCGTTGTGGTCGTCTTCCAGTGCTCACCGAACATCTTGCCGTAGTGAACGTCGCCATGTACGACATCGCCGTCAAGGAAGATCAATCCGTGGAAGTGCCAGCCACGTTGCAAACCGTACTCCAGCTTGAGCACGTATCCCTTGTAGATGTTCCTCTTTCGATGCTGAACACGCTTCAGGTACCTCACTAACGCCTCCCCGTGCTTGCGTACTTTCGAAAAAGGAACCGATCGATGTGCTTTGCCATATTCGAAGTCGACGCGAATCACCAGCAGGCGGTGATACTTGCGGAACAGTGCTCGAATCAGTTCGAGTAGAGAGCCGTAGTTCTTCGCAGCCAGCCGCGTGTACGGCTTCAGCGCGTCAGCGAACGGCTTCGCCCTCCCTTGCTCTCGAATCTCTTCCACGGCCCCATTCAGACCGCTCTCGAAGATCCATAGCTCGTCATCGGTCAAGCAGCGACGAATCTTCGTCCAATACCGAAGTTCATACCGGACGGGTTGATGCAAAGTACCTCCCGCAGCGTCTGCCTCAGCGTTCCGTGCAATGACCTGCTTGAACAAGCCGATGAACGGGTTCGCCTGGTCGATCGGATCAGCCATCGCAATGTATTCGACGTCAGCCAACAAGCAACGTAGGAACGCGGCTCCGAGCGTGGTCGAGACAAGCTTTACTCGGTTGGGTGATCCGGGCGAGCATTCCCGCTTGCGTATGACGCTGAACAGCACGTCGTCTGAGTTGATAATCCTCCAGACGGACTGCGCGATTGTCGCCGCATCTTCCGCGCGCGCATCAGGACCATCGTAGGTGCGACGCTTGTCATTCTTCTTTGCGGAGTTGACGGCATATTCGAGCAACCACTTTTCGGCGGCTGCTCGGTCTCGGCGACTTCCAAGGCAACATGAGATTTTCTTCATTTTCTATAAAAATATTTCGTATTACATATCTTTTTATTGAAATGACGATATTGACCAGATCGTCCGTCGATCTCTTCTAGATGAGACGATCCAGCTAGGTGACTCTGCGTTATATTCAGAAATTGACCATTCTTGAGCGGTCCAACAGATCACTCCGATCAGACTAAGAGACGGTTTCATAAAGACTGCTCGGCGCGTCGGAGCGTATTCCAGCAGATCAGGCAGCAACCGAGTTTGAGGAACGCGCCGTGAATATCGGCACGGCGTTCGAAACGAATACGGAGGCGACGGAAGTGATGCAGCCAAGCATGCGTGCGTTCAACGACCCAGCGATATTTTCCAAGGCCGCTGCCGTGTTCGGTACGACGCTTGGCAATCACCGGTTCGATACCACGATTGCGCAACGCTTTTCGATGTCGCTCGGAGTCGTATCCGCGGTCGGCGTAGACCACACGCGGTCTCTGCAGTGGGTGGCCGCGCAATCCGCGAATCGGTGGAATCGCGTCGATCAGCGGCAGCAATTGCGTGACGTCGTTGACGTTCGCGCTGGTCAGGATCGCGGCAAGCGGCGTGCCGTTGGCATCGGTGACGATGTGGTGCTTCGAACCGGGTCGAGCGCGATCGGTAGGGTTTGGCCCAGTTTTTGGCCCGCCCCAACGGCGCGAATCGATGACGAATCGACAGCGGCTCGCGAAAAGTCGATCTG
>NZ_JBYQCG010000090.1:0-3301 GCF_057837105.1 Burkholderia sp. APQ4-4ca | reverse complement strand
GGCCGGGCCGTCGGGCAGGTTCTCGAACCCTTCGATTCGGTAGCGGATGCCGTTCAGCCAGCGCACGACCCACAGCGTCGACTTGCACCAGCCGGCCGCCATCCAGTAGCGCGCGTCGGGGCGCATGAACGGGAACGCGATGAAGCACGCGGTGGCGTACGGCACCGTGTACAGGATGAAGTAGATCAGCAGCAGCAGGGAGCGGACGAAGCGCATCGGCGTGAGTCTGGCGTTGGGGAGGATGCGCGCGGCAGCCGCATCACTCGTGTTCGTGTGAAAGAAAATCGAGCGCAAACGCGCGCAGGTCGTCGTGGACCTTCGTGTCGGGCGGCAGATTGCCCGCGGCGAGCGTCTTCTTGCCCTTGCCGGTCAGCACGAGGTGCGGCTGGAAGCCGACCTCGACGCCGGCCTGCAGGTCGCGCAGCGAATCGCCGACGACCGGCGTGTGACCGGGATCGATCTCGAAGCGCTCGGCGATCATCTGCATCATGCCGGGTTTCGGCTTGCGGCAGTCGCAGTGATCCTCCGCCGTGTGCGGGCAGAAGAACACCGCGTCGATGCGCGCGCCGACCGCGGCCGCCGCGCGATGCATTTTCAGGTGCATCTCGTTGAGCGCGGCCATGTCGAACAGCCCGCGACCGATGCCGGACTGGTTGGTCGCGACCACCACGCGGTAGCCCGCGTGGTTGAGCCGGGCGATCGCCTCGAAGCTGCCGGGCAGCGCGATCCATTCGTCGGGCGTCTTGATGAACGCATCCGAATCGACGTTGATCACGCCGTCCCGGTCGAGGACGACGAGCTTTCGGTTGGGGCTGGTCGGCATCGTGCGGCCCTTACGCGGCGAGCTTCGAGATGTCGGCGACGCAGTTCATCTGCTGGTGCAGCGCGGACAGCAGCGCGAGACGGTTCGCGCGCAGCGCCGGATCTTCCGCGTTGACCATCACGTCGTTGAAGAACGTGTCGACCGGCGCGCGCAGCGCGGCGAGCGCCGACAGCGCGCCCGTGTACGCACGCGCCTCGAGCTGCGACTGCACGTGCGGCGTGACGGCTGCGAGCTGTTCGTGCAGCGCCTTCTCGGCCGCCTCGACGAGCAGCGTCGGCTGCACCGCGCCGTTCGCGCCGCCTTCCGACTTCTTCAGGATGTTCGAGATCCGCTTGTTCGCGGCCGCGAGCGCTTCGGCTTCGGCGAGGCGCGTGAATTCGCGCACCGCGTCCAGGCGCGCGACGAGATCGTCGATGCGCGTCGGGTTCAGGCTCAGCACCGCGTCGATTTCGCCGGCCGAATAGCCGCGCTCGCGCAGCAGGCCGCGCAGGCGATCCATGAAGAACGCGAAGATCGCGTCGGTCGATTCGGCGACGCCCGGCACGCCGTCGAAGCGTGCGTGGGCCGTGCGCAGCAGCGACACGAGATCGAGCGGCAACTGCTTCTCGAGCAGCAGGCGCAGCACGCCGAGCGCGTGGCGGCGCAGCGCGAACGGATCCTTCTCGCCGGTCGGCGCGAGGCCGATGCCCCAGATGCCGACGATCGTTTCGAGCTTGTCGGCGAGCGCGACGGCGGTCGACACCGGCGTGGTCGGCAGTGCGTCGCCGGAGAAGCGCGGCTGGTAGTGCTCGGCGCACGCGAGCGCGACGTCGTCGGCTTCGCCGTCGTGACGCGCGTAGTACGTGCCCATCGTGCCCTGCAGTTCCGGGAATTCGCCGACCATGTCGGTCAGCAGGTCGGCCTTCGCGAGACGCGCGGCGCGCTTCGCGTGCGCGGTGTCGGCGCCGATCGCCGGGGCGATCTCGCCGGCCAGCGCCTCGAGGCGCTCGACGCGCGCGAGCGCCGAACCGAGCTTGTTGTGATAGACGACGTTCGCGAGTTGCGGCACGCGCTCGGCGAGCGGCTTCTTCTTGTCCTGCTCGAAGAAGAACTTCGCATCGGCGAGGCGCGGGCGCACGACGCGCTCGTTGCCTTCGACGATCTCGCCCGGCGTCTTCGTCTCGATGTTCGACACGATCAGGAAGCGCGAGCGCAGCTTGCCGGCGACGTCGGTCAGCGCGAAATACTTCTGGTTCGTCTGCATCGTGAGGATCAGGCATTCCTGCGGCACCTGCAGGAATTCGTCCTCGAAGCGGCACGGGTAGACGACCGGCCATTCGACCAGCGACGTGACTTCGTCGAGCAGCGCTTCGGGCATCACGACCGTGTCGCCGTTCGCATGTTCGTTCAGTTGCGTGCGGATCGTTTCGCGGCGATCGGCGAAGTGCGCGATCACGCGGCCCTTGTCGCGCAGCGTGTCGGCATAGGCGCGGGCATGCTGGATCGCGACGAGTCCGTCGGACAGGAAGCGGTGGCCGAGCGTCGTATCGCCGGCATCGATGCCGAACGCGGTGACGGGCACGACGCGGTCGTCGTGGAGCACCGTCAGGCGATGCACCGGGCGCACGAACTTCACGTCCGAGCCGTCCGGGCGCTGGTACGTCATGAATTTCGGGATCGGCAGCTTCGCGAGCGCTTCGTCGAGCGCGGCCTGCAGGCCGTCGGCGAGCGTGGCGCCGGCCGCCGAGTAGTTGATGAAGAACGCTTCGGCCTTGCCGTCCTGCGCGCGTTCGAGATCGGCGATCGACGCGTTCGGGTGGCCGAGCGCCGCGAGCTTCTTCGCGAGCGGGGCCGTCGGCTTGCCTTCGGCGTCGAGCGCGACCGACACCGGCAGGACTTTTTCGCGGACCTGCTTGTCGGGCGCGACGGCGCGCACGTTCTGCACGACGACCGCGAGGCGGCGCGGCGTGGCGTAGCGCTCGAACACGAGTTCGCCTTCGACGAGGTCGCGCGCGGCGAGGCGTTGGGCGATACCTTCGGCGAATGCGTCGCCGAGGCGTGCGAGGGCCTTCGGCGGCAGCTCTTCGGTCAGCAGTTCGACGAGCAGGGGGGCGGGATGATTGTGCGTCATGTCTGGAATAAATCTCGTCTCGTCAGTCCTGATCGATCTTGCGTTCGACCTTGAGCGGCGGCGCCCATGCCGGTTGCGCGGCGTCCTGGGCGTCGGTGGTGAGGCCCGGCACGCCCGGCGGGTTGCCGAGCATCGGGAAGCCGAGCTTCTCGCGCGAGTCGTAGTAAGCCTGCGCGACGAGACGCGACAGCGCGCGGATGCGGCCGATGTACGCTGCCCGCTCGGTGACCGAGATCGCGCCGCGCGCGTCGAGCAGGTTGAACGTGTGGCCGGCCTTCAGCACGAGCTCGTACGCGGGCAGCGCGAGCTGCGCGTCGATCATCTTCTTCGCTTCCGCTTCGTAGCTGTTGAAGAACGTGAACAGCAGG
>NZ_JBYQCG010000089.1:12230-14063 GCF_057837105.1 Burkholderia sp. APQ4-4ca | reverse complement strand
GGAAACGATCCGTGGCTTCAAGATGATCGTCGACGGCGAGTGCGACCACCTGCCGGAACAGGCGTTCTACATGGTCGGCACGATCGACGAAGCCTTCGAAAAGGCCAAGAAGATCCAGTAAGGGCTGAGTGAGTCGCAAGCCGGCGAGCGCCGGCCGGAGCAACGAGTCAGCAATGACTTGTATGCCGGCCGCCTGCGCCGGCCGCAATACGCTCAACCCGTGGATGAGATTGGAGTCGATATGGCAACCATCAAAGTAGACGTCGTCAGCGCGGAAGAGCAGATCTTCTCGGGCGAGGCGAAATTCGTCGCGCTGCCGGGCGAAACGGGTGAGCTGGGCATTCTGCCGGGTCACACGCCGCTCATTACCCGGATTCGTCCGGGTGCGGTGCGCATCGAAGTCGAGGGCGGCAACGACGAATTCGTGTTCGTCGCGGGCGGCATTCTCGAAGTGCAGCCGGGCGCCGTGACGGTGCTCGCCGATACCGCGATCCGCGGCAAGGACCTCGACGCGGCGAAAGCCGAGGAAGCGCGCAAGCGTGCCGAGGAAACGCTGCAGAACGCGAAGTCGGACCTCGACCTCGCAAAGGCGCAATCCGAGCTCGCGACCGCGATGGCGCAGCTCGAAGCGATCCAGCGTCTGGCGAAGATCCGCAGCCGGCACTGAGCCGCGCCGCGTATCCCGCGAAAGAAAGCGGCCTTCGGGCTGCTTTTTTTTCGGCCGCCGTTTTCGTCTGTTTTTTGCGGGCCGGATCGTGTCGCCCGATCGTGCTATTTCAGCCGCCCGTCGCGATTTAATGTCAGAGTGTCGTCAGCAGAGCGCGGCATCATGCGCTCGGAGGTTCGCCGCCGCGAGCACGGCGGCGCAGGCACGCACGTCAGCCGCGTGTCGTAGCCGATCAGACAAAAACGGACGGAGACATCGATGGCAGCAGACCTTGGCAAAGGGGCGCTGATCGCGCCCGAAAACGGCTTGTCCTACGTGCGCGGCGCCACCGACGTGCCGCTATCCGAAGCGACGATCAGCCGGTTCCTGCTCGACACGGCCGGCCGCTTTCCCGACCGTCCGGCCGTCGTGTTCCGCGAGCAGCAGGTGCGCTGGACGTGGCGCGCGTTCGCGAACGAGGTCGACGTGCTGGCCGCGGGGCTCGCCGCGCTCGGGATCGTGAAGGGCGACTGCGTCGGCATCTGGTCGCCGAACCGCAGCGAATGGCTGCTCACGCAGTTCGCGACCGCGCGGATCGGCGCGGTGCTCGTCAACATCAATCCGGCCTACCGGCTGTCGGAGCTCGAATACGCGCTGAACAAGGTCGGCTGCAAGGCCGTGATCGCGGCCGAGCGCTTCAAAAGCTCCGCGTACGTCGAGATGCTGCAGACCATCGCGCCGGAGCTCGCGACCGCGACGCCGGGCGAGCTGCACGCGGCGCGCGTGCCGAACCTGCGCACGATCGTGTCGATGGGCGAGACGGCGCCGGCCGGCATGTTCCGCTTCGCGGACGTGATGGCGCGCGGCCGCCGGGCCGTCGATCCGGCGCTGCTCGATGCGATCGGCGCGACGCTCGACGCCAACGATCCGATCAACATCCAGTTCACGAGCGGCACGACCGGCAGCCCGAAGGGCGCGACGCTCACGCACCGCAACGTCGTCAACAATGCGCGCTCGATCGCGATGGCGATGCGTTTCACCGAACAGGATTCGCTCTGTATCCCGGTGCCGCTCTATCACTGCTTCGGGATGGTGCTGGCCGTGCTCGCCTGCGTGTCGACGGGCGCCGCGATGGTGTTTCCCGGCGAAGCGTTCGACCCGGTCGCGACGCTCGCGGCGGTGGCCGA
>NZ_JBYQCG010000089.1:0-12210 GCF_057837105.1 Burkholderia sp. APQ4-4ca | reverse complement strand
GCGATCGGCGCGACGCTCGACGCCAACGATCCGATCAACATCCAGTTCACGAGCGGCACGACCGGCAGCCCGAAGGGCGCGACGCTCACGCACCGCAACGTCGTCAACAATGCGCGCTCGATCGCGATGGCGATGCGTTTCACCGAACAGGATTCGCTCTGTATCCCGGTGCCGCTCTATCACTGCTTCGGGATGGTGCTGGCCGTGCTCGCCTGCGTGTCGACGGGCGCCGCGATGGTGTTTCCCGGCGAAGCGTTCGACCCGGTCGCGACGCTCGCGGCGGTGGCCGAAGAACGCTGCACCGCGCTGCACGGCGTGCCGACGATGTTCATCGCGGAGCTCGATCATCCGGCATTCGCGACATTCGACCTGTCGACGCTGCGCACCGGCATCATGGCCGGCTCGCCGTGCCCGATCGAAACGATGAAGCGCGTGGTGGCGCAGATGCATCTGTCCGAAATCACGATCGCGTACGGGATGACGGAGACGAGCCCCGTGTCGTTCCAGAGCTCGACCGACGATCCGCTGGAAAAGCGCACGACGACGGTCGGCCGCATCCAGCCGCATCTCGAAGTGAAGATCGTCGATCCGAGCGGGAACATCGTGCCGGTCGGCGCCACGGGCGAGCTGTGCACGAAGGGCTATTCGGTGATGCTCGGCTACTGGGGCGACGACGCGAAGACGCGTGAAGTGCTGGTCGACGGCTGGATGCATACGGGCGACCTCGCGACGCTCGATGCGGACGGCTACTGCAACATCGTGGGCCGCCTGAAGGACATGGTGATTCGCGGCGGGGAAAACGTCTATCCGCGCGAGATCGAGGAATTCCTGTTCCGCCATCCGAAGATCCAGAGCGCGCAGGTATTCGGCGTGCCCGATGCGAAGTACGGCGAGGAGCTGTGCGCGTGGATCGTGCTGCGCGCGAACGAGCAGATGACCGAGGACGACGTGCGCGCGTTCTGCAACGGGCAGATCGCGCACTACAAGATTCCGCGCTATATCCGCTTCGTCGACGAGCTGCCGATGACGGTGACGGGCAAGGTGCAGAAGTTCGTGATGCGCGAGCGGATGATCGAGGAACTGAAGCTCGACGTGCAGAAAACCGCTTGAAGCGGGACGGCACGGGAAAATGCGGGAAAAACGGGGCGGCTCGCGGGTCGCTACGTTTTCGATGGACGAAAAAAAGCGGGCTTATTAGCCCGCTAAAAACCACACGCTACGGGGTTAGCGCGAGGAGACCAAAGATGAAACCGGATCCGGCGGGGAGCCGGAAACGACTCCAACAGGGATGCCCCTCGGAAGGGCTTCGGTACGTGACCGACTGGCTCGCAGCGCTTCGCGTCCGCTCACACTTGGCACACGAGACCGCATCCGTGTTGAAACCGTTGAGGCCCATTGTGGGCGAATTAATGACCCATGGCGGTAACAAAGTGTTTCAGGTTGTAACGCCCGTCAGATAAGGCTTTCCGGGATTTTTTGCTGTTTTCGGGATCCTGAAAAAGGTCATATTTACCCATCTTTTCCGCTGTGTTTTCGAGGTATGCGCGCGATGCGTTTTTCACGCGTATCGGGCGCGATGAATTGCCGATTTTCACGCGCGAACGGGCACGGCCCGACCGATACCGCGCATGACGATTCATTCGTCAGAAAGATTTTGAAACGTGATCGGCATGCGTGGAAGTCGGCCGTTCGGCCAATTCGGCGGGTTTCGGGCCGCTGGAAGGCCGCGGCTCGCGACGGCAAGGTGTAACGGCGGCATGCCGGCCGCCGCCCCGCGCGGGACGTCGGCGCCCGGCGGCCGCGGGATCGATGCCCGCGATCGGCCGCCGTGACGCGGGCCTGCTTACTTCAGCCACTTGTCGGCAATTGCCTGGTATTCACCGGTGGATAGCGCGAGATGCAGCCACTGGTCGACGTATTGCTGGAACACGACGTCGCCGCGCGGCACCATGTACGCCTTCTCGCCGAACTGGAACGGCTTGTCCGGATGCACCGAGCAGAGGCCCGGATTCAGCTTTTGCTGCAGCAGCGTCTCGGAGGCGTCCGTCACCATCACGTCGGCCTTGCCCGCGAGGATCTGCTTGAAGATCGTCACGTTGTCCGGATAGACGGTCAGGTTCGCATGCGTGAAGAACTGCTTCGCGAAGCGCTCGTTGGTGCCGCCCGGATTCACGATCACGCGCGTGTCGGGCCGGTCGATCTGCGCGACGGTCTGGTACTTGTCCACATCCGCGCAGCGCACGATCGGCGTCTTGCCGTCGACCACGTACGGCTGCGTGAAGAACACGCGCTTCTGGCGCTCGAGCGTCGTCGACACGCCGCCCACCGCGATGTCGCACTTCGCGATGAAGTCGCGGGTGAGATTCGGCCAGCTCGTCTTCACGTAGTCGGTCTTCACGCCGAGCGATTTCGCGAGCGATTCGGCCATGTCGATGTCGATGCCCTCGAAGCGGCCATCCGTGCGGTAGTACGAATACGGCTTGTAGTCGCCCGTCGTGCACACGCGCAGCGTGCCGCGCGCGAGCACGTCGTCGAGCCGCGAGCCGGCCGCCGCGGCGCTTGTTGCTGGCGCCGCCGGGGCCGCGCCCTGCGCGCGCGCGGCAGTGCAGCAAAACGCGGCGGCTGCGGCGAGTGCGGCGAGCGTGGCGAATGTCTTCATCGGTCTCCTCCTTCGTTTCGTTCGATATGAGCGTCCGATCATAACGGAGCCATCGCGCGCGTCATATGGCCGCCATCGCATCGGCGTGCGCAGCCCGATCGCGGCTGTCCGGTAAAATGCCGCTTTGTCTTCGCTTCGTCGCTCCTACCGTGGCCCATAACCTGCTCAACGACACCTTCCTGCGTGCGCTTCTGCGCGAGCCGACCGACTACACGCCGATCTGGCTGATGCGCCAGGCCGGCCGCTATCTGCCCGAATACAACGCGACGCGCGCGCGCGCCGGCAGCTTCCTCGGTCTCGCGAAGAACCCCGACTACGCGACCGAAGTGACGTTGCAGCCGCTCGAGCGCTTCCCGCTCGACGCCGCGATCCTGTTCTCGGACATCCTGACGATTCCCGACGCGATGGGGCTCGGCCTCGACTTCCAGGTCGGCGAAGGGCCGAAGTTCGCGCATCCGGTGCGCACCGAGGCCGACGTCGCGAAGCTCGCGGTGCCGGACATCGAGGAGACGCTCGGCTACGTGACGGGCGCCGTGCGCGAGATCCGCCGCGCGCTCACCGACGGCCAGGGCCGTCAGCGCGTGCCGCTGATCGGCTTCTCGGGCAGCCCGTGGACGCTCGCGTGCTACATGGTCGAAGGCGGTGGCTCGGACGATTTCCGCACGGTGAAGTCGATGGCGTATTCGCGCCCGGACCTGATGCACCGAATCCTCGACGTGAACGCGCAGGCGGTGGCCGCGTACCTGAACGCGCAGATCGAAGCGGGCGCGCAGGCCGTGATGATCTTCGATACGTGGGGCGGCGCGCTGGCCGACGGCGCGTACCAGCGCTTTTCGCTGGACTACATTCGCCGCGTGGTGTCGCAGCTCAAGCGCGAGCACGACGGCGAGCGCGTGCCGGTGATCACGTTCACGAAGGGCGGCGGGCTGTGGCTCGAGGAAATCGCGGCCACGGGCGTCGACGCGGTCGGGCTCGACTGGACGGTCAACCTCGGCGCCGCGCGCGAGCGCGTCGCGGGGCGCGTCGCGCTGCAGGGCAACCTCGACCCGACGATCCTGTTCGCGCCGCCGGCCGCGGTGCGCGAACAGGCGCGCGCGGTGCTCGACAGCTACGGCAACCATCCGGGCCACGTCTTCAACCTCGGGCACGGCATCTCGCAATTCACGTCGCCCGATCACGTCGCCGAACTCGTCGACGAAGTCCATACCCACAGCCGTGCGATCCGTAGCGGAGCGGCGGGCTGAACGCAAGCGCCGGCATGCTGCGCCGCGGGATGAAAATGTTTCGTTTTTGAAACTAAACAGGACGCAATCCCGCTCCCGATGCCGATTCGGTGCTTGTCAAGACTTGACTTATACACATTTTCCACGTTGCAGCGCGGTAGAGCCCCGTGTCGGTCAATTTGTCTCGCTATGGTGAGGTAATTTGAATAGCAGCCTTATGGAATAAGGCTCCGCGGGGCACCGCCGGAAGCGGCGAAAAACAGCGGAAAGCACGGCCCGGCGCGCGTTGCGGCCGTTGAGCGGCGAGTTCTCAACAAAGTTATCCACAGGCTGGGCAGGGTATACGGCGATTCCTAATGCGAATCCAAAACTTAGCGCCGAATCTGACGTTTTACTTTAAGTTCGCTGTCGCGAGGCGGGCGTGGATGCAGGCCGTCCGTATGCCGCGCACCGCCGTTGCCGGAGCGCGCGGATGAGCGGCACCTACCTGCGCGTGGCGCTCGACCATCCGCTCGCGACCCTGTTCGACTATCGCTGCGACGCGCAGCCGACGCCCGTGCCCGGCACGCTCGTGCAGGTGCCGTTCGGCAAACGGCAGGCCGTCGGGCTCGTCTGCGAAGTCACCACTCACACCGATGTCCCGCCGTCGCGGGTGCGCGCGGTCGATGCGATCTGCACGGAGCTGCCGCCGCTGTCGGCCGACTGGCTCGCGCTCGTGTCGTTCGCCGCCGACTACTATCAGCGCGGGCGCGGCGAAGTCGCGTTGCCGGCGCTGCCGCAGGCGCTGCGCGACGCCGGACGCTGGGGGCGGCTGCTCGCACCCGAAGTGCGCTACCGGCCGACCGAAGCCGGCCGCGCGGCGCTGCCCGACGCGTTGCCCGCGCGCGGCGCCGCGCTGCGCCGGCTCGCGCAGGCGCTGGTCGATACCGGTTCGCTGACGCTGCCCGACGCGCGCGCGCTGCATCCGAAGGCGGCTGCGACGCTCGACGACTGGGCGGCGCGCGGGTGGGTCGACGTCGAGGAGATCGGCTGGACCGATATGCCTGTGGCCAACTCTGTGGATAACCTGTCGACAAGCAGTGGACGGGCTGTGCCGCCGGCGTTGACGGACCAGCAGGCCGAGGCGCTCGACGCGATCCGCGCGGCGCAGGGCTTCGCGCCGTTCCTGCTGCACGGCGTGACGGGCAGCGGCAAGACCGAGGTCTATCTGCATGCGCTCGCGTCGCTGCTCGACGCGCGGCCGGATGCACAGGCGCTCGTGCTCGTGCCCGAAATCAACCTGACGCCGCAGTTCGAGGCCGCGTTTCGCGCGCGCTTCGCCGGCGCGCTCGCCGACGATGCGATCGTCACGCTGCACAGCGGGCTCGCCGAAGGCGAGCGGGCGCGCAACTGGCTCGCCGCGCACACGGGCCGCGTGCGGATCGTGCTCGGCACGCGCCTCGCGGTGCTCGCGTCGATGCCGACGCTCGCGCTGATCGTCGTCGACGAGGAGCACGAGCCCGCGTACAAGCAGCAGGAAGGATTGCGCTATTCGGCGCGCGACCTGGCCGTGTGGCGCGCGAAGCAGCTCGGCATCACGGTCGTGCTCGGCTCGGCCACGCCGTCGCTCGAGAGCTGGTGGCAAGCCGAGCAGGGACGCTACACGCGACTCACGCTGTCGCGCCGCGCGGTGACCGACGCGACGCTGCCGACCGTGCGGCTGATCGATCTCGAAGAGGAACGGCGGCGCGGGCGCGCGTCGATGGGCGGGCTGTCGGGGCCGCTCGTCGCGGCGCTGAAGGCGCGGCTCGAACGCGGCGAACAGAGCCTCGTGTTCCTGAACCGGCGCGGCTACGCGCCGCAGCTCGCGTGCGACGCATGCGGCTGGGTGGCCGGTTGCCCGCGTTGCAGCGCGTACGTCGTGCTGCACAAGCCCGAGCATGCGCTGCGCTGCCATCACTGCGGCTGGGAAGCGCGGATTCCGCGGTCGTGCCCCGAGTGCGGGAACGTCGACATCGCGCCGCTCGGGCGCGGCACGCAGCGCATCGAGGAGGCGCTCGCCGAAGCGGTGCCGGGCGCGCGGATCCTGCGGATCGACGCGGACAGCACGCGCCGCAAGGGCAGCGCGCAGGCGCTTTTTTCCGACGTGCACGCGGGCGAGGTCGACATCCTGGTCGGCACGCAGATGATCGCGAAGGGGCACGACTTCCAGCGCGTGTCGCTCGTCGGGGTCCTCAATGCCGATACCGCGCTGTTCTCGCACGATTTCCGCGCGAGCGAGCGGCTGTTCGCGCAGCTGATGCAGGTGAGCGGCCGCGCGGGGCGCGCCGGCCTGCCGGGCGAGGTGATGGTGCAGACGCGCTACCCGCGTCACGCGCTGTACCACGCGCTCGGGCGGCAGGACTACGTGGGCTTCGCGAATTCGACGCTCGCCGAGCGTCGTGACGCGCATCTGCCGCCGTTCGTCTACCAGGCGCTGCTGCGCGCCGAAGGACGCACGCTCGACGCCGCGCTCGCGTTCCTGCTGCAGGCCGCGGCCGCATTGCCGGGGCTGCCGGGCGCCGATCGCGTGACCGTGTACGACGCGGTGCCGATGACGATCGTGAAGGTCGCGAACGTTCACCGCGCGCAGTTGCTGCTCGAAAGCGCGTCGCGGGCGGCGCTGCAGCACGCGCTGCGCGCGTGGCAACCGGAACTGCGCGCGCTGAAGGGCGTGCTGCGGTGGAGCGTCGAGGTCGATCCGCTCGATATCTGAGCGGCGCCCGCGCGGCCGTCGCGCGGAGCCGCCCGATAGCGGACGCCCGGGCTATCGGGTACCCGAACCGTCGTCGGTCGCATGCCGGGCCGCGACCCTCCGTGGGCTGCTGGTGCCAACCCCTCCGTCGCCTATCCGATGCCGGCACCGTGCCGCGCGTCACACCTCCCAGTGCAACCCGTGTTCGGCTGCTTCCGCGCATGCCGGAGGTTGCACGCGCGCGTCGAATCGGCCCGATCAGGGAAAACACCGAGCCTCCGACCACGGGCAACCCCTAGGTTGCAACCACATAAGTGACTGATTATATTGACTAACTTACGGGTGCAACCTTTGTCTCAATTTGGTTGCACCTTTTTATTGCGTGCCGTAGGATTTCGCGCATCCTCTTACACCACATTGCCGGGCTCGCACCGGCGCACGAACCCACCATGGCAAGCACCACTCTCGGCGTCAAAGTCGACGACCTTCTCCGCTCGCGCCTGAAAGAGGCGGCAGCGCGTCTCGAGCGCACTCCCCACTGGCTGATCAAGCAGGCGATCTTCGCGTATCTCGAACGGATCGAGCACGGCCAGTTGCCGCCCGAGCTGTCGGGCCACAGCGGCGTGACGGAGCTCGCCGACGGTCATGCTGGGGACGGCGACGACGACAACTCGCCGCATCCGTTCCTCGAGTTCGCGCAGAACGTGCAGCCGCAATCGGTGCTGCGCGCGGCGATCACGGCCGCGTACCGCCGGCCGGAACCGGAGTGCGTGCCGTTCCTGCTCGGCCAGGCGCGTCTGCCCGCGAACCTGCAGGCGGACGTGCAGGCGCTCGCGACGAAGCTGGTCGAGGCGCTGCGCGAGAAGAGCTCGGGCGGCGGCGTCGAAGGGTTGATCCACGAGTTCTCGCTGTCGAGCCAGGAAGGCGTCGCGCTGATGTGCCTCGCCGAAGCGCTGCTGCGCATTCCCGATCGCGCGACGCGTGACGCGCTGATCCGCGACAAGATCAGCAAGGGCGACTGGCGCTCGCACGTCGGCCACGCGCCGTCGCTGTTCGTGAACGCGGCCACCTGGGGGCTGATGATCACCGGCAAGCTCGTGACGACCAACAGCGAAGCGGGCCTGTCGTCGGCGCTCACGCGCCTGATCGGCCGCGGCGGCGAGCCGCTGATCCGCAAGGGCGTCGACATGGCGATGCGCCTGATGGGCGAGCAGTTCGTCACCGGCGAGACGATTTCCGAAGCGCTCGCGAACAGCCGCAAGTACGAAGCGCGCGGCTTCCGCTACTCGTACGACATGCTCGGCGAAGCGGCGACGACCGAAGAGGACGCGCAGCGCTACTACGCGTCGTACGAACAGGCGATCCACGCGATCGGCAAGGCGGCCGGCGGCCGCGGCATCTACGAAGGCCCGGGCATCTCGATCAAGCTGTCGGCGCTGCATGCGCGCTACTCGCGCTCGCAGCAGGACCGCACGATGAGCGAGCTGCTGCCGCGCGTGCGCGCGCTCGCGCTGCTTGCGCGCCGCTACGACATCGGGCTGAACATCGACGCGGAGGAAGCCGACCGTCTCGAACTGTCGCTCGATCTGCTCGAGGCGCTGTGCTTCGACCCGGATCTCGCGGGCTGGAACGGCATCGGCTTCGTCGTGCAGGGTTACCAGAAGCGCTGCCCGTTCGTGATCGACTACCTGATCGATCTCGCGCGCCGCAGCCGTCACCGCCTGATGATCCGTCTGGTGAAGGGCGCGTACTGGGATAGCGAAATCAAGCGGGCGCAGGTCGACGGCCTCGAAGGCTATCCGGTCTACACGCGCAAGATCTACACCGACGTGTCGTACCTCGCCTGCGCGAAGAAGCTGCTCGCGGCGCCGGACGCCGTGTATCCGCAGTTCGCGACGCATAACGCGTACACGCTGGCCGCGATCTATCAGCTCGCGGGCCAGAACTACTACCCGGGCCAGTACGAATTCCAGTGCCTGCACGGGATGGGCGAGCCGCTGTACGAGGAAGTCACGGGCCGCGACAAGCTGAACCGTCCGTGCCGCGTGTACGCACCGGTCGGCACGCACGAGACGCTGCTCGCGTACCTCGTGCGTCGTCTGCTGGAAAACGGCGCGAACACGTCGTTCGTGAACCGTATCGCCGATAAGACCGTGTCGGTGAAGGAACTGGTCGCCGATCCGGTCGACGAGGCGTCGAAGGTCGTCCCGCTCGGCGCGCCGCACGCGAAGATTCCGCTGCCGCGCAACCTGTACGGCGACGAGCGCCCCAACTCGATGGGCCTCGACCTGTCGAACGAACACCGTCTCGCGTCGCTGTCGTCCGCGCTGCTCGCGAGTGCGCACCACCCGTGGCGCGCGGCGCCGATGCTCGCCGACGACGCGCTCGCCGACGCCCCGGCGCGCGACGTGCGCAACCCGGCCGACCAGCGCGACGTGGTCGGCACGGTCAGCGAAGCGACGTCCGAACACGTGAGCGCGGCGCTTGCGCACGCGGTGGCCGCCGCGCCGATCTGGCAGGCGACGCCGGTCGATGCGCGCGCCGATTGCCTGGTGCGCGCCGCCGACCTGCTCGAAGCGCAGATGCACACGCTGATGGGCCTGATCGTGCGCGAAGCCGGCAAGTCGCTGCCGAACGCGATCGCCGAGATCCGCGAAGCGGTCGACTTCCTGCGTTACTACGCCGCGCAGATCCGCGGCGAATTCTCGAACGACACGCACCGTCCGCTCGGCCCCGTCGTCTGCATCAGCCCGTGGAACTTCCCGCTCGCGATCTTCATGGGCCAGGTGGCCGCGGCGCTCGCCGCCGGCAACACGGTGCTCGCGAAGCCGGCCGAACAGACGCCGCTGATCGCCGCGCAAGCCGTGCGCCTCTTGCGCGAGGCCGGCGTGCCGGCCGGCGCGGTGCAGCTGCTGCCGGGCACGGGCGAGACCGTCGGCGCGGCGCTGGTCGCCGATCCGCGCACGCGGGCGGTGATGTTCACCGGTTCGACCGAAGTCGCGCGCCTGATCAACAAGACGCTCGCCGCGCGCCTCGACCCGGACGGCAAGCCGATTCCGCTGATCGCCGAAACGGGCGGCCAGAACGCGATGATCGTCGACTCGTCGGCGCTCGCGGAGCAGGTGGTCGCGGACGTGATGCAGTCGTCGTTCGACTCGGCCGGTCAACGGTGTTCGGCGCTGCGCGTTCTGTGTCTGCAGGACGACGTCGCGGACCGCACGCTGACGATGCTCAAGGGCGCGATGCACGAACTCGCGCTCGGCAACCCGGACCGGCTGTCGACCGACGTCGGCCCGGTGATCGACGCGGAAGCGAAGCAGACGATCGATACGCACGTCGCGGCGATGAAGGACAAGGGCCATGCGGTCACGCAGCTGCCGATGCCGGACGCGTGCGCGCACGGCACGTTCGTGCCGCCGACGCTGATCGAGATCGGCAGCATCGACGAGTTGAAGCGCGAAGTGTTCGGCCCCGTGCTGCACGTGGTGCGCTACCGCCGCAGCCAGCTCGACAAGCTGCTGGAGCAGATCCGCGCGACCGGCTACGGGCTGACGCTCGGCATCCACACGCGGATCGACGAGACGATCGCGCACGTGATCTCGAATGCGCACGTGGGCAACATCTACGTGAACCGCAACGTGATCGGCGCGGTGGTCGGCGTGCAGCCGTTCGGCGGCGAAGGGCTGTCGGGCACGGGCCCGAAGGCCGGCGGCGCGCTGTACCTGCAGCGCCTGCTCGCGACGCGTCCGTCGGGGCTGCCGCGCTCGCTCGCGCAGTCGCTGGTCGCGGACGGCGCGACCGAAAGCGATGCGCGCGGCAACCCGGCCGCGGCGCTCACGACGCTGCGCGACTGGCTGATCGAGCAGCGCGAGCCGGCGCTGGCCGCACGTTGCGACGGCTATCTCGCGCAGGTGCCGGCCGGCGCGACCGCCGTGCTGAGCGGGCCGACGGGCGAGCGAAACACGTATACACTCGGCCCGCGCGGCACGGTGCTGTGTGTCGCGGCCACGCCGGGCGGTGCGCGCGCGCAGTTCGCGGCGGTGCTGGCGACGGGCAACCGCGCGTTGTTCGCCGGTGCGGCGGGCGAGGCGCTGGTGGCCGCGCTGCCGGCGTCGCTGAAGGCGCACGCGGCCGTGCGCAAGCAGGCCGACGCGCCGTTCGACGCGGTGCTGTTCGAAGGCGACAGCGACGAGCTGCAGACGCTCGTGAAGGACGTCGCGCAGCGCCCGGGCCCGATCGTGTCGGTGCAGGGCGTGTCGGCGGGCGCGTTCGAGAACGGCGACGCGGAAGACTACGCGCTCGAGCGGTTGCTGACGGAACGCTCGGTGAGCGTGAATACGGCCGCGGCGGGCGGCAATGCGAATTTGATGACGATCGGCTGATCATCCTTGCCGTTCGGATCAAACAAAGGAAGCGGCCAGGCGATCCCGAAGCCGCTCCCATTTACCCTGGTACCAAGGAGATGCTATGCAACACACGATGAAAAAAGTGGCAGGCGCGACGTTCGTCGCGGTCATGTCGCTGGCGGGGACGGCTCATGCGGATGACGTGAAGATTGGTTACGCAGGGCCGATGACGGGCGCGCAGGCGCACTACGGCAAGGATATGCAGAACGGGATCGTGCTCGCGCTGGAAGACTTCAACGCGACGAACCCGAAGATCGGCGGCAAGGCCGTGAAGTTCGTGCTCGACACGCAGGACGATCAGGCTGACCCGCGCACGGGTACGACGGTCGCCCAGAAGCTGGTCGACGACGGCATCAAGGGCATGCTCGGCCACTTCAACTCGGGCACGACGATTCCGGCTTCGCGCATCTACGCGAACGCGGGCATTCCGGAAATCGCGATGGCGACGGCGCCGGAATACACGCAGCAGGGCTACAAGACGACCTTCCGCATGATGACGTCCGACACGCAGCAGGGCTCGGTGGCCGGCACGTTCGCGTCGAAGGATCTCGGCATGAAGAAGATCGCGATCGTCGACGACCGCACGGCCTACGGCCAGGGTCTCGCCGACCAGTTCGAGAAGGCCGCGAAGGCCGGCGGCGCGACGATCGTCGATCGTGAATTCACGAACGACAAGGCTGTGGACTTCAAGGCGATCCTGACGAAGCTGAAGGCGGCGAAGCCGGACCTCGTCTACTACGGCGGCGCGGATTCGCAGGCAGCGCCGATGGTCAAGCAGATGAAGACGCTCGGCATTACCGCTCCGCTGATGAGCGGCGAAATGGTGAAGACGCCGACGTTCCTGAAGATCGCGGGCAACGCGGCCGAAGGCACGATCGCATCGCTGGCCGGCCTCCCGCTGGAAGAAATGCCGGGCGGCAAGGCTTACGCCGACAAGTACAAGAAGCGCTTCGGCGAAGACGTGCAGACGTACTCGCCGTACGCGTACGACGGCGCGATGGCGATGCTGAACGCGATGAAGAAGGCCGATTCGACCGATCCGGCGAAGTACCTGCCGGTGCTCGCGAAGACCGACATGGCCGGCGTCACGTCGACGCACGTCGCGTACGACGCGAAGGGCGACCTGAAGAACGGCGGCATCACGATGTACAAGGTCGAGAAGGGCGACTGGAAGCCGCTGAAGAGCATCGGCGGGAAGTAAGCAGGTTG
>NZ_JBYQCG010000088.1:3764-5798 GCF_057837105.1 Burkholderia sp. APQ4-4ca | reverse complement strand
CGTCACGCCGTTGGGCAACTGCGCCGATAGGCACGCCTGCACGGCCGGGCTTACCGATGGGCTCCTCTTCGGCGATTGCGGCACGGGTGCGCGCTGCGCCACTGGCATCACGTCGTTGACGGTCACGACCGGTACGAATGCCGATGGCGCCGGCTTACCAGCTGTCGTCAGCGCAGTCCCGCTCGTACGCTCGCGCAAGTGAATCCATTTATGCAGTTGGTTCGCATTGACGCCGGCCTTCAGCGCAAGTCCGGCAATCGACGCACCTGGCTGCATACAGGCCTCGACCAGCTTGCGCTTACCCTCTGGATCAAAGCGTCGCTTGCCGGTGGCGGTCACGCCCGTCACGCGCAGCGGAAAGAAATCAACTTCGTTCTCTGTCATCGGTTGCGTCCGCAAGTTGTAGTTGCGGACGCAAGCCTGCGCGCATTCAGCCTGGAATTCTAGGTGTGCTTAAATTCGCGCTTACGTCTCGGGGTGGGTCAGATTTAGATGAAAACGGTGGGTCAAGATTCGGTGGAAATCAACAGAGTCGCTGCTTCGCTAACGATGCGATCGACTTGCGCGGTGTCGGCGCTTCATCTTGAAGTCTTGAAGATTCTGGCTTTCGCATTCCGACAGCGTTTAACGGCTTTGCCGGGCGGCGTGTGCAAGAAGCGTGTGCAAGAGAAAAATCTTTCTGATCTGGTGCTCACCGACTACAACATTCACACTCGAGGCCTTATACGGCGCTCGGTACGATAATTGGATCCTGCAGGCTGCCGATCGGGTCCTTCGTTACTTCGCCCCGGGGCACGACCGGAATGTTCCGGCAACCGCATCGTTCTGGTTCAGCGAACGAACGGCGGTAGGCATATCGCGGCTTCGATGTCACGCTGTCCGTCGGGTTCTTACCCTGCATCCCGTCCGCTTTCGTCATTGAGCCGCGCGAATCATGTGTCTGCCAGTGTTCAATATCTCCAGGCCTGATTGCTTCGCAGGTCTCGTCCTTCCTCGATATCGAGACTTGTTCCGTAGCTTTTTTACGGTGAACCTCAAGAAGATATGCCAATTGGCTATTCGTCAAATTTTCCATATTTCGAGATGCCCAGTTAGGTAGACTCAAATGGTGTCACCGCAAAAAGCGCGGGCCGCATGGGCTGCCACCCATACGACCCGCTGACCACAACCAACTCACCCAAGGAGTCGGAAATGGCTAATGCCAATCATAAGTCACGCCCCGTCGTAACGGAACGCTTCGTCACGGTTCAAGAGTCAGCACGCCATCATTCCTTGTCTAGGGTCCTCCGCGCCATCAGAGCGCACCGGAAGCTGAACACGACGTATTTCCCGTGGATCAAAATAGCGGGAGTATGGCTTGAAGACGCGGGATTCGAGGCTGGGGAACGTGTCCGGATTACGTCGAAGACAAGCGACTCATCATCACGCCGATGTGAACGGCGCATTGCCCATGGGGGGCGTCACAAGTCACCATCCGCTAGTTGGCTCGGTGCCCGATACTCCGAACCGTTAGTAACTGTGACAAGCGACGATTGTTCTGCAATTGCAGCGGGCCGGTAACCCAGGCCTGCTGCCGTACAACCCTCAAGATGACGCAACCGCAGCAACCGCCACCGGATCGTCAAACGTAACAGTTATCGACAATGTTTCGAAAGCGTGACCATCGCAAACGTAAGATGTTGACACTATGACATCAAGCAGTTAAAGCCATTTCTAACGGATTGTAGTCAATCCACACGCCACAACGCACAATGAATCGCGGGAACGCGTTCGTCCATCACATAAATCTCAGTACCGAATCAGAATTAGAACGCTGACCCCGCAATACTTCCCCCGATCTGAAACATTGCGGTACGATCTACGCAAACGTTTAACCAGATTCCAGGGCCGCTGATGTCTTCGTTCTCCCTTTCCGAGATCGCGAAGCAGTTTTTCGCGCTTCAAACCAATCGACTATTCACGATTGCGACACCGCTTTCCGGCCGTTCCGAACTCGTACTGACCGAGTTCGACTGCGACGAAGCGCTCGGTCAG
>NZ_JBYQCG010000088.1:0-3744 GCF_057837105.1 Burkholderia sp. APQ4-4ca | reverse complement strand
GATTGTAGTCAATCCACACGCCACAACGCACAATGAATCGCGGGAACGCGTTCGTCCATCACATAAATCTCAGTACCGAATCAGAATTAGAACGCTGACCCCGCAATACTTCCCCCGATCTGAAACATTGCGGTACGATCTACGCAAACGTTTAACCAGATTCCAGGGCCGCTGATGTCTTCGTTCTCCCTTTCCGAGATCGCGAAGCAGTTTTTCGCGCTTCAAACCAATCGACTATTCACGATTGCGACACCGCTTTCCGGCCGTTCCGAACTCGTACTGACCGAGTTCGACTGCGACGAAGCGCTCGGTCAGCTGTTCGAGATCAATCTCAAGCTCGCATCGCAGGATCCCAACATCGAGCTCAAGAAGCTGATCGGTAAGCCTGTCACGATCACCCTGCAGCTCACTGACGCAACCGCCAGCTCGGAAGAACGTTATTTCCAGGGCTATGTCACGGATTTCGAGCACACCGGCACCGACGGTGGTCTCGCAACATACGTGGCCATCGCTCGCCCCTGGATCGCCTTCATGGACCGTCGCCAGGACATTCGCATCTTCCAGGAGCAGACGGTCGAGGAAATCCTCGACGCCGTACTCCATCGATATCGAAAGTTCGGCGACGTCGAGTTCCGCTTGCAAAAGCCGACAGCGAATCGCAGCTACTGCACGCAATACAAGGAAACGGATCTAGCGTTTGCACTGCGGCTGATGCAGGAGGAAGGGCTGTTCTTCTACTTCGAGCATGCGAAAGACGCCCACAAGTTGATCATTAGCGATACGTCTGTCAACGCGCAGCCGATTCCCGGTCGTAGCGCTGCTTTGCGCTACTCGACCGACGAGATTCTCGACAACGAACAGGTCATCACGTCGTTCGCGGCCCGCCGCCAACTTACCTCCGGAAGTGCGACGCTCAAGACAGTGGACTACAAAGCGCCGGGAGCAAGACGGCAGGCCCAGGATGACACCGGCATCAATCAGGGTGACGTCGAGAACTACGAGGTCTATGACTACCTCGGTGCACACGGCTTCCCGAATAGCGATCGCGGCGAACAGCTCGCGCGGTTCCGTACCGAAGCGCTGGCGGCACATAGCAAGATTTTCGTCGGCAAAAGCTACTGTCGGCGCCTTGCACTTGACCGCTACATCCAGATCGAGGATCACTACGATCACGAGCGTTCGCAGCGGGAAGACCGTCAGTTCCTGCTAACGTCGATCCGGCATCATGGAACGAACAACTACCAGGCACAGCCCGGCGTCGCGACCTATTCGAACGAATTCAAATGCATCCGCAAGAAGATCCCGTATCGACCGCTGCGGACAATTACGCATCCTGTCATTCATGGGATCCAGACCGCGATTGTCGTCGGCCCTCAGGGACAAGAAATCTACACAGATGAACTCGGCCGGGTGAAGGTCCAGTTTCATTGGGACCGGCTGGGCAAGAAAAATCACGCGAGCTCGTGTTGGGTTCGCGTCTCTCAGCCGTGGGCGAGCGGCGGCTTCGGGATGATCCAGTTGCCCAGAATCGGCGACGAAGTGGTCATCGTATTCGGTGACGGAAACCCTGATCGCCCGCTGATCATCTCGTCCGTCTATAACGCGCAAAACATGCCGCCGTGGCAACTCCCAGCCAATGCAACGCAAAGCGGGATTCTGACGCGATCGACCAAGGGTGGAAGTTCCGACACGGCGAATGCACTGCGTTTCGAAGATCGGAAGGGTCAAGAAGAAGTCTGGCTGCATGCCGAGAAGGACCAGCGCATCGAAGTCGAAAACGACGAATCGCACTCAGTAGGCAACGACCGCGACAAGGCGATCGGCAACGACGAGAGCGTGAAGATTGGCCGAAACTGGACGCTTTCCACTGGCGGCGTCAAGTTCGAAACAGTCGGCCTCGCGTCCGTGCAAAGCGTGGGACTCGGCAAGATGCTCAACGTCGGGCTCGCGTATAACGTCAACGTCGGCGGCCTTTATCTGCGCAACGTCGCGCTGGAAATGGCTACCACCGTCGGGCTAAGCCGTGTCGACCGAGTAGTGCAAGACTGGACCTCGCATGTCGGCCACACGTACGCTGTGACGGTGCGTGGTAAGGCAGTTGGAGATGCAGTTAAACGGGATCAGGAAACGCCCCTCGATATTTCGCCGGACTTCAGTCCGCAAATTCCGGCCCCTGTTCGGAGCTCGGACAGCAACCAGATCCGGATCACCGATCAAGGTCAGGCAAGCCTTTCTGGCGCGTCAACAGCTCAGTTGATTGGCCCGGGTGGCACGATCACCATTGACGCAGCAGGCATTCACCTGAAGGGCAAAGGAATCTACCTCGATGGCCCGGTCACGCAAAGTGGCGGAAGTGCGCGAGGTCTCGCTCCCGTCACCGAAGCAGACTGCGCGGAATGCGCGAAGAAGACCCAGTCTGCGCACCCGGTCGATGTTGCGACAGGGCAAAAGCTTCTCACGCACGACGACTTCACTTTGCCAGGGCGAGTGCCGATCCAGTGGAATCGGCGATATCGCAGCGCCGACCAGCGAAATGGTAGCTTTGGCGTCGCGTGGAAGTTGCAATACGCAACGGAGGTCCATGTGCGTACGTCACCGGACGGCACCCGGCAGGTGATCTATGTCGATTTTGACGGCCGACAACTGCACTTCCCGTTTCTCGAGGCTGGACAAGAACACTTTCATCCGCTCGAAAAATACACCCTTGCGCGACTTGAGGATCGAGCAAACCAGCCAACGTATGAAGTCCGCTTCCCGAATGGGCTTGTCGAAACCTATGGACCACATCCGGTAGATCCGAATCGACATCTGCTCCAGCGTTCCGAAACTCGTGACGGGCAGGCGCTTACTTTCACGTACACAACAACGGGTAGCTTGCAAGAAGTTCGCAATAACGTTCATGTGGTCGCGTGTACACATGATGATCAGGGGCGAATTATCGAAGTACATCTGCTAGATAAGCATGGCGATTCCAAAAGGAAGTTGGCCGCTTATCAGTACGACGACAAAGGTAATCTGAGTAAGGCGGTGGACCGCGGAGGTCAGACCTGGCGGTACAGCTACGCGAACCATCTCCTCACAAGCTATGAAACGCCCGCCGGCGCAGTGTTTGTCTCGGAATGGGACGGTGATACGCCATACGCACGCTGCGTTCGAACGTATGCTTATACCGTTGGAAACAGCGACAAACACGATATTACGCGGGACACCCGGTTCGACTATTTGCCCGCTGCGCAAATCACTCGTGTCACCGACGCGGCAGGTCAAACGACAACCTACCGATACAACGGACTATGGGCGGTCGATCAGATCATTCATCCGGATGGCAGCACTGAACACATTGAATTTGACGAAGCGGGCAATGTGTCAGGTCGAGTCGACCCTTTGGGTCGCAAGACCCAAGTCATCAGTGACCCACACGGAAACCCCATCGCGATTCGCGATGCAGCTGGCCACCTAACGCGAATCGAATACAACGAGCACAATTTACCTACTCGAATAACTGACCCGGCTGGTCAAATTTGGCAGCGTGAGTACGATGCCAGCGGGCACCTAATCAAGGCAATCGATCCGTTGGGAAATGCAACCTCGACGGTCTACGAAAAAGGGCTGCCCGTTGCTCAAACCGACGAGCTCGGCAATGTGACGCACATGCTCTGGAACGATGCGGGTCAACTCCTTGAGCGTACCGATTGCTCAGGGTTCAAGACTCAATACGCATACGACGACTTCGGGCGCCAAACA
>NZ_JBYQCG010000087.1:10832-14626 GCF_057837105.1 Burkholderia sp. APQ4-4ca | reverse complement strand
GAACATGAGGATCTCGTTGTACTCGACGGCGATTGCTCCCATTCGACGCGGACTTATCGGTTTCAGCGTGCTTACCCAGATCGCTTTATCAACGCGGGAATCGCGGAACAAAACATGGTTGGCATGGCGGCCGGCATGGCTAAGGCCGGTTTGGTTCCGGTCGTATGTGGATTCGCTGCCATCATGATGCATCGCGCCGCGGAGCAACTGGTTCAATCGCTAGCTTACGCGAGTGCCAACGTGAAGATGATCGGCCACTACGCTGGCTTCACTGCGGCATCGGAAGGGGCCCCGCATCATTCGATTGCGGATCTCGCACTGGTGCGATCTATTCCCGGGATGACTATCCTGTGCCCCGTCGACGATGGCGATGTCGACGGCTGTCTACGGTATGCATTGAGCATTCATGGCCCTGTGTATCTGCGTCTCGCGCGCAATCCGGTGGCACAGCGACATGATGCGGAGTGGGTGCAGTGCAGTGGCTATCGGCGAAGCGGGCGGGAAGGATCAGTCGGCATTGTTTGTATCGGCGCGATGTCGGAGATCGCCCTCCAGACCGCCGCGAAACTGGGCGAACTCGGGGTTGCTGTGTTTGTCATCGCACTCCAGGAGCTGAAACCATTGCCTGACGCTCTGCTCGGAGAACTGAGCTCGGAGAGTCTAATGCTGATAGTGACGATTGAGGATCACAACGTATTGGGTGGTTTGGGAGGCGCGATTACCGAAGCATTCGGGGAAAGAGAGAAGCCGGTACTACGCTTTGGAATCTCCGACGAATTCACGCAAAGCGGCAACTATGATGAACTTCTGTGTGGGCTGAAACTTGCCCCGGGCGACATCGCCAGCAATATCGCAAACGCTCTCGAAGCAAGAGAAATTAAGGAGTCGGTGTGAAAATTACTTCGATTACATGTTCTCCGTTGCTCGACAGCAATGGGCGTGGTGCGGTCGAGATTTGTCTCGGATTCGGTGATGGTGAGCTTCACAGTCGTGCAATCGCGCCACGCGGATCTACCACTGGAGACTTCGAAGCTTCATTCCTCGAGGATGAGCAAGCGTTGGGACTGGACTCAGCAAGACCAGCTGTTGCGTCTGCGGAGGCCTTGCTTCCTCCGGCCCTGATTGGGCGAGACTTCCGCACATTGAGAGAATTCGATACGGCGCTGGCCGAGGTCGATAGATCGCCACAGTTTCAACTACTGGGTGGCAATGTGGCGATTGCCTCGTCGTTGGCCTTCGCGAAGGGACTCGCAGCCCTCAAGCGTATTCCCTTGCATCAAGTACTATCCGAGAATGGTATCGGGAAGCTGCCGTTGCCTATGTTCAATATCATCGATGGAGCTTCGATCGAAGGGTCAGGCATTGGTGGCGTGGAATTTCTTCTGATTCCCGAGCCAGGACTCGACATCGTGCGCGCTGTCCGAATGGGAATCGACGTGCGAAATGCCACGCGAAGCTTGCTCGCGGGACAAGGTATTGTTGCCGGCGACAGCCCTCAGGGCGCCCTGCTACTCGCATCGGCAGACTGCGAGTTCCCTCTGGCGGTGATGTTGGAGGCGGCTTCGGAGCGCGGATATCGTGCTGGAACCGATTTCACAATCGGGCTCGATCTGGCTGCTTCGGACTACTTTGATCCCGCTGGACAGTACATCTATTCATGGCCGGCGTTGGGCATCGGCGGTGAGAGATCGCCAGATGACAATCTAAACGCGTTGTGCGCAGAGTATGAGCGTTTGATATCGACATTTCATCTGTCGTTCATCGAAGATGGTTTCGCTGAACGCGATCTCCGTGGCTGGAAGGAATTTTCAAAACGACGTGGCACGGCGCGCATCATCGCCGACGATCTCTGTGCGTCGAATTCACAGCGTATTGAGGATGCATGCGCTGAAGGTCTAATACAAGGTGTGCTCGTCAAGCCGAACCAGATCGGCACGCTGACCGGAGCGATGCAAGCGCTGGAGGTGGGCAATGCACAGGACTTGCTCACGATCGTGTCGCAGCGAAGCGGGGAAAATGATGACGATTCGATCACGCATCTCGCGATTGCCGGGAGGTCAGACTATTTGAAGTTCGGCGGTCCCTCGCGCATGGACCGGATCATCAAGCTCAATGCATTACTTAAATTCGCACTAGATAACACGGTGCTCTGCTAGTTAGGAGGTTAAACCGATGGAAGCGAGCGAATATCAGATATCAGTTGAGTCCAGTTCAAGTGGGCCGGTGCCAATCGGCAGTATGCCAGAACGCTATGTCGTGCCATCGACGATGTATGCGTGGGTTCTCGAACCGGGCCGCCACGGTAACCCCGCGAAGGCGTTTCGGCAGAAAGTAGTACCGGTGCCGCGTCTCGGATACGGCGAGGTACTCGTATTCGTGATGGCTGCCGGCGTGAATTACAACGGTGTGTGGGCCGCGCGCGGCGAGCCGGTTTCCGTGTTCGACGTACATGGTGCCGCGTGGCACGTCGCGGGATCCGATGCTTCCGGTATCGTTTGGGCGGTAGGTCCAGGTGTCAGACGTTGGAAACCCGGCGATGAAGTTGTGATTCATTGCAACCAGATCGAGTACGAGGACACGGAAACCAATGGTGGTGATCCGATGCTGTCACCAAGCCAGAAGATCTGGGGCTATGAGACACCGGGTGGATCTTTCGCCCAGTTTACTGCCGTTCAAGCGCAGCAGCTGCTGCCGCGGCCCAAGCAGTACTCGTGGGTGGAGTCGGCAGCATATCTGCTCAAGCTCGCGACGGTCTATCGGATGCTCTACGGACATCCACCCCACATCCTGAGGCCTGGGGGTAGTGTTCTGATCTGGGGAGCGGCAGGGGGACTGGGTGTGTTTGCCATCCAGCTTTGCAAACTAGCGGGCGCGAAGGCGATTGCCGTCGTATCCGATATGAGCAAGGCGGAGTACGTGAAAAGCCTTGGCGCGGCGAAGGTGATCGTACGCAGCAATTATCCCGCGCTGGCGGGTGGAACAGCACCGGGCGAGCCTGCGTGGATGAAGGAGGCGAAGGCTTTCGGCAGTGAAATCTGGTCGGCCACCGGAAAGGGCAACAATGTGGATATTGTGCTCGAACATCCTGGACAACAAACTTTTCCATTGTCTTGTTTTTTGGCTCGTCGCGGCGGCTTGGTGGTTTTTTGCGCGGCGACTACCGGGTATCGTTTCGAGTTTGATGCACGGTATGTCTGGATGCACCAGAAGCGAATTCAGGGCTCCCATTTTGCCCACATGAAACAAGCACATGAAGCGAATTCGCTCGTTATGGAAGGGCATGTCACCCCGTGTGTATCGCGGAGTTTTCGATGGGAGGAACTGCCTCTTGCTCATGAATTGATGGGGCGAAACGAGCATCCACCAGGGAATATGGTAATTCAGATCGGCTGCTCCGCCGCCGTTGCTACCAATCATGTCGGATAACTTGTCGGAATGAACCAAATCGCCTCGGCGGGATCAATTCTATTCCTTGGAAAACGACTGTTCCGATAACTATGCCTCTCAAAATTGCCGTGTTGTGCGGTGGCACGAGTGAAGAGCGCGGGGTCTCCCTCGCAAGTGCCGCAATGATTGTTCCTGCATTGCGTCAGTCAGGACATACTGTAGAAGTTCTGGATATCCAGTGCGGCCTGTTGCCCCAAACGAGTGACGGAGTGAAACACTTACCGATCAATGTTGAATCTACGGTCGCCAATGGGGACTGGATGACGGCGGGCATTGTGCCGAAACAGCTGAACGAACTTGGACATGTCCGCGCGTTCGATCTGGTATTCCTGGCACTACATGGGGGA
>NZ_JBYQCG010000087.1:0-10812 GCF_057837105.1 Burkholderia sp. APQ4-4ca | reverse complement strand
TGCGGTGGCACGAGTGAAGAGCGCGGGGTCTCCCTCGCAAGTGCCGCAATGATTGTTCCTGCATTGCGTCAGTCAGGACATACTGTAGAAGTTCTGGATATCCATTGCGGCCTGTTGCCCCAAACGAGTGACGGAGTGAAACACTTACCGATCAATGTTGAATCTACGGTCGCCAATGGGGACTGGATGACGGCGGGCATTGTGCCGAAACAGCTGAACGAACTTGGACATGTCCGCGCGTTCGATCTGGTATTCCTGGCACTACATGGGGGAACGGGTGAGGACGGTACTATTCAGGCGGCACTTGATTTGATGAACATTCCTTACACCGGCAGCGGGCATCTCGCGAGTGCCGTTTGCATGGACAAGGATATTTCCAAGCGTCTTTTGCGAGGGGCGGGGATTGTCACCCCAGACTGGACGCTGCTCGAATCCGATGCCTCGGTTCGCCCGGACGATTTTCACTACCCGGTCGTCGTTAAACCGAACAGGTTGGGATCGACCGTGGGTCTTTCCGTTGTGCGCGAGGCGGCGGCGCTAAAGATGGCAGTCGAGTTTGCGTTTCGCTTTGACACGGAGGTACTGGTTGAGCAATTCATTGCCGGTCGGGAATTGACGGTCGGGGTACTGGCTGATCGCTCTCTGGCAGTTGGCGAAATCCTAATCGATGCGGAAAGCGCTTTCAATTACGACGATAAATACACGCCAGGCGCTGTCAAGGAGATTTTCCCGGCGGATCTGCCTTCAGCGCTCGAACACTCCGTCAAGCAAGTTGCACTGGCAGCCCATCGACTTTTGAAGTTGCGTGACTATAGTCGCGCTGACTTTCGGCTCGACAAAGACGGCAAGCTCTGGCTACTCGAGTTAAATTCGCTGCCGGGCATGACGGTGACCAGCCTATTTCCGCAATCAGCGCGAGCGATGGGAATTGAGTTTGCACAGCTCTGCGATCTGATTTGTCAACTCGCCATGACACGCCATTCGAGAGTTCGGCCGGAGAGTCGGTGAATATGCTCAAGCAATGGATGCTGAGTATTGCCAAGGCAGGTGGGCCGGATAATCAGCAACGTACCGCGGTGAACGGTGTGCTGTATGTGACCGCGTCGACAGTACTTCTGACCGTAGGGCTCTACTTGCCACGACTGGTGTCGTCTCATGCTGATCCCGTCCAGATTTCATGGCTTCGGTACGTGGGCGGTTCTATGTGGCTGTTGATCCTTCACCTCGCACGCCCTCGGCACACTCGCCCTGCGATCGTGAGCCATTCCAACAAAAACACGCAGGCATGGCATGTGGCCCGAGCCGTAGTCGGATTTGGCACGCTGACACTGACTGTCGTTGCCTCACGTTTACTACCAATCGGGAATGTCCAGGCAATCCTCGCGTGTAACGGTTTGTTGGTGTTGATCTGGCTTCTCATACGCGGCGTTGAGCGGCTGCGGTTGTCGGTCGCGGTTGGAACAATGCTATGCGTCACGGGCGCGATACTTTCGAGCCATATCGAGCTCAATGAGTATTCGATATTGGGTTATGCCGCGGCCTGGGCCGCATCTGTTTGTTGGGCTACCGAGATCGTCATCTTCCGTTACGCGGTAGTGAGGGCTCCCGGAAAAACCTCGCTATTGTTTATCAATCTGGTCGGAGTCTTCTTGCTTGCCATTCCAGGTATGGTGCGCTGGAGGCCAGTGGGCGAAGGCGAATTCGGGGTGCTGCTTTTGGTCGGGATTTTTCTAGTGATATCCCAGGCATTACTGATCAAGGCGCTCGAGCGTATCCCGTTGTCGGTTACTATACCGTTTCGCTATCTGAACGTGCCCGTTGCGCTGGTTTTGGGACTAGCTGTACTCGATCAGGTTCCATCGACCGAAGCGATCATCGGCGCGTCCTTGGTCATGATGGGGGGAACCGTACTAACCCGACGCCTGAGCTAAGCCATGGCACGCGCGGTTACTCCACTTCAGTCTCCAAAAACTGGAGCGTCGGGCATTCAATTACTTGACTTAATTGTATTTCCGTCTGAAACGAGTAGTGCGGAGCGTCCGAATCTGGACCACCAGAGGTGGCTGCCCAAGAATACTGCTCGCTTCATTGTTCGGGCAATGGGTTTCCTGTCAATAGTCGCGGTCGCGGTGCCCTCCAGCACGCGGCCGCCGTGCGTCGTCGTGTCGCCGACACAGATCATGGAGCGGGCCATGTGTTCTCTCGTAGGTGTGGTTTTCGTATGAATTTACCACTTCCGGGAGAGCGGTCGACCACAGCCGGCCGCGCGGTCCGTCAAATTGTGTCAACCCGGCTACAGCATCGTCGCGCGCTGCTTCTCGTCTCTCAGCAGGTGCCGCAGGCGCTGAAGCGGGCCTTGACCGCCGCCAAGATCGCCCTTGTTGTCGATGTTCTTGTCGACATAGTCGAACCACTCCTGCACCCGCTCGATCGACTTTCTCAGCGCGAGAATTTCAAGGATCAGCAATCTGACCTGCGGGTCGGTGTAGTCGCGCCAAAGTGCGCGCAGCTCCGAATCGGTCGGCGCGTCGAAGTCAGGCATGGTCGGCTTCAGTTTGACGCGGCGGTCTCTGAGCGGGACACGATTCCGGTCGACCTTACCGCCTTCGACGCGGCGCGATTGCGCCGGCATCAGCGGGTTGTAGACGGCCTCGATCCATGACTCCAGCTCGCGCTCGGTCAGCTCGATGGGCGTGCGTTTCCATTCCTCTTCGCCGAGGAACCGGTACTCCCAAAAATATGCCCACTGAGGTTTGATCACGGCGTGAGTACTGTATAAAAACACAGTGTACCGCGCGACGATGCTCCTCCGTCAAGTTAGGAATTGCGATCCATATCACGACGGCAGCAGCGCGGCCGCCGCCGCAGTAACATCGTTCTGATACGTTAGCCTCGCGAGTGGGCAGGGAGGGCGCATGTCGCAACCGATAACGGTCGTACAACGAGCATTCCTTGACTGGTGTATCGCGTACTCGAAGTTCCGCATCGTGGACCTCATGTCGATCAGCATCATTGCCCACGACGCCGACAGCTACAACGCGTTGGCCCGCGACATAGTGCTGCCTGAGTACGGGTTCTGCGACAGGGACATGGTGGAAAAGGGGCGGAGTCTGTTTCGGGACGTACCGGGGCAGCCGGAGGGCTCCGGATTCGGCGCCGCGTACGACGTCGTGCTCACAGCGCTGGATGAATGGCTACGTGGCCTCATCATGCCGATCGAACAGGTGTCATTTCCGCCGGACCCGTGACGAGGTCTTGCCATTCCCGTTTAGTGCGTTCGATGTGTATCGCGGCTATGTGGAGGCAGGAATTGTGTGCACGAATTACATAGCACCCGGAGAGGATCCCGGTCTCAGTGAGCTGCGGATCGATAACTTCACCGACCTGTACCGCTGGACGCCTTGGAAGCCCGAGATTTACCAAGACTACGACGCACCGATAGTCGCCCGTATCGAGGGGCGGTTCAAGGCGTTGATCGCCGGCTTCGGGTTTTGGCCGCGTGCGCTTCAGAAGGCGAACGTTGAGCGGGTGAAGGAGCAAGGGCGCAAGCCGCCGATCATGCGAACCACGATGAACGTTCGTGACGACAATCTCGGGACGTCGCCGCTATATGGGCCGACGTGGAGGTCGGGTGGCCGGTGCTTGATTCCGGCGCGGTACGTGGTCGAGCCGTCCTATCCGGATGCTCGCCGGGACGACAGCGGTAAATGGATTCTCGGTCCGTGTGTGTGGCAGCGGATCGGTGTCATCGATCGACCAACGATGTGCATCGCGGGTATCTGGCGTACCCTCAAGGATCTCGACGGTCGACCGCGTCACGTGATGTCGATGATCACCGTAAACGCCGACGGACATCCGATCATGTCACGCATGCACAAACCGGAGGATGAGAAGCGATCCGTTGTCATCCTGCGTCCTGACGACTGGCAGGAGTGGTTGACAACGTCAAACGTCGAAGCAGCGCGAGCGATGTTGCAGCTGTATCCGGGGGACGAGATGGTCGCAGAACCAAAGTAACCTTGCTCGACAAAAAGAGGGAAGGACGGCCAACCGTCCTCTGCCTAGCCAAATTCTTGGACAAGTTCGTGTGTTTCTGAAACGACGCCACTTCAGTTCGGCGGGAAGGGCAAAGCTTTCGTTGCGCCGCCGTCGTCCGCTGGACACTCCGTCATAAGCGTATCAGTCTGGTACGGCCGGACGCCCGAGCCTTAATACCAGCCTCACCTGCTTCGCGTTCCCCCGCTTCGATAATGTCGTCGAGAACTGAGCGAATGTTGTAAGGCGTACTATTGAGGCGCAGACCGAAGAATGTCCCGTTAAACGACCCAATGCCAATCGACCTTGCGCGACCTTCCCCGTATAGGAAGGCCTGCCCGCTACCCAAGGTGAACCATCCGAAGCTTGCTCCCAGCTCACTCAAGATGTAGAGGCCGAAACCGGAATTGTCGTATGTGTTGTGCTGATCACTGCGGCCGGTAGTCCGCGAGATACCTGGGCGGATCGCGAGGCGCAGTGCGTCAGCATCCGAGTGTGCCCCATGAGTCTCTCCGAGTGTGCGAGCGATTCCAACACCCTCGTCGACTATCGAAATTTCTACGCGCCCACTTGCTAGACGTTGGCCCAACAAAAAGCATTCGTCGGCTTGCGAGTGCTCGAAGACATTGCGAATGATTTCTCGAATAGCGTACGAATACGTCCTTAGCGCTTGAGAATCGTCAAACGAGCCCGCCAAAACCCCCGCTACGCGCCTCGCTTGCTCTTCGAGCGCGTCGAACCATTCATCGATCAACCGATCCCAATCGTCATCTGATGCATTCTCAAAGTCAACTCGCGGCCGACCAATTCGCGTGATCGGGACGTACTTGGCACCGCCGGGTGCTTCGCCGATTCGATTGCCTTCATCGTCAAGCCCGACATAGTCGAAAAAACCGAGGTGTTTTAGGTATGAATGTACACGGTTGCTTTCATTAATCCCGTCGGCGAATGACTTCAGATTGTTGTCTGCGCGATGCGCAACCCAATCACGCAGCTTCGAGCCAGCGACGAGAATTCCGGTCGGGTTACAAAAATTTCGAAGAGTTGAATAGTCGGTCGTTACTTCGGGGGCATCGCGCGTGGCGTCTAGGAGCTCGAAAAAATTCGGTAACGAAAATCTGTCCAAACTCGCGGGAAGGTTTATTTGCATGGTGGTCTCAATACTATTGGTTCGTCTTTTTGCCGAGGAAGGCTTCGAATGCTTGGCGCACGTTCGGATGTGCGCCGGTGCTTAATGGATATAGCCACCAGAGCCGAGGAAACATTATTGACTACATCCTTACGAGATCTAGGTCGTTTCCGCAATCAGCACCGCATAGTGCTCCGGGTCGACGCGCTCCATCGCTCGCATGACACGCTCCACCATGCCTCGTGACATCGTGGGGAAGTCCGAGAACTCCAATAGGCGAAGAGTTGAAGCGCTGTGCGATCCCTCGTCCACGTACCTTGCCACCGCGCCGCGCTCCACTTCGTCGTCGAACAAGATGTCCAGCTTGGCCAGGTAAGGCTGGGGCGTCGGCCTCCTGAACCCCAAGTACATTTCGAGGAACCTCCTGAGCAGGTTCGGACAGCTCAGGTAGGCATCGATGTCATGGCTGGTACTCACTTGGAATTTCCGCAGGCAGTAGAAGACGTGGTGGTAGTCAGAGCGGAACTTCGCCAAGTGTGCTGGAAGCACTAGCAGCTGACTGCCGCTGTCACTCTCGCGATGGACGAGGAACGCCGCATGTCCTTTCTTGAACTTCCCTCGGTCGGCCCAGTCCTGCTTGATAGTATTAAAGAACTCCGAGCTGTGCGTCGAAATGAAGAGTTGCCGGCAGGCCTTCAGGCTCGAAATGAGTAGATAGGCTACGTCATAGATGTGGTTGGCATCCAGGCTACAGATCGGATCGTCGATGAAAACGACCAGGTCCTCAAGCCTCTGCCCGTTCTGCCCAAGGCTGGTGAGGAAGTACGCAAGCGAAATCGCAGTCCGTTCCCCGTCGCTCATGTTGGTAGCCGGCTGCCCCTCTCGGATGAACCGGATCCGCTTGTCTTGAGCCTGCTCGACGGAGATGCGCGGACCGAGCAGCCGCTTGAGGAGGTGATTGATCTGGCTTGCCGCCACCGAGCTACGCTGTAGTTCGGCCTGCGCTGCTTCCGATTGCCCCTTGATCTTCTGACCGACCTTCTGCACTCGCTCCAAAATCACGCTCGCCTGACTGAGTACTTCGCGCGCCTCCGTCGCTCCTGGGTCGAGTAGGTACCGGGCCGCGAAATGAGCTTTGACCTTGTCAGCTGCACTCCTGCGCGTGGCGGCTAATTCGTCACACGCTCGGTTGTGTTCGTCCTTCGCCTGCTGGAGGTCGGCGAGAATCCCCTGCAGAGCGAGAGCCTGATCGTCGGCCAGCTCCACAGATAACACGGTCTCCATGTTCGCCAGCTTCTCTCGAAGCAGTCGCGCCCGATAGGATCGAATTTCATTCTCTCGAGCGTCCCACGCTTCAAGGCGCCGCAGCGTCTCTTGGGCTTTCGCCCGTACGCCGGGAATCCACTCTTTCTCATGCGGGAAGTTTGGCAGCGCCCTTGACTGTTCCAAGCGCCCGATCGCGGCCTGGATGGCCGCGTGCTGGCGGCGATACTCGTCGGAAAAGTGTTTGGCGTATGCCTCTAATGCCTGCGCCGCGTCGCCTCCGCAAAAGGCACAGGTGGCGGTGTGCTCATGGAACTGCAGGCCAGTGCGCACCCAGTCGCTCAGCGCAGGTGCCTCGGCCAGACGCTTGATGGCGTTCTGCTGGGGTGCTTCCTTCAACAGCTGGGCAACATCATTGATCCCAGGAGGCTGGGGCGATGCCACCACCGGAAAATTGCGAAATGGCGCAAACTCACTTTGGTCACGTGCCTGAGCAACTGCTCCTTGGAGGGTGATTTCGTCGAGTAGATGTTCGTCCGGGTTTGCTAAGCCCTGCGCGATCCCTTTGAGATTTGGCGCTCTGAAATCTCGGACACCGAGCATAGTCCCGCAGTCACGGGCTAGATCAGTCGCCGCCTTCTCCCTAGCTCCGTTGGCGTCCGTCTGCTTCTTGTGGACGATCCGATACATCCCTGCCAGTCGTTCCCGTCTCCGCATCAATGACGCAATACGGTTGCTCAGCCGAATGTTTTCTTGGCCGACGATGAACAGGGCGGGCGCATGGGTGTAGTCGTCTCGCTGCAGGTTG
This sequence comes from Burkholderia sp. APQ4-4ca, assembly GCF_057837105.1. Taxonomy (NCBI): domain Bacteria; kingdom Pseudomonadati; phylum Pseudomonadota; class Betaproteobacteria; order Burkholderiales; family Burkholderiaceae; genus Burkholderia; species Burkholderia sp. APQ4-4ca. The sequence goes on along the minus strand of NZ_JBYQCG010000087.1, from coordinate 3,577 downwards.
TCGTCGATGAAGTCCCGATTGAAGACCCGCACTGGGATACGAGTACGGTCGTGGTCTCTCGCGCTGTCCAAGACCTCGTTCCCGACGCTTACGCGAACGCGGGCGCTGGGCGGCAACCGCATACCGCCAGATCCACTGAATAGTCCGATAATGCGAGATAGGGTAGTCTTGCCCGATGCGTTCCAGCCATAGATAAGGTTGTAACGCTCGAAGTCCGGTGCGGTACTTGTTCGCCCATCGTAGCCGCTCCACACGGCTCCGCTGGCAATGGATTCAATACGTCGGAACATACTTCCCCCTTCACGACTGGCCCGTCACTAGAGCACATCGGAACGCGCTGAGCGCGGTTGTAGCTTCATCAGCCTGTTTTTCATCCCTGAGCGGCGGGACGCAATGTCCAGGTCGACACCACCAGTGCCTACAACCGATTCGTCACTTGCCAGTGCCAATTATCGTGCGCGATCACCTATCATTCTTGTGGCACTTTATCACTTGTTCCTTTCGACCCGGAGTCGAGATACAACCTTTTCCGATGTGGTTCGCCTGCACCGACACTCAGACATTCGAGCGTCCGCTCCGCACCAGTAATCCGCCGCTTGATTACAAATGATCGATGTGTGGCGGGGGTCTTCGAAGTGCAAGCGAAAGACAGGCGCCTCCGCTCCATATCTCGAAGTACCGCTGTCGGACATAATTCACTCGCAGATGCGAAAAAAGGTGGAAATCATCGACACTTTCCGAGGCCGGAATGAACCCCAACTCAGTAGCCTTGCCCGGCAATTCTTGCCGCGCTCGCCTCTGGCAGCAGAAGAAGATCACAGGTAGATGCATGAATCTACGTGCAGTGACAAGATACATTCGCACATGATTGCGGACGTACGATTATTGGCTTCGCGCCACTAACGGACTTCGTAGTTCTGCTCTTGTCTGGTCGCCTTCGGCAGAGATCAACCAAGCTCCAATGGAACTGCCCGTGCAATTCGGCGTTTCTGATGAGGAATAAACTCAGTTGCATCCCTCAGAAGTATAGTGGGGTCCGTCTGTGCATCCGTCGTCCGCAAAATAGTAGACCTCGCGCACCCCATCTTCACAAGGGCCCACATAGCGGATATCGCCAACCGCTTCGGAATCGAGTAGGACTCCACCCGGTTTGGGAGAAAGCGGTTTCTTCCCACTATTTTTGTATCCCGCATCCTTTGCGCCTTTTAGGCTAGGTTTGATACCCATTTTAAGAATCTCCCAGCGGAATTGACTAGCAAGAGCTACCCTAACATTGCGCGCCTGAGGCGCTCGCCTAACAATAGGGAACAGTTAGCCACGGTGAGTCATATTCAGAACGCCGACTGATCGTCATTCGGCTGGTGCCATCGAGGGAGGAATCGGCAACTTCTTTATCTTGAAATACTGACGTTGTCCATAGTGTCCGCTTAGAGTTCCTGAAACCGAAACTGCTATGGAATTTGGATCTAGTACTGTCACTCGAATATGTGGAGAAGCGATAAAAAGCAGACCGATCAGTTCATGTCTCGTTTGATCAGGCTTCCCGAACCCGGGCCGAAAAAATTCTACTGGTCCCGTAAAAATCGCCCGAGCAGTAAAGGGTGTTTTATGAGTCACCTCGTGGACGACGCTACTAATAGCGTAAAGCGTCCTGGGCGGAACTGTTTGATGATGCGTCCACTCCCAATGCTGCTTGAACGTACTACTGTGATTCTCTGTCTTTGAAACTTTGATTTCGTGATTTTGTTCGACTGATGAGTCCGGTTTTCCCTCCGCATTGCCAGAAACAGGAAAAGGGAGCGGAAATTTCAGCGATATTTTCTCCGAGAAGGTGACCACCTCCTGTACGCTCCACGAGACCATGGATTCAACGTCAGTGGATCCTTTAAAAGTGGCGTCGTCGGGAGTGTCGGTGTCATTTTCGACGGGATATTCGTCTACAGTGACCGGTTTTTCTGAGAGGACGCTATCGCCGTAAACGAAGTCGACTACCTCCGTCGAGCCTAGGAGCTTGTTGAACGACCACCCCCCTCCACCCGCCCTCGTATCTAATTGTTCGATCAGCTCGAAAACGTCTGCCATGGCCGCCTCCCTTTTTGTTGTTAGAGAAGAATAGGACATGAGTTGGCGATTAGAAAGAAAGCACTGTCGAAATTGTTACTCGGCCATTCGTCCGTTTGTATGAACTTACTTCCAGCCTAGTCCCGTTCGGTCCTTCGCTCCGACTATAGCGCTCGTCGATCTGGATGCTAACGCGATTACAGAGCGTTACTGCTGCATCATTGGGGTGACGGGTGCAGGTGCTGCTGCGGGTAGCGTGCTCATGTGACCGGGAAAAGTTGCTTTGGCAGCCCGAGTTTACCAGCGGGCCGCACGCGACCGCTTGAAGTTCGCTGTTCGGCCAGTTGCCGGAGATCACGACCGGCGGCTGCCGGCCATGTCCGGACATTGGGATGCCGTTCCTCGTTGGCCGCCTTGCCGACAGCTTCGGACGTTGAGCGTCGACGATCTTCGCCGGCATCGCAGCGTGAGAAAACGCGCGGCAAGTAGTGAGGCGTTTTGCAGTTGAGCCAGACGTTCGCGAGGAACTTATAACGTGCCCTTCCTCTGGTCTTCGGACAGCTTCAAGACAGGCGGCAATCTGAGCAGATTTTCAGGCTGAACCCTTTCCCAGAGGCCCCCGTTGCCCAGTGCTCGTCCCAACTGGTCTTCGCGCCTGAGCCATTGTTCGACCGTCCTGATTCGCCCGGGATGAATTTCGTCGAGCAATGCGTAGTCTCTCTTGATGATCCCGTACTTCCACAGATTCCAGAAGCCGGTGAAGTTTTCGCGGAAGCTCATCGTACTTTTGTCGCGGAGATCGGCGTTATATCCGGAAGGCAAATCGGCTGCGGCCTTGAGCGGTCCGCTCCAGTATGCTTCGAGGTCGGTATCGATATATTGCGCGGGATGTCCGGTCACGGCTTCGAACGCCTCGGCAAGCTTCGCATACTCGACATGATCGATCGCGACCTCGAGATTCATGCCATTCGCACGCTCCGGATTGTCGAAAAGCCAACGTGCGTAGTACCCGCAGTCCTCAAGCGCTACATGCGGGACGGCGCCGTCACCGAGTGGCACCCGCCACGTAACGACGCCGCTTTCCACGGACGGGGTCATCGGTGTCATTGCCGAGACGGCCATCTCCATATACGGACCGGTCGTAAGCAGCGCGGCGCCCATCCGGTCCCGGTTTGTCAGGTTCTGGAACAGAATCCATTCCCCTACGCGGCCCTTGCCATCATAGTGGCCTGTCCGAAACCGGGAATCGTATCCGGACCTTTTGAGCGCGTAATCGAGGTTTCCATACACGAAGAACTTGACTCCTTCTTCGATGGCTATTTCATAGCATCGGATGGCCCAATAAATCTCAGTCTTCTCCCCGGTGTTGAATCCATCGAGATTGATATACGCTGCGCTGCAATTACGAAAACCATCACGCAGGACCGCTTCATCGGCAAACGTGCCCTTCACGATCGAGACGTTCCCCAGAGTGGAGAGCTCGATGGCCCGTCGCGATTCAGGATCTCGGCTCAAG
>NZ_JBYQCG010000086.1:20768-42461 GCF_057837105.1 Burkholderia sp. APQ4-4ca | reverse complement strand
AATTCATTGCTGGAACATCGAAGGACGGGATTGAAGATCGAACAATGGTAGCACGCACGCCCCGGCCCGCCCGGGCCCGGAGCCTGCGCCCGGCCTGCTTCCGCGCGGGTCGCGGCGCCGTTGTGCGGATGTGCCGCACGTAGCTGGTTGCTTGACCGCAGTTCCCGCAGTTTCCGCAGTTCCTTTTGACTCGAGCTTTCCCAAGGAAACCCATCGTGAAGTCTTCCGGATCGGCGCGTACGGCGCGCCGCAATGCTGCCTTGCCCTCCCCCGATGCCTCGACGGACACCGTCGCCACCGCCGCGAACGGCCGTGCGAAAACGGCAACGAAATCCACGGCAACGAAACCGAAAGACCCGATACGTCAGACAAAACGCGCGACGAAAGCCGCGAGCCCCGCCCGCAATGCCGTCGCGCCGAAGGCCGGCACCCGCACGCGCGACGACAAGGATCGCCCGCTGTTCGAGGACATCCGCTTCCTCGGCCGCCTGCTCGGCGACGTCGTGCGCGAACAGGAAGGCGATACGGTGTTCGACGTGGTCGAGACGATCCGCCAGACCGCGGTCAAGTTCCGCCGCGAGGACGACAGCGAAGCCGCGCAGACGCTCGAGAAGAAGCTGCGCAAGCTGACGCCCGAGCAGACGGTGAGCGTCGTGCGCGCGTTCAGCTATTTCTCGCACCTCGCGAACATCGCGGAAGACCGCCACCACAACCGCCGCCGCCGCATCCACGCGCTGGCCGGCTCCGCGCCGCAGCCGGGCACGGTCGCGTACGCGCTCGACCAGCTGAAAACCACCGGCAACGCGTCGAAGCGCCTGCTGCAGCGCTTCTTCGACGATGCGCTGATCGTGCCGGTGCTGACCGCACACCCGACCGAAGTGCAGCGCAAGAGCATCCTCGACGCGCAGCACGACATCGCGCGCCTGCTCGCCGAGCGCGACCAGGAGCTGACCGCGCGCGAGCGCCAGTACAACGAAGCGATGCTGCGCGCGCGCGTGACCGCGCTGTGGCAGACGCGCATGCTGCGCGACGCGCGCCTGACGGTCGGCGACGAGATCGAGAACGCGCTGTCGTACTATCGCGCGACGTTCCTCGACGAGTTGCCCGCGCTGTACGGCGACATCGAGGCCGCGCTCGCCGAGCACGGCCTGTCGGCGCGCGTGCCCGCGTTCTTCCAGATGGGCAGCTGGATCGGCGGCGATCGCGACGGCAACCCGAACGTGACGGCCGCGACGCTCGACGAGGCGATCAACCGCCAGGCCGCGGTGATCCTCGAGCACTATCTGGAACAGGTGCACAAGCTCGGCGCCGAGCTGTCGGTGTCGAACCTGCTGGTCGGCGCGAACGACGCGGTGAAGGCGCTCGCGGCCGCATCGCCCGACCAGTCGCCGCATCGCGTCGACGAACCGTATCGCCGCGCGCTGATCGGCATCTACACGCGGCTCGCCGCGAGCGCGCGCGTGCGTCTCGGCGAAGGCACGGTGCCGGTGCGCAGCGCGGGCCGCGGCGCGCCGCCGGTGCGCGCGATCCCGTACGAGGATTCCGAAGCGTTCGTCGCCGATCTGAAGGTGCTGACCGCGTCGCTCGACGAACACCACGGCGCGTCGCTCGCCGCCCCGCGCCTCGCGCCGCTCGTGCGCGCGGCCGAAGTGTTCGGCTTCCATCTCGCGAGCATCGACCTGCGCCAGAGTTCCGACATCCACGAGGCGGTGGTGGCCGAACTGTTCGCGCGGGCGGGCGTCGAGGCCGACTATGCGGCGCTCGCCGAGGAAGACAAGCTGCGCGTGCTGCTCGCCGCGCTCGCCGATCCGCGCCCGCTGCGCTCGCCGTACATCGAATACTCGGCGCTCGCGCAAAGCGAGCTCGGCGTGTTCGAGAAGGCGCGCGAGGTCCGCGCGCAATTCGGTGCGCGCGCGGTGCGCAACTACATCATTTCGCACACGGAAACCGTCAGCGACCTCGTCGAGGTACTGCTGCTGCAGAAGGAGACGGGCCTGCTCGAAGGCACGCTCGGCGTGCCGGGCAGCGACGCGCGCAACAGCCTGATGGTGATCCCGCTGTTCGAGACGATTCCCGACCTGCGCGACGCGTCGCGCATCATGCGCGAATACTTCGCGCTGCCGGGCATCGACGCGCTGATCGCGCATCAGGGCGCGGAACAGGAAGTGATGCTCGGCTACTCGGACAGCAACAAGGACGGCGGCTTCCTCACGTCGAACTGGGAGCTGTATCGCGCGGAACTCGCGCTCGTCGACCTGTTCCGCGAGCGCAAGATCACGCTGCGGTTGTTCCACGGCCGCGGGGGCACGGTCGGCCGCGGAGGCGGCCCGACCTACCAGGCGATCCTGTCGCAGCCGCCGGGCACCGTGAACGGCCAGATCCGCCTGACCGAACAGGGCGAGGTGATCGCGAGCAAGTTCGCGAACCCGTCGATCGGCCGGCGCAACCTCGAGACGGTCGTCGCCGCGACGCTCGAGGCGTCGCTGCTGCCGCAATCGAACGCGCCGGCGCAGTTGCCCGCGTTCGAGGCCGCGATGCAGACGCTGTCCGATTCGGCGATGGCCGCGTATCGCGCGCTCGTCTACGAAACCCCGGGCTTCACCGACTACTTCTTCTCGTCGACGCCGATCACCGAGATCGCCGAGCTGAACATCGGCAGCCGCCCGGCGTCGCGCAAGCTGCAGGATCCGAAGCAGCGCAGGATCGAGGATCTGCGCGCGATTCCGTGGGGCTTCTCGTGGGGCCAGTGCCGGCTGCTGCTGACCGGCTGGTACGGCTTCGGCAGCGCGGTGAGCGCGTATCTCGACGGCGCGCAGGACGACGCCGAACGCGCGAAACGCGTGACGCTGCTGAAGAAGATGAACAAGACCTGGCCGTTCTTCGCGAACCTGCTGTCGAACATGGACATGGTGCTCGCGAAGACCGATCTCGCGGTCGCGTCGCGCTATGCGCAGCTCGTGTCCGACCGCAAGCTGCGCAAGCACGTGTTCGAGCGGATCGTCGCGGAATGGGAGCGCACGTCGCGGGCGCTCGCGGAAATCACCGGGCACGAAGGCCGCCTCGCGACCAACCCGCTGCTCGCGCGCTCGATCAAGAACCGCTTCCCGTATCTCGATCCGCTGAACCACCTGCAGGTCGAACTGATCAAGCGTCACCGCGCGGGCGACACGAACGCGCGGCTGCGCCGCGGGATTCACCTGACGATCAACGGGATCGCGGCCGGCCTGCGCAACACCGGCTGATCGGCGCGCGGTGCGGGCGCCGGGCGTGGTCGGCGCCGGCCGGGAGAACGAAAGCCGCGATACGCGTTCCTGCGTATCGCGGCTTTTTTCATGCGACGACGAAATGCGAAATGGCGCAACGGCGCGGCGCGCGCCGCACGCTCAGTGCGCGTCGATCAGCAACGCATCGTGCTCGAACGAACCGTCGGGCTGCACCGCGTAATAGCCGCGCACCTCGTCCGGCGCATGCGCCCACAGCGCGCGAATGCCGGCGACGCTGTCGGCCGGCGTGCGGATGCGCCGGACCCACGTGTCGAAATCGATCGGCAGCCGCCAGCGGCTGTGCACCTGCGCGTCGAAACCGGCTGCGCGGAACATCGCGAGCCATTCGTCCGCGCGGTAGTCGCGCACGTGCGACGCGTCGCGCAGCACTTCCGCGGCTTGCAGATACGTATCGAGCAGCGGATGGTCGTTGCCCGCGATGTCGATCATCAGCACGCGGCCGCCCGGCTTCAGCACGCGGCGCACCTCGGCGAGCGCCGCGCGCATGTCGTGCCAGTGGTGCGCGCTCATCCGGCTCACGACCCAGTCGAACGTCGCGGTGTCGAACGGCAGCCGCTCGGCCGGACCCTGCTGCGTGCGGATGTTCGCGAGCCCGCGCTCGCGCGCGGCCGCGTCGACGGTCTCGAGCATCGGCGCGGCGAGATCGTACGCGACCACGTCGCGCACGTGCGGCGCGACCGCGAAGCTCGCGTGGCCGGCGCCGCAACCGAGATCGAGCACCGCGGCGGCGGGCGTCGCACGCACCGCGTCGGCGAGCGTTTGCAGGTCGGCGCCCGTCGCATGAACCGTGCTCGTCAGATAGGCGGCGGCCGTCGTGCCGAATGCGTCGGCGACCTGGTCGTGATGTTTCATCGTTCGCTCCTTTCCTGGATGCAGTCGGCCGAACCCGGCGCATCCGCGCGCGACCCGGCCCCGTGCAACGTTTTGTGGGACGCGCGCTGCCCTGCCAGCGCGCGAGCCGCTACAATAGGCCTGCGCTTGTACCAGTACAAGTTAAGCAGTTATTCTGGTATTCGATCCACCTGTCTGATCGTTCGATCGTTGCCGCGTTTTCGCCTCCACTTCGCCGTTTCCGCATGAACCAGCCGTCCTCCGCCCCCGTCCCGCCGCTCGACGCCACGCCCGCCCGCGCGCTCGGCGAATTCATCCGCGCCCACCGCGAGCGGCTGTCGCCGCAGGCCGTCGGCCTGCCGCCCGGCCCGCGCCGCCGCACGCCGGGCCTGCGGCGCGAGGAAGTCGCGCAACTGTGCGGCGTCAGCCCGACCTGGTACACGTGGATCGAACAGGGCCGGCCCGTGTCGGCCTCGGCCGACGCGCTCGCCCGGATCGCCGTCGCGTTGCAGTTGTCCAGGGCCGAGCGCGCATACCTGTTCGAGCTGGCCGCGCAGCGCGACCCGGCCGAGCCCGACGTCGCGGGCGGCGACCTGCCGCCGACGCTCGGCGCGACCGTCGCCGCGATCGCGACGCCCGCCTACGTGCTCGACCGTCAATGGAACGCGCTCGCGTGGAATGCGCCGGCCGCCGCGCTCTTTTCCGGCTGGCTCGACGGCGAGCACGACCGCAACCTGCTGCGCTTCACGTTCATGTCGCCGGCCGCCCGCACGCTGATCGTCGACTGGGAAACCCGCGCGCGGCGGCTCGCGGCCGAATTCCGCGCCGACGCGATCCGCCACCTGACCGATGCGCCGACGCGCGCGCTAATCGACGCGCTGACGGCCGGCAGCGACGCGTTCGCGCAGTACTGGGCGTCGCAGGACGTGTTCGAGCGCGAAGGCGGCCTGCGGGAATTCGACCATCCGGCCGACGGCCGCCTCGTGTACCAGCAGATCACGCTGAAGCCCGCGCACCGCGAGGACCTGAAGCTCGTCGTGCTGGTGCGCGACTGAGCGCGCCGCCGCCCGCACCCGCGCCGGCCGCCCGCCGCCCGCCGCCGGTCGCCGGTCGCCGGTCGCCCGCCGCGCGAATGTTAGAATCGCGGGATTCCCTCGGCGGCGCACGGCCGCCCAACTCCCCTTCGAAGAATCGCCATGACGTCCCAACTGCACAAAAAGGGCGAGGCCTGGTCGGCCCGCTTCTCGGAACCGATGTCGGAGCTGGTCAAGCGCTACACGTCGTCGGTGTTTTTCGACAAGCGCCTCGCGCTCGTCGACATCGCCGGTTCGCTCGCGCACGCGAACATGCTCGCCGCGCAGAAGATCATCAGCGCCGACGATCTGGCCGCGATCGAACGCGGGATGGCGCAGATCAAGGGCGAGATCGAGCGTGGCGAATTCGAATGGCAGCTCGACCTGGAAGACGTCCATCTGAACATCGAGGCGCGCCTGACCGCGCTGATCGGCGATGCCGGCAAGCGCCTGCATACGGGCCGCTCGCGCAACGACCAGGTCGCGACCGACATCCGCCTGTGGCTGCGCGGCGAGATCGACCGCATCGGCGGCCTGCTGAACGACCTGCGCGGCGCGCTGATCGACCTCGCGGAACAGAACGCCGACACGATCATGCCGGGCTTCACGCACCTGCAGGTCGCGCAGCCGGTCACGTTCGGCCACCACCTGCTCGCATACGTCGAGATGTTCACGCGCGACGCGGAACGCATGCGCGACTGCCGCACCCGCGTGAACCGCCTGCCGCTCGGCGCGGCCGCGCTCGCGGGCACGAGCTACCCGATCGACCGTCATGCAGTGGCGAAGACGCTCGGCTTCGACGGCATCTGCGCGAACTCGCTCGACGCGGTGTCCGATCGCGACTTCGCGATCGAATTCACCGCGGCGTCGGCGCTGGTGATGACGCACGTGTCGCGTTTCTCCGAAGAACTCGTGTTGTGGATGAGCCCGCGCGTCGGCTTCATCGACATCGCCGACCGCTTCTGCACCGGCAGCTCGATCATGCCGCAGAAGAAGAACCCGGACGTGCCCGAGCTCGCGCGCGGCAAGACCGGCCGCGTGAACGGCCACCTGATGGCGCTGCTCACGCTGATGAAGGGCCAGCCGCTCGCGTACAACAAGGACAACCAGGAAGACAAGGAACCGCTGTTCGACACGGTCGACACCGTCGCCGACACGCTGCGGATCTTCGCGGAAATGGTCGCCGGCATCACCGTGAAGCCGGACGCGATGCGCGCGGCCGCGCTGCAGGGCTTCTCGACCGCCACCGACCTCGCCGACTACTTGGTCAAGCGCGGCCTGCCGTTCCGCGACGCGCACGAAGCCGTCGCGCACGCGGTGAAGATCTGCGACGACCGCGGGATCGATCTCGCCGACCTGACGCTCGACGAAATGAAGCAGGAACTGCCGAACGTCGCGCACCTGATCGGCGACGACGTGTTCGGCTACCTGACGCTCGAAGGGTCGGTCGCGAGCCGCAATCACCCGGGCGGCACCGCGCCCGACCAGGTGCGCGCGGCCGTCAAGGCTGCCCGCGCCGCGATCGGCAAGTAACGGCCTGCAGCCACGGACGCCTTCGGCGTCCGTTTTTCATTCGGGCGGCGGTCGCGCCGCCCGTCGCCTTTCCGCTTCACCGCTTCACGGATGCCCCCGATGACCTTTTCCGCCGCGCTCTTCGACATGGACGGCCTGCTCGTCGATTCCGAGCGGACCATCATGAACACGTGGATCGACGTGTCGAACGCGCACGGCGTCGTGCTGACCGAGATCGATTACCTGCAGATCGTCGGCCGCTCGTTCGCCGAAGGCCAGGTGATCCTCGCGCGGCTGATCGGCGACGCCGATACGTTCGACGCGGTGCGCATCCGCGTGCGCGAGCAACTCGCCGCACCCGAACCCCATCCGAAGTTTCCGCTGAAGTCGGGCGCGCTCGCGCTGCTCGACACACTCGCGCAGGCCGGCATTCCGTGCGCGGTCGCGTCGTCGTCCGCGACCGACGTGATCCGCGCGCGGCTCGACGCGGTCGGCGTGCTGCCGTTCTTCCGCGCGATCGCGGGCGGCAACGAAGTCGCGCGCGGCAAGCCCGACCCGGCCGTCTACCGGCTCGCGGCCGAGCGTCTCGGCGTGCCGGCGCAGGCCTGCGTCGCGTTCGAGGACAGCGACTTCGGCGCGCTGTCGGCGGCCGGCGCCGGCGCCGCGGTCGTCACCGTGCCCGACCTGAAGGCGCCGACGCCCGAGATCGTCGCGCTGAGCCTGCACGTGCTCGCGTCGCTCGACGACGCGGTCGCGCTCGTGCCGTCGTGGTTCGGCCGTCTGGACACGCGGCAGCCCGCGTAAGCGGCGCACGCGCCGCCCCCATGCAAACGGGCACCCGAGGGTGCCCGTTTTGCGTTGCCGCGCCGGCTCGCCGGCATCGCCGCGATGCCTACCGATTGCCGGCCGTCTCCGACAATCGTTTCATCGTCGCGATGCGCGCGCCGATCAGGTCGACGCGTCCGTCCTCGCCGACGAGCGGCGCGGTCGCATCGCGGAACGCCACCCATGCGCGCTGCGCGCGCACGAGCGTCGCCGCCGAATGCGCGGGCATCTTGCGGTGCAGCTTCCGGTAATAGCGGTTCAGGTCGAACACCGCGTGTTCGCACGCGGCGTCCTGCACGCACGGCCGCACGCGGCGGATCGCCGGATCGCGCGGCGCGTTCGCCGGCTTGGCGCCGGCCGGCGCCACCGCACCCGCACCGCCCTGCGCACCGCTCGTCGCCGCGACCGGCACGGCGGCGGGCGGCGGCGCATAGCGATCGGCCGCCCCGCGCAGCGCGAGCGCGCGATCGCGCACCGGCTGCAGTTGCAGGTCGGCGCTCGACATCGCATACGCGCTGCCGCGCGTCGTGTCGTACACGGCCTTCAGCAGCAGCACTTCGTCCTTGCGCCACGTGAGCCAGCGGCGCTGGCTGTCCTGCCAGCCGCGCTTCGCGTCGGCAGGCGCATCCTTCAACAGGCGCTGGTACGCGCCGTCCATCACTGCCTGCCACTGCTGCTGCGCTTCGCCCATGCACTGGATCTGGCCGGCCGGCGACGACCGGTCGCGCCGCGCGAAGCATTGCCGCATCGCGACGTCGATCGGGTCGGCCGCCGCGACTTCCGCATGAGCAACGCCCGCGCCGGCGAGCCCCGCCAATCCTGCCGCCCAGACGACGAGCGCGGCCAGCGCCGCGCGCATCGTCCGGAATCGTCCGCGCGCCGCCATCAGTCGCGCACGCAGTCGACGAAGTACTCGACGCGGCCGTTCACCTCTTCCGCGACGAGGCCGTGGATGTCGGTGTGGAAGCCCGGGAAGCGCTCGTTGAAGTCGCGCGCGAACCGCAGGTAGTTCACGATCGTCTTGTTGAAGCGCTCGCCCGGGATCAGCAGCGGAATGCCCGGCGGGTAAGGCGTCAGCAGGATGCTCGTCACGCGGCCTTCGAGCTCGTCGAGCGGCACGCGGTCGATCTTGCGGTGCGCGAGCTTCGCGAACGCGTCCGACGGCTTCATCGCCGGCTCCATGTCCGACAGGTACATCTCGGTCGTCAGGCGCGCGATGTCGTTCGCGCGGTACACGTCGTGGATCTGCGTGCACAGGTCGCGCAGGCCAACGCGCTCGTAGCGCGGATGCTGCGCGACGAATTCCGGCAGCACGCGCCACAGCGGCTGGTTGTTGTCGTAGTCGTCCTTGAACTGCTGCAGCTCGGTCACCATCGAGTTCCAGCGGCCCTTCGTGATGCCGATCGTGAACATGATGAAGAACGAATACAGGCCGGTCTTCTCGACGATGATCCCGTGCTCGGCCAGGTACTTCGTGACGATCGCGGCCGGAATGCCCGTCTCGCCGAACTCGCCGTCGACGTCGAGCCCCGGCGTGATGATCGTCGCCTTGATCGGGTCGAGCATGTTGAAGCCTTCCGCGAGCGGGCCGAAGCCGTGCCAGTGGTCGTTCGGCTTCAGCATCCAGTCCTCGCGCGAACCGATGCCTTCCTCGGACAGGTTGTCCGGGCCCCACACGCTGAAGAACCAGTCGTCGCCGTATTCGGCGTCGACCTTGCGCATCGCGCGGCGGAAGTCGATCGCCTCGGCGATCGATTCCTCGACGAGCGCGGTGCCGCCCGGCGGCTCCATCATCGCGGCCGCGACGTCGCACGACGCGATGATCGCGTACTGCGGGCTCGTCGACGTGTGCATCAGGTACGCCTCGTTGAAGCGGTGCTTGTCGAACGTGCGGTTCTCCGAATCCTGCACGACGATCTGCGACGCCTGCGAGATACCGGCGAGCAGCTTGTGCGTCGAATGCGTCGCGAACACGAGCGCGCCCGTGCGCGGACGGCCGTCGCCGATCGCGTGCATGTCGCGGTAGAAATCGTGGAACGTCGCGTGCGGCAGCCACGCTTCGTCGAAGTGCAGCGTGTCGAGCAGGTCGCCGAGCAGGTCCTTGATCATCTCGACGTTGTAGACCACGCCGTCGTACGTGCTCTGCGTGATCGTCAGGATCCGCGGCTTCATGTCCGGGTTCTCGCGCAGCGCCTCGCGCGCGAACGGGTTCGCCTCGATCTTCTTGCGGATGTTCTCCGGCTTGAATTCGTCGCGCGGGATCGGCCCGATGATGCCGAAATGGTTGCGCGTCGGCGTGAGGAACACCGGAATCGCGCCCGTCATCGTGATCGCGTGCAGGATCGACTTGTGGCAGTTGCGGTCGACCAGCACGATGTCGCCGGGCGCGACCGTCGCGTGCCAGACGATCTTGTTCGACGTCGACGTGCCGTTGGTCACGAAGAACAGGTGGTCCGCGCTGAAGATGCGCGCCGCGTTGCGCTCGGACGCCGCGACCGGGCCGGTGTGGTCGAGCAACTGGCCGAGTTCGTCCACCGCGTTGCAGACGTCCGCGCGCAGCATGTTCTCGCCGAAGAACTGGTGGAACATCTGGCCGAGCGGGTTCTTCAGGAACGCGACGCCGCCCGAGTGACCCGGGCAGTGCCACGAATACGAGCCTTCGTCCGCGTACTTGACGAGCTCCTTGAAGAACGGCGGCGCGAGCGAATCGAGATAGACCTTCGCCTCGCGGATGATGTGGCGCGCGACGAACTCCGGCGTGTCCTCGAACATGTGGATGAAGCCGTGCAGTTCGCGCAGGATGTCGTTCGGCAGATGCCGCGACGTGCGCGTCTCGCCGTACAGGAAGATCGGGATGTCCGCGTTGCGGCGGCGCACTTCGGTGACGAACGCGCGCAGCTCGATGATCGCGGTCGCCAGCTCGGGCAACTCGCCGTCCGGGCCGGTTTCGCCGAGCATGAGTTCGTCGTCGTCGATCGACAGGATGAAGCAGGACGCGCGGCTCGATTGCTGCGCGAACGACGTCAGATCGCCGTAGCTCGTGAGGCCGAGGACTTCGACGCCCTCCTTCTCGATCGCTTCGGCCAACGCCCGGATGCCGGAGCCCGAGATGTTCTCGGAGCGGAAATCTTCGTCGATGATGACGACGGGAAAACGAAACTTCATGGGCGATTCTCCAAAAAGAACGACCGCGGCGCGTCACGCGCAGCGGTCACCCGGAAACTGGTGAGACGTTATGCAACCAGATCAGGTTTTCGGCAGCGTGACACCGCGCTGACCCTGATACTTGCCGCCGCGATCGGCGTACGACACGTCGCACACCTCGTCGCTTTCGAAGAAGAGCACCTGCGCGACGCCTTCGTTCGCGTAGATCTTCGCGGGCAACGGTGTGGTGTTCGAGAATTCCAGCGTGACGTAGCCTTCCCACTCGGGTTCGAACGGCGTCACATTGACGATGATCCCGCAGCGCGCGTAGGTCGACTTGCCGAGGCAGACCGTCAGCACGGTGCGCGGAATGCGGAAATATTCGACGGTGCGGGCCAGCGCGAACGAGTTCGGCGGGATGATGCACACGTCGCCCTTGAAATCGACAAACGAACCCTCGTCGAAGTTCTTCGGATCGACGATCGTCGAGTTGATGTTCGTGAAGATCTTGAATTCGTCCGCGCAGCGGATGTCGTAGCCGTAGCTCGACGTGCCGTAGCTGACGATCCGGCGGCCGTCCTCGGACGCGCGGACCTGATCGGGCACGAACGGCTCGATCATCTTGTGCTCTTCGGCCATGCGCCGAATCCATTTGTCGGACTTGATGCTCATATCAGGGCGCCTGGAAACGCTGCGTGACAATCTGAGAGGGCCGCTCGCGCGAGGCGGCGGCCGGGAAAGGCGCACATTTTACGCGATCATCGGCCCATGCACGCGGCAGCCGTCAACGGATCACGCCGCAGGCCAGCGCGGGCCCCGCGCCATGCTGTGCAAATGCCGGGTCGCTCGCGTCGCGGTGCACCAGCGCCGCGCGGTTCATCGCCGAGCGCACGCCGTCGAGGGCCAGATCGGGCGCGACGATGAAGCCGGCCGCGACGCCGTTCGCATCCGCGTGGATGTTGCCGAGATCGCCGGCGACGCGCGCGCCCGCGCGCAGCCGGTCGGCGGCCGGCGCGAACACCTGGCCGGCGCTCGAGCCGTCGCCCGCGTTGCAGTCGCCGCGCTCGTGCACCTGCAGCGCGTGATCGCTGTTCGGCGGCAGGCCAACCAGGTTGTAGGTGACCTGCACGCCGTCCGGGCGCTCGACGAACGTCACCGCACCGCGCGCCTGGGAGCCGACCGTCGGCTGCAGTTGCGCGTCGGCCCGTTTTTCGTGCGACGAGGAAAAGGAGGTACAGCCGGCCAGCAGGCCCAGCGCGGCGGCGGCCAGCAGCGCGCGCCGCGCGCGGCCGGCGCGCACGCCGTGATGTCGTTGTTTCATTCGATCCTCATGCCGGCCGGCCGCCGTTTGAGACGACGGCCGCGCCGGGCGGGTAAAGGGACCCGGGGAAAGTCGCCATGATACCGCGCCTCGCGGCGCCGCCAACAGCGTGAGGCCCCGCCCCGCAAGGGTTTTACGTATTTTGAACAACGATCGACGGGAACTTCGACGTCATGTCGCGCGATCGCTCGGCAATCGCCAGTGCGACGCCGCGCGCGATGTCGCGGTAACGACGCGCGAGCGCGCCTTCCGGATCGGCCGCGACCGTCGGCGTGCCGCTGTCGGCCCGCTCGCGGATCGCGATGTCGAGCGGCAGGCTGCCGAGCACGGTCACGTCGTAATCCTTCGCCATCCGCTCCGCCCCGCCGGCGCCGAAGATGTGCTCCTCGTGGCCGCAGTTCGAGCAGATGTGAATGCTCATGTTCTCGACGATGCCGAGGATCGGGATCCCGACCTTCTCGAACATCTTCAGCCCCTTCTTCGCGTCGAGCAGCGCGATGTCCTGCGGCGTCGTGACGATCACCGCGCCGGTGACGGGCACGCGCTGCGCGAGCGTGAGCTGGATGTCGCCCGTGCCCGGCGGCATGTCGACGATCAGGTAGTCGAGCTCGCGCCAGTTGGTCTGGCGCAGCAGCTGCTCGAGCGCGGACGTCGCCATCGGGCCGCGCCACACCATCGGGTTGTCTTCCTCGATCAGGAAGCCGATCGAGTTCGCCTGCAGCCCGTGGCCGACGAGCGGGTTCATCGACTGGTTGTCCGGCGACTCGGGGCGCTGGCCGTGGATGCCGAGCATCGTCGGCAGCGACGGGCCGTAGATGTCGGCGTCGAGAATGCCGACCGACGCGCCTTCCGAAGCCAGCGCGAGCGCGAGGTTCACCGCCGTCGTGCTCTTGCCGACGCCGCCCTTGCCCGACGCGACCGCGACGATGTTCTTCACGTTCGGCAACAGTTTCACGCCGCGCTGCACCGTATGCGCGACGATCTCCTGCGACACGGCGACGCGCGCGTCGCGCACGCCCGGCACGGCCTGGAGCGCCGCGGCGACGCGCATGCGCACGCCGTCATGCTGGCTGCGCGCCGGATAACCGAGCACCACGTCGAGCGCCACGACGTCGCCTTCGATCGCGACGTTGCGCACGCCCTTGTTCGCCGCGTACGGGCGGCTGGTATTGGGGTCGACGACTGCCGCCAGCGCGGCGTCGACTTGGGCCCGGTCAATGCTCATCAAGACTCCGTGAAAACGTTTTTCTCGCGCGCAAAACGTCAAAAAATATCAAATTTCGCGGCGAAATTCGGGAAAAGTGAAAGAATCTGTTGCACGCCATTGCGCGAACGCGCGACCCGGCGCACTCTTCGCGTGCGGCATGCTATAGGGCCAAATCGGCCACTCACCGCCTATATTGTAGAGGCTGACGCGTCGCGCTGCCCGAACAGCCACGCTGACGGACAGGGCATGCGACCGCCTCGGTGGCTGCCGCGAGCGCAGGCCGGCCTTCCTTTTTCGGACGGCCCGCGCAGGGAGCCATGACTGTTGTTTGTCGTCGTTGTCGACTCGTTCAACCAAGAGAGGAATCCAAGATGAACATGAAAATCGCGACTCGCCTGTCCGCCTTCGCACTCGCCGGCGCACTGCTGGCAGGCTGCGCCACGCAGCAAGGCAACAATACGGCCGTCGGCACCGGCACGGGTGCGGCGCTGGGCGCGGGCATCGGCGCACTGGCCGGTGGCGGCAAGGGCGCGGCGATCGGCGCGGGCGTCGGCGCACTGGTCGGCGGCGTGACGGGTTACAACTGGCAAGCGATCAAGAACAAGCTCGCGCCGTCGGCCGCGCAGACGGGTACGCAAGTCACCGAGCAGCCGGACGGCTCGCTGAAGCTGAACGTGCCGAGCTCGGTCACGTTCGCGACGAACCAGTATGCGATCACGCCGGCGTTCACGCCGCTGCTGAACGACCTGGCGACGACGCTGAACCAGAACCCGCAAGTGACGGCGTCGATCGTCGGCTACACGGACAGCACGGGCTCGGCGCAGCTGAACCAGACGCTGTCGCAGAACCGCGCGCAAAGCGTCGTGAACGCGCTCGTGCAGCGCGGCGTGAACGGCGGCCGTCTGTCGGCGCAAGGCATGGGTCCGTCGAACCCGATCGCGGACAACGCGACCGAGGCCGGCCGCGCCCAGAACCGCCGCGTCGAGATCTACCTGCGCGCGCCGCAACAGCATCAATAAGCGCGACCACGAGAGGAAACGTGCGGGCGCCCTGCCCGCACAGCCCCGCCGCACAAGGCTTTCGGCGGGGCCGGTAACGAATCGAAAAAATTTTCGAACTTCTGTCGCAGGCCGTGGTCAGTATTTACGGTACGCGGCTGGTGTTGCCGGCGCGTCACCATTCTCCTCTTGTCGTTGTTGCTCCGGGGCCGTATCCGCCCCGGTTTTTTTTGCCCGCAGAATTCATGTTGCGTCGCAACATGTCGCCGCCGGGTACGCCGCGCGAGCGGCCTTGGTCGTTCCGGCGTCCGGCCCGCGGCGCTTGCCCGCCGCGCTGGCCCGCGCCCCCTGCTAGAATCGCGGTTTCCCGTCGTTTTTCCCGCTGTTCTTCTCCAGACCCTATGTCCGCATCCGACCTCACTTCCGTGCAGGCCGCGGCGCCGCAAGGCAGCCGCCAGATCCTCGTTACGTCCGCACTGCCCTATGCCAACGGGCAGATCCACATCGGCCACCTGGTCGAGTACATCCAGACCGACATCTGGGTGCGGACGCTGCGAATGCATGGCCATGAGGTCTACTACATCGGCGCCGACGATACGCACGGCACGCCGGTCATGCTGCGCGCGGAGAAGGAAGGCCTGACGCCGAAGCAGCTGATCGAGCGCGTGTGGACGGAGCACAAGCGCGACTTCGACAGCTTCGGCGTGTCGTTCGACAACTTCTACTCCACCGATTCGGACGAGAACCGCGTGCTGAGCGAGAAGATCTATCTCGCGCTGCAGGAAGCCGGCCTGATCGCCGAACGCGAAATCGAGCAGGCCTACGATCCGGTGAAGGAGATGTTCCTGCCGGACCGCTTCATCAAGGGCGAGTGCCCGAAGTGCCACGCGAAGGACCAGTACGGCGACAGCTGCGAAGTGTGCGGCTCGACGTACCTGCCGACCGAACTGCTGAACCCGTATTCGGTCGTGTCGGGCGCGACGCCGGTGCGCAAGACCTCGAAGCACTACTTCTTCCGCCTGTCCGACCCGCGCTGCGAATCGTTCCTGCGCGAATGGGTGAGCGGCCTCGCGCAGCCCGAAGCGACCAACAAGATGCGCGAATGGCTCGGCGACGCCGGCGAAGCCAAGCTCGCCGACTGGGACATCTCGCGCGACGCGCCGTATTTCGGTTTCGAGATCCCGGGCGCGCCCGGCAAGTATTTCTACGTGTGGCTCGACGCGCCGGTCGGCTACTACGCGAGCTTCAAGAACCTGTGCGACCGTAACGGCATCGATTTCGACGCGTGGATCCGCCCGGGTTCGAAGGCCGAGCAGTATCACTTCATCGGCAAGGACATCCTGTACTTCCACACGCTGTTCTGGCCCGCGATGCTCGAGTTCTCGGGCCACCGCACGCCGACCAACGTGTTCGCGCACGGCTTCCTGACGGTCGACGGCGCGAAGATGTCGAAGTCGCGCGGGACGTTCATCACCGCGCAGAGCTACATCGACACGGGCCTGAACCCCGAGTGGCTGCGCTACTACTTCGCGGCGAAGCTGAACGCGACGATGGAAGACATCGACCTGAACCTCGACGACTTCCAGGCGCGCGTGAACAGCGATCTCGTCGGCAAGTACGTGAACATCGCGAGCCGCGCGGCCGGCTTCCTGCTCAAGCGTTTCGACGGCCGCGTGCAGGACAGCGCGATGAATCATCCGCTCGTCGCGAAGCTGCGCGATGCGATTCCGCAGATCGCCGCGAGCTACGAAGCACGCGAATACGGCCGCGCGCTGCGCCACACGATGGAGCTCGCGGACGAAGTGAACGCGTACGTCGACGGCGCGAAGCCGTGGGATCTCGCGAAGGATCCGGCCAACGCGGTCGCGCTGCACGAAACCTGCAGCGTGAGCCTCGAGGCGTTCCGCCTGCTGTCGCTCGCGCTGAAGCCGGTGATGCCGCGCGTGGCCGTTGCGGTCGAGGCGTTCTTCGGGATCGCGCCGCTCGCGTGGGCCGATGCCGCGAAGCCGCTGTCGTCGGCGCAGCCGATCAAGGCGTACCAGCACCTGATGACGCGCGTCGATGCGAAGCAGCTCGAAGCGCTGCTCGCCGCGAACCGCGATTCGCTGCAGGCCGAAACGACGGGTGCGGCCGCCGCGAGCGCGAACGCCGCGAAGGATGCGAAGAACAACGCGAAGGCGAACGCGAAGCCGGCCGCCGCGAACGGCGCCGACGACGCACCGATCTCGATCGACGATTTCGCGAAGATCGACCTGCGCATCGCGAAGATCGTCGCATGCAAGGCCGTGGAAGGCTCGGACAAGCTGCTGCAGCTCACGCTCGACGTCGGCGAGGAAAAGACCCGCAACGTGTTCTCGGGCATCAAGTCCGCGTACCAGCCCGAGCAGCTCGTCGGCAAGCTGACGGTGATGGTCGCGAACCTCGCGCCGCGCAAGATGAAGTTCGGCCTGTCCGAAGGGATGGTGCTCGCCGCGTCGGCCACCGACGAGAAGGCGGAACCGGGCCTCTACATCCTCGAGCCGCACAGCGGCGCGAAGCCGGGCATGCGCGTGAAGTAAGCGGAACGCGCGGCTGCCTGCTGAGCAAAAAAGCCCCGCACGATTTGAATCGTGCGGGGCTTTTTTATCGCTGCCCGGTACGCCTCGCCGTTCGTCACCGCTGCCCGAACCACCGGTCGAAGCGCCGCGTGTAGTTCAGGTCGACACCCTGGAACGTGCCGCCGTACGCGGACACCGACCAGAAGCGCGTCAGGTTGATCGTCGCCTTGAACGCGTTGCTCGCCGATTGCAGCCCCTGCTCGAAGCCAAGCACGAACCGCTCGTTGATCGCCTTCGACACCAGCACGACCTGCGGATCGGTCAGGCCGACCTCGCTGCGGCCGACCGACACCTCGTCGAGGCCGAAGGTCTGCGCGACGCGCTTGCCGGTCACGCTGCCGAGCAGGCCGAGCGCCGCCGTCATCGCGCCCTGCTGACCGACGTTGTTGCCCTGGTCGGTGCCGTGCCCGAACAGCAGCCACGACAGCTTTTCGTTGTCCGTCACGTTCGGCTCCGACACGAGCTTCACCGTCGGCGACTGGATCGTGCCCGTCACCTGCACGCCGGCCTCGACCTCCTGGTTGCGCCGCATCGCGAGGATGTTGACGCCCGGGTTCGACACCGGGCCGTTGAACGTGAAGAAACCGTTCTCGATCGCGAGCTTGCGGCCGAACGTCGTGTACGTCGAGCCCTCGGTCACGCGCACGTTGCCGACCGCGCGTAGCGGCACGCCCGGCGCGCTCATCACGGTGATCGTGCCGCGCAGCCCGAGATCCGCGCCGTGCCCCTTGAAGCGGAAGTTGTTGCCGAGCCCGACGTCGATGTTCGCGCGCGGCGCCAGCGACGGCGCCGGCTTGTTTTCGACCGGCTTCGGCTTCGCGGCCGCGGTGCCGGTGGGCGTCTCGCCGCGCACCGTGCCGTCCGGCTGCACGATCACGACGTCGTCCGACAGGTGCGGCGCCGATTGCTCCGGGAGGTCGAACAGCGCGCGATCGACGACGAACTTGCCGTCGATCGCCAGCGCGCCGCGCGGCCCGTCGTTCGCGACGGTGGCCTTGCCCGACAGCGACAGCTTGCGGTCCGGCGCCGCGAACAGTTCGAGCTTGTCCGCGACGATGCTGGCGGTCAGGTCCGGCGCCTCGCCGTCAAGGCGCACGCGGCCGAGCGCGCGCAGCGTGCCGTCGCCGCCGTGGAACTCGACCTGCTGGAATTCGACGAGGTTGTCCGACAGCTTCACGCGCACGATGCCGTCCTTCAACTGCACGCCCTGGTCGATTAGCGTCGCGGACAGCTCGTCGCCCGTCAGCGTCCCCGACAGGTTCGGTTTTACCGGCGTGCCGGACACCGTCAGCTTCAGCGCCGCACGCCCGCCGAGCAGGTAGCTCGGCCCGAGCAGGTTGCCGGTGGTCTTCAGCGCGGGGATGTCGGCGTCGATGCGGCCCGTCAGCGGGCCGTCGTCGACGATGCCGAACACGCCGTCGCGCAGCGCGAACGGCACCGTGACGTTTGCGTCGAGCGTGCCGATCCGGCTCGCCTTCGCGAGCGCGGTCACGTTGAGCCGGTTGCCGGGCGCGAAGCTCGCGCGCGCGGACAGGTCGGTCAGGCCGAGCGACGCGATGCCGCGCCCGGTCTCGATCGTCACGTCGCCGCCGCGGCGCTTCACCTGCACATAGCCCGTCGCGTTCGCGCCGAGCGAGAAATCCCAGTCGGCATCGAGCACGACGTCGGTCCGCACCGGCGGCCGCTGGCCGGTCAGCGCCTGGCGCACCTCGAGGAAACGCGCGACCGATGCGCCGGTCACCGAACCGGCCGAGCGCATCTGGCCGCGATCGAACACGAACGATTTCAGGTCGATCGCCGCGCCTTCGAGCGTGAGCCGTGTCGCGCCGAGCGTCACGCGGCCGGCGCCCGCCGATATCGTCAGCGGCGCCTGCAGCGCGAGCGCCGGCGTGCCGCGATTCGCGAGCCGCGTGACGGTGCCGTCCCAGCGCATGCCGTCGCGGCTCTCGACCACGCCGCCGTTCGCCGCCAGCGTGAGGTCGATCACGCGGCCGCCGGCCACCCCGAGCGCCGAGGCGTCGAGCGTGTGCTTCGCGCGCGTGCCGTCGAGGTTCGCGCGCAACGACTTCAGCTTGAACGAACCGAGCGCGATGTCGGACGCGTCGGCCGTGAACACGAGCGCGCCGTGCGCGCCGTCGCGGATGTCCGCGCGGCCCTGGGCAGTGCCGATCCGGTTCGACCCGACGACGACGTGCTCGGCCTTGTAGGTGGCCGTCACGTTCGGATGCGCGAAACTGCCGGTCAGGTCGCCCTGCGCCTGCACGAGCCCTTCGACGCCGAAGCCGAGCCGATCGAGTTGCGGCGCGTCGACGACGAAGCGCAGCCGGTCGCCGGGCGCGCCGAAGCTGCCGCGCAGGTCGACGTGGTTGCCGGCGATCGTCAGGTTCGCGTTGCTCGGCAGGATTCGCGAGCCGGCGAGCTGCACGACGCCGGCGCCGGTCAGCGGCACGCCGTCGTACAGGCTGTCGGCGAGCTTGAAGGTCGCCTTCGTCGACACCTGCGGCGCGAACGCGCCCGACGCGGTCAGCGTGCCGGACACGCGCGTCTCGCCGTGCCTGGCCGGCGCCTTGGCCGCTTTTGCGGGCGCCTTGCCGCCGCCTGCCTTCGGCGTGCTCATCGCGGCGAGCAGCAGCGGATCGAACGCGGTGAGCGTCGCCTTCGCGTCATAGGTCGAATGCGCGTCGTGGCGGAACACGCCCGTCAGGTCGATGTGCCCCTTGGCCGCAGTCACGCGCGTGTCGGTCAGCACGGTCTGTTGCTTCGTCAGCGCGACCTTGGCGCGCGCGCCCAGCGCGAGCTTCGGGTCGTTCAGGTTGAAATCGACGGTCGTCACGTCGCCCGCGAGCGTCACGCCGAGCGGGCCGCCGAGGCGCATCGGCCGCAACTCGGCGACGAACGCGTTCAGGTCGAGGTTCGCGACCTTCAGGTCGAAGCGGCCCTTGCCGCCCGCGAGCGTGCCGCCGCCGGTCACGCTGCCGTCGCGAATCAGCTTCAGCGCGAGATCGTCGATGCGCTGCGCGTGCGCGTCGAGATGCACGCTCGCGTGTGCGTCGATCAACGGCAGCAGATGGTCGCCGAGCGTGCCCGGCTTCGCGTTGACGATCGACACCGGGCCCGTCACCGCGAACCCCTTCGCGGGTGCCGAGCCGGCCGGCGCGCTCACCGGTGCGAGTTCCGCGCGCACCGCGAGATCGGCCGCGGGCGCGCCGGGCGACAGCGCCTGCGGGTTCACGTGGTCGAAAGCGAGCGACGCACGCGTGAGCGGCACCGTGCCGAACGGCGCGGCCTCGACGTGCGCGCGCCCGTTGAGCTTCATCCCGCTCGCGGAGACGTCGGCGACGAGCGCTTCGAGCGACCCCGACACGTTCGCGCTCGCGTTGACCGGTTCATCGGCGAATTTGCCCACGTAGGTCGCATCGCCCGTCAGCGCGAACGGCTTCACGCCATCGAGCTTCGCGCGCGCGGTCAGCGCGCCGTACGGCGTATCGACGCCCTCGAGCACGAGTTCATGATGGCGGCCGTCGCTGCGGCCGTTCAGCGCGAGATGGTCGAGCTGCGTCGTCGACGTGCCTTCGTGAATGGCGAGGCGATCGACGCGCAGGTCGTCGATCCGCACCTGCAGCGGCAGGCTCAGGTCCTGCGGCGTCTTACTCGGCGTGGACGGCCCGGGCACGATCCGCACGTCGATCGTGCCGGCGCGCAGATAGGCGACGGACAGCCGCCACGGCGCGCGCGTCAGGGCCCAGCGACCGTCGAGCCGGTCGATGCGGACCTCGGTGCCGGTGCCGTCGGGGCTGGTCCACGCGAATCCGCGCAAGCGCACGCCGGTCGCGAGCGAGCCGCCTTCGAGCGTGCCCGCGAGCCGCGTGCCGAGCACCTTGCCGGCCACTTGCCACGCGAGCCGCGTGCCGCGCTCGGTCGTCACCGCACCCAGCACGAGCCCCGCCGCCAGCACGACGAGCAGCACGACCGTCGCGAGCGTCCACGCGACGGCGCGCCACGCGCGGCCGCGGCGCGGCGCGCGCGGCGGCGTACCGGGCGCGCCGTCGGGCGTATCCGGATCGTGAGGCGGCGGCGTGTCGTTCGGGTCCTTCGTCATGCGGTTCGTCGTGCGGGTCGTCGTCAATAGGGCGGCAGGTTCAGAAAGCGATGCCGAGCGTCAGGTACGGGCGCACGCTGTGGTTGCGCAGCCCGTACGCGACGTCGACGTTGATCGGGCCGACCGGGCTGCGCCAGCGCGCACCGACGCCCACGCCCGGGTAGAACACGCGTTCGCCCCACGCGTCGGTCGCGGTGCCGATATCGAAGAACGTCGCGGCGCCCCAGTCGCGGTTGAACCAGTGCTGGTATTCGGCCGTCCCCGTCATCAGGTACTTGGTCGGCAACACGGAGCCGTCGACGCTGTTGCCGATGCTCTGGTAGCCGTAACCGCGCACCGAGTTCGAGCCGCCGGCGCGGAACAGCAGCGACGCCGGCACGCCGGTCGAGCTGCCGCTCGTGAACACGCCGCCGAGCTCCGCGCGAAACACGAACAGGTCGCGCTTGCCGATCGGCACGTACTGCTGCCCGCGCGCGTAGCCGCGGATGAAGGTTTCGTCGGCCAGCACGTGCTTGACCGCGAAGCTGGCCTCCGCGTGAATCAGGTTGCCCGAGCGCGGGAACAGCGGATCGTCGACGTTGCGGCGGGTCCACGCCCATTGCGGCACCAGCGCGCGGCTCGTGGTCGGCCCCGCACCGTTCTGGTCGAGCCGGTCCTGGTAGTACATCAACGAATACGAATAGTCGATGAACTGGCCGGTGCGCGTGCGCTGCACGCCGACCCGCGCGCTGTAGATGCGCGTATCCGACACGTTGGTGTTCGTGTACGACGCGAGCACGCTGTTGGTCCAGCCCTTCTCGCC
>NZ_JBYQCG010000086.1:0-20748 GCF_057837105.1 Burkholderia sp. APQ4-4ca | reverse complement strand
TGACCGCGAAGCTGGCCTCCGCGTGAATCAGGTTGCCCGAGCGCGGGAACAGCGGATCGTCGACGTTGCGGCGGGTCCACGCCCATTGCGGCACCAGCGCGCGGCTCGTGGTCGGCCCCGCACCGTTCTGGTCGAGCCGGTCCTGGTAGTACATCAACGAATACGAATAGTCGATGAACTGGCCGGTGCGCGTGCGCTGCACGCCGACCCGCGCGCTGTAGATGCGCGTATCCGACACGTTGGTGTTCGTGTACGACGCGAGCACGCTGTTGGTCCAGCCCTTCTCGCCCGGCGGCATCGACAGCTGGACCTGCCCGTACTGCTGGATCTGATCGACCCGGCCCGACACGGTCAGCGGCCACGCGGCGCCGAACGTGTTGAGATACGTATAGGAACCCTGCACGTGCGGCCCGGTGTCGGTCGCGAAGCCGACGCCGCCGCGGATGTTGTTGTACGGGAACTCGCTGACCTTCACGTGCACGGGCGTGAGCTCGGGCTTCGACGTATCGTCGCCGACGTCGATCGCGACGCTCGCGTAGTACGGCGTGTTCTGCAGCTGCCGCTGCAATTCGGTGATCCGCCGCACGTCGTAGATTTCACCCTCCGACAGCGGATTGACGTTCGTGACGATCTTTTCCGGATAACGGCGCACGCCGTCGACGTCGACCTTGCCGATCGTAAACGTCGGGCCGCTGTCGAACGCGACCGCGAGCGTCGCGCGCTGCGTGCGCGGATCGATACGCGCCTCGGACGACGCGATCTTCGCGCCGAGATAGCGGCGCGACTGCAGTTGCCGGAGCGCCGCGCCCTTCGCGTCGTCCCAGTCGGACTGCGTGAACGGGTCGCCCGGCTTCATCGAGAACGCGAACCGGGTGGCCGACTCCTGCTTCGGATCCTCGGTTTCGACGGGCCCCTTGAACGTCAGGTCCACCGTCGACACGATGGTCTGCTTACCCGGATCGACCGCGATGCGCACGTCGCGCTTGCCGTCGCGGGTGCGCACGTCGGTGCGCACGACCGGCGAGAAATAGCCGGCCGTCGCGGCCAGATCGCGCACCTGCTGCTGCGTGGCGGTCACGAGGAAGTCGAACTGGTCGTCGCTGATGTCGTCGCGCTTCGCGAAGCGGGCGATATCGAGATGCGCCTTCAGGAGCTTGCGGATCGAGCGCGGCGCGTCGATGTCGACGTCGTACTTCGCATGGGCCGGCAGCGCGAAGCATGCGGCCAGGCAACCCGCGAGGGCCGCCCGCGCGACGCGGGCCGCGGCGTCGGCGCGATCGCGTGCCGCGCGCCGGCCCGTGCGATGCGCCGTGTGTGCTTGCTGGTTCGACTGCCCCGCCAAATATGACCTCGCCGTCCTGGAGTGTTACGGTTTCGTGGAAAACCCTGTATTTGACCACAGGGCGCCGACGTCGCAGCCAAACGATTGTGAAAGAGTGCCAAGGCCCCGGCAGCGCCGCCGCACGATGCCCGCCAGCGCCGGCCCGCGGATTCGACGCGCGATTGGCGCCGGCTGTTCCCCGCGATGCGGTAAAATCCCGCCATCGAGAATCCGGCGCATCGTGCGCCGCCCGAAACGGAAGATCCAGCCATGCCGTACCAGTCCGACGTCACGCAGTTCCTGAACCAGCTCAAGCAGCAGAAGCCGACGCTCGAGGAAGAGCAACGCAAGGGCCGTTCCCTGCTGTGGGACAAGCAGCCGATCGATCTCGAAGAGCGCGCCGAGCAGCAGGAATCGCGCGTGAAGCAAACGTCGTACGTCTACTACCAGAACTTCTGACGACGTGAGCGCCGCCGACGAGGCCAACGCCGCCCGGCAGGACGACGCGATCGCCGCGCCCGCGGGCGCCGATTCGACGCCCGACACGGTCGACGGTGTCGCGGCGTTCGCTCGCCTGTACGGCGAGCCGCTGTTCAAGCTGCCGCAGGATCTCTACATCCCGCCCGACGCGCTCGAGGTGTTCCTCGAGACGTTCGAAGGCCCGCTCGACCTGCTGCTGTACCTGATCCGCAAGCAGAACTTCAACGTGCTCGACATCCCGATGGCGCAGGTCACCGCGCAATATCTCGGCTACGTCGATCAAATCCGCACGTCGAACCTCGAGCTCGCGGCCGAGTACCTGCTGATGGCCGCGATGCTGATCGAGATCAAGTCGCGGATGCTGCTGCCGGTGAAGAAGGCCGACACCGGCGAGGAAGCCGAGGATCCGCGCGCCGAACTCGTGCGCCGGCTGCTCGAGTACGAGCAGATGAAGCTTGCCGCGCAACGGCTCGACCAGTTGCCGCAGCTCGGCCGCGATTTCCTGCGCGCCGAGGTGTACATCGAGCAAAGCGTCACGCCGCGCTTTCCCGACGTGAATTCGGACGACCTGCGCGCCGCGTGGGCCGACGTGCTCAAGCGCGCGAAGCTCGTCCAGCACCACAAGATCTCCCGCGAGGAGCTGTCGGTGCGCGAACACATGAGCCTGATCCTGCGCCGGCTGCAGAACGCGCGCTTCATGGAATTCGCCGACCTGTTCGACACGTCGCGCGGCGTGCCGGTCGTCGTCGTGAACTTCATCGCGATGCTCGAACTCGCGCGTGAATCGCTGCTCGAGATCACCCAGGCCGAACCGTTCGCGCCGATCTACGTGCGTCTCGCGTACCTCCCCGCGTAAGGGCCGCCCCCGCCGCATCCCGTTCCCCGGTTCATCCCGACGCTCGCTGCTCCGCCGTGGCGGAAGGCCGTCCGGCGGGTGTCCGCCACGTCCCACTATAAAGTGAACGATCGTTCTTTTATCGATGCGTCGCGCGGCCAAATCCTCTACAATCCGCCGACGCCCGAT
This sequence comes from Burkholderia sp. APQ4-4ca, assembly GCF_057837105.1. Taxonomy (NCBI): domain Bacteria; kingdom Pseudomonadati; phylum Pseudomonadota; class Betaproteobacteria; order Burkholderiales; family Burkholderiaceae; genus Burkholderia; species Burkholderia sp. APQ4-4ca. Next base: position 17,923 of record NZ_JBYQCG010000086.1, on the reverse strand, counting down.
GCGCCGCCCGCGCACGGCGTTCTCCGCTTCGACCCCGATGCCGCTGCCGCGGCGTCAACGCGCGCCTGCGCGAGGAACCCGCTACCCGATCATGAAAGTCATCAGCTCGATCCAGGAACTGCGCGACCAGCTGCGCGGACAGAACCGCACGGCGTTCGTGCCGACGATGGGCAACCTGCACGAAGGGCACCTGTCGCTGATGCGCCTCGCGCGCCAGCACGGCGACCCGGTCGTGGCGAGCATCTTCGTCAACCGGCTGCAATTCGGCCCGAACGAGGATTTCGACAAGTACCCGCGCACGCTCCAGGACGACATCGAGAAGTTGCAGCAGGAAAACGTGTACGTGCTGTTCGCGCCGACCGAGCGCGACATGTACCCCGAGCCGCAGGAGTACCGCGTGCTGCCGCCGGACGATCTGGGCGGGATTCTCGAAGGCGAGTTTCGCCCGGGCTTCTTCGCCGGCGTGTGCACGGTCGTCACCAAGCTGATGTCCTGCGTGCAGCCGCGCGTCGCCGTGTTCGGCAAGAAGGACTACCAGCAACTGATGATCGTGCGCCGGATGTGCCAGCAGCTCGCGCTGCCGGTCGAGATCATCGCGGCCGAGACCGTGCGCGACGAGGACGGCCTCGCGCTGTCGTCGCGCAACCGCTACCTGACGACCGACGAGCGCAAGGAAGCGCCGGAGCTCGCGAAAACGCTGCAGCGGGTGCGCGACAGCGTGCTCGGCGGCGAACGCGATCTCGGCAAGCTCGAGCAGCACGCGCACACGCACCTGGCCGAACGCGGCTGGCAGCCCGACTACATCGCGATCCGCCGCCGCGCGAACCTGATCGCGCCGAGCGCCGCCGAACTCGAAGCCGGCGAGCCGCTCGTCGTGCTCGCGGCCGCGAAGCTCGGCGCGACGCGCCTCATCGACAACCTGGAAATCTGACGCGCGGCCCGCCCGCGCCTCTCACGACGCATCACGGAGACACCATGCAGCGCCACATGCTCAAATCGAAGATCCACCGTGCGGCGGTCACGCACTGCGAACTGCACTACGAAGGTTCGTGCGCGATCGACGAAGACCTGCTCGAAGCGGCGGGCCTGATCGAAAACGAACGGATCGACATCTGGAACATCAACAACGGCGAGCGCTTCTCGACCTACGCGATCAAGGGCGAGCGCGGCAGCGGGATGATTTCGCTGAACGGCTCGGCCGCGCGCCGCGCGCAGCTCGGCGACCTCGTGATCATCGCGGCGTTCGCGATGGTCGACGAAGCCGAACTGCAGGCCGGCTGGAAGCCGAAGCTCGTGTTCATCGACGAAGGCAACAAGATCAAGGGCCACCGCGATCACGTGCCGACGCAGAACTGGACGTAAGCCGAGCGGCACGCTCGCGTGCCGGCGCGCGCGGGTGCCGCGACTCCGCTGGCTGCAGAAGGGCCGGATGCCGTATGCCACGGGATCCGGCCCTTTCTTATCGGGTCCCGGGTATCGCGCCGGCCGGACGGCGGCCGCTCAGGACGCCTTGACGGCCTTCTCGCCCTTCTGCACGCGACGCTCGGCCCATTCGACGATCGGCCGCCACTGTTCGAGATCCTTCTCCACGCGGCTTTTCGCGACATCCCACAGCGTCAGGCCGTGCGCGGCGATCTGCACGTAATTCTGCGTATCGCGCACGTAGCCGAGCACCGGCAGGCCGAGCCCTTCGACGAAGCGGTGCAACTGGTCGGACGAGCGCGTGCGCGCGTCGACCCGCATCCCGACGATCCCGACCTCGACGCTGCCCTTGCGCACGGCCTTCTCGCCGGCGAGGCGTTCCAGAAACTGCTGGGTCGCGAGAATATCGAACATCGACGGCTGCAGCGGCACGATCACCTTGTCGGCCAGTTGCAGCGCGACGTTGAGCCGCGTGCCGTGCAGGCCGGCCGGCGTATCGATCACCGCGTATTCGAGCCCGCGCGGCGGCTTCGACGGCGCCTCCGGATCGAGCTCCCACGCCTCGATCGCCGGCAAGCCGGCCGGCCGCAGGTCGAGCCACGCATGCGCGGACTGCTGCCGGTCCAGGTCGGCCAGCGCGACCCATGCGCCCTGCGCCGCGAAATAGCCGGCTAGATTGGTGGACAGCGTGCTCTTGCCCACGCCGCCCTTCGGATTCGCCACCACGATGACCGTCATGAATTCCCCCGAAAATGCCGCGCGGCGCCGGCCGCATGGCAGGCGCCGCTCGATTGCGGATACAGGGAGCGATGATATCGGCAAACCGGGGGTCACCGGAACCGGTGGTGTGGAACCATGCATCCCTTTCGTCTGCTTTCCTTGGGATTACGCACGCTGGAGGGTGGCCTCCCGCGCGCCGAGCGCGAACGCGCCGCCGCCCAGCAGCGCCTGGACGGCCAGCGTAACGGCCCAGAACGCCGGATATTCCCAGCCGCCGTGCGGCGACGCGAAACTCCAGCCGTTCGGCAGATGCGCGGCGACCGCGCCGAGCATGAACGGCAGCAGCACCAGCGCGGCGACGCGCACGCGGAACCCCGCGAGCAGCGCGAGGCCGCCCGCCAGTTCGACGAACGTGGTCAGGTACGCGAGCCAGCCCGGCAGGCCGATCGACGCGAAGAACTGCGCGGTGCCCGGCAGCGTGAAGACGAATACTTTCTGTGCGACGTGCGCGAGGTACAGCACGCCGAGGGCGACGCGCAGCAGCGTCGCGGCGAAATCGTTCAGGCGATTGGCGTTCATGACGAATTCCTTCGTGAGTGGAGGGGAATGGATCGCACTCTATTCGAATCGATTCGGCCGATAAACGCGCCAGCCCGCTTAAATTGATTCTCCTTTGGAACGAATCGACGCAAAAAAAGGGCATGACCGATCACGCCCTGCGTCCTGCTCAGTAACCGCCCTTGCCTTGCGTGGCGTCGCCGCCGGACTGGCCGCCGCCCGGCGCATACGAATCGCACGCATGCGCGGCCGCCGATGCGCCCAGCGGCACCGCGAGCAGGACGCCCCACCACCATCGAGCCCTCATCGTCGCCCTCCTTCGGGCGGACTTCCGCCCTCCTCGGTTGTATGCGATCGGGCGGAAAACGCGAGGGCCGACCCGCGCGGTTTCAACGAAACTCGGCGTACAGCGCGTCGAGGTCGAGGTGCTCGGCGAACGTGTCGGCCAGCCGCTCGAGCGACGCCTCGCGCAGCACCGGGTAGTCGATGCGGGCCGCGCCGTCGAGCCCGGCCCACGCGAGCAGCGCCGCGCAAGCGTCGGGCGCGTCGAACAACCCGTGCACGTAGGTCGCGAGAATCTGGTCATCGGCCGACCTCGCGCCGTCGGGACGCACGCCGTCCCGCGCGGCATCGGCGGCCAGCGTCAGCGCGGGCGTCGCGAGCGCCGGCCCGCGTGTGTCGCCCATGTGGATCTCGTAGCCGCGCACGGCCGCCGCGCCCGGCAGCGCGAGTTGCCCGGTCACGTTCTTCAGCGTCTTGTCGGGCTGCAGCGTCGTGTCGAAATCGAGCAGCCCGAGCCCCGGCACGCTGCCGGGCGCGCCTTCGAGGCCGAGCGGATCGTCGAGCGTGCGCCCGAGCATCTGCATGCCGCCGCAGATGCCGATCACCTTGCCGCCGTAGCGCAGATGGCGCCGGATCAGCGCGTCCCAGCCGGCGTCGCGCAGCCACGCGAGGTCGCGCTGCACGCTCTTCGAACCGGGCAGGATCAGCAGGTCGGCGTCGGGCACGGGGCCGCTCTTCCAGTACGTGAATTCGACCTGCGGATGCGCGCGCAGCGGATCGAAATCGGTGTGGTTGCTGATGCGCGGCAGCGCGGGCACGACGACGCGCAATACGCCGGCATCGCCGCGGGCGGCGGCGCGGCGCGCCTGTGCGGGCAGCATGTCCTCGGCGTCGAGCAGCAGCCCGTGCAGATACGGCAGCACGCCGAACACCGGCTTGCCCGTCCGCGCGCGCAGCCAGTCGAGCCCCGGTTCGAGCAGCTTGAGATCGCCGCGGAAGCGGTTGATCACGAAGCCGCGCACGCGCGCGCGCTCGCTGTCCGACAGGCAGGCGAGCGTGCCGACCAGATGCGCGAACACGCCGCCGCGATCGATGTCGGCGACGAGCACGACCGGGCAGTCGACGCGCTCGGCAAAGCCCATGTTCGCGATGTCGCCGTCGCGCAGGTTGATCTCGGCCGGGCTGCCGGCGCCTTCGACGATCACCGTGTCGTAACCGGCGCGCAGGCGCGCATACGACTCGAGCACCGCATCGAACGCGACGGGCTTGTAGTCGTGATACGCCCGCGCGTCGAGGTTCATGCGCGCCTTGCCGTGAATGATCACCTGCGCGCCGCGGTCGCTCGTCGGCTTCAGCAGCACCGGATTGAAATCCGTATGCGGCGCGACGCCGGCGGCCAGCGCCTGCAACGCCTGCGCGCGGCCGATCTCGCCGCCGTCGACCGTCACCGCGCTGTTGAGCGCCATGTTCTGCGGCTTGAACGGCGCGACGCGCGCGCCGCCGCGGCGCGCGAGGCGGCACAGGCCCGCGACGAGCGTGCTCTTGCCCGCGTCGGACGTCGTGCCCTGGATCATCAGCGTGCCGCGCGGCCGCGGCTCGGGTGCATTCATCGTGTGAAAGGTGTCGCGAGGCAAAGGCGGCATTATCGCCCGCGCCGGGTCGCCCGCGCCGTTACAATCACGCGATGATTCCGCACGACCTCACCTTCGTCCTCGGCGGCGCGCGCTCGGGCAAGAGCGCGCATGCCGAGCGGCTCGCCGCCGACAGCGGCCGCCCCGTCACCTATATCGCGACCGCGACCGCCGCCGATGCCGAATTCGCGCAGCGCATCGCGCACCACCGCGCGCGCCGGCCGGCCGACTGGGGGTTCGCCGACGCACCCGTCGATCTCGCGGGCACGCTCGCGCGCCTCGACGACCCGCACGCGTGCCTGCTCGTCGACTGCCTGACGCTGTGGCTCATGAACCTGCTGTGCCCGGCCGACGGCGCACCGCTCGACGACGCACAATACGCGGCGCACGTCGAGCGGCTCGAGCATGCGCTGCGCGGCGCGCGTGCGAAGGTGATCGTCGTCAGCAACGAGATCGGGCTCGGCGTCGTGCCGCTCGGGTCGGTCACGCGCCGCTACGTCGACGAGCTCGGCCGCCTGAACCAGCGCGTCGCCGCGCTCGCGACACGCGTCACGCTGCTGGTTGCCGGGCTGCCGCTCGACCTCAAGGCGGGCGCGCCGTCATGCTGATGCTGTCGCTGCCCGTCGTCGCGATGCTCGCGGTCGCGGCCGCGATCGTCGACCGCGCCATCGGCGAGCCGGCCGGCTGGCATCCGCTCGTCGCGTTCGGCCGCTTCGCCGCGCGCATCGAAGCCGCAATGAACACCGGCCGGCGCGGCCGCGTGAACGGCGTCGCCGCGTGGCTCGCGGCGGTCGTGCCGCCGGTGGCCATCGCGGCATGCCTCGTCGCCGTGCTGCCGTGGCCGTTCGCGGCGGCGCTGCACGTCGCGCTGCTGTGGTTCGCGCTCGGCGCGAAGAGCCTCGCCGACCACGTCGCGCCGATCGCCGCCGCGCTGCTGCGGCGCGACCTCGACGCGGCGCGCACGCTGACCGCGCGCATCGTGTCGCGCGACACGAGCCACGCGGACGAAGGCGCGCTATCGCGCGCGGCCGTCGAATCGGCGCTCGAAAACGGCAACGACGCGATCTTCGGCGCGCTCTTCTGGTTCGTCGTCGCGGGCGGCCCCGGCGCGTTGCTGTTCCGGCTCGCGAATACGCTCGACGCGATGTGGGGCTATCGCACGCCGCGCTTCCTGACCTTCGGCTGGGCCGCCGCGCGCATCGACGACGCGCTGAACTGGGTGCCCGCGCGCCTCACCGCCGCGAGCTACGCGCTGCTCGGCGACACGGCCGCCGCGTGGCGCTGCTGGCGCACGCAGGCGCGCCACTGGGACAGCCCGAACGCAGGCCCCGTGATGGCCGCGGGCGCCGGCAGCCTGAACGTGCAGCTCGGCGGCCCGGCCGTCTATCACGGCGAGATCGAGGAGCGGCCGGTGCTCGGCACCGGCGCCACGGCCACCGCCCTTCACATCGTCGCCGCGCTGTCGCTCGTCACGCGCACGCTCGCGCTGTGGCTCGCGCTGCTGATCGCGAGCGGCGCACTCGCCATGGCCACCCATCATGTCTGATTCATCCATCGCGCACGGCGGCAACCTGCATGAGGCCGCCCGCCGCCACGGCATTCCGTATGACGCATGGCTCGACCTGTCGACCGGCATCAATCCGGTCGGCTACCCGGTTCCGCCCGTGCCGGCCGACGCCTGGCGCCGGCTGCCCGACGAGGGCGACGGCCTCGCGGCCTGCGCCGCGCAGTATTACCGCGCGCCCGACGCCGCGCACGTGCTGCCGGTCGCCGGCAGCCAGGCCGCGATCCGCGCGTTGCCGGCGTTGCTGCCGGCCGGCGACGCCGGCGTCGCACCGCTCGCATACGGGGAATACGCGCCCGCGTTCGCGCGCCACGGCCATCGCGTCGTCGCGCTCGACATCCGCGCGAATACGCTGCCCGCGACGCTGCGCCACGTCATCGTCGGAAATCCGAATAATCCGACCGCCGAGTTCGTGCCGACCGAACGCCTGCTCGGCTGGCATGCGCAACTGGCGGCACGCGGCGGCACGATGATCGTCGACGAAGCGTTCGCCGATACGGGCGCGACGCCGTCGCTCGCGCCGCAGGTCGATCGCGCGGGGCTCGTCGTGCTGCGCTCGGTCGGCAAGTTCTTCGGGCTCGCCGGCATTCGCGCGGGCTTCGTGCTCGCGCATCCCGCGCTGATCGCCGCGCTGCGCGACAGGCTCGGCGCATGGACGGTCAGCGGCCCCGCGCGCCACGCGGTCGCCGCGGCGTTCGCCGACCGTGCGTGGCAGGCCGCCGCGCGCGAACGGCTCGCGGCCGACGGCGAGCGGCTGGCCGCGCTGCTGCGTACGCACGGCTTCGCGGTGCGCGCGACGCCGCTGTTCAGTTGGACCGACGATCCGCGCGCCGCGGCGCTGCATGCGGCGCTCGCGGCACGCGGAATCTGGACGCGGTACTTCCCGTCGCCGTCGAGCGTACGCGTCGGCCTGCCCGGCAGCGAAGCCGAATGGCGGCGCCTCGGTGATGCGCTCGCACACTGCGTGCCGCTCCCGCAGCAGGCCTCGGCATGAGTCCGCGCCTGTTCCACCGGCTGACGCTGGCCGCGCTCGCTCACGCGCCGCTCGTCCACGCCGACGTCACGACACGCGACGACGCCGGCCATACCGTCACGCTGCCCGCGCCCGCGCAGCGCGTGATCAGCCTCGCGCCGCACGCGACCGAGCTCGTCTACGCGGCCGGCGGCGGCGCGAAGCTCGTCGGCACCGTCACGTACAGCGACTATCCGCCCGCCGCGCAAGCGGTGCCGCGCGTCGGCGACAACAAGGCGCTCGATCTCGAACGCATCGCCGCGCTGAAGCCCGACCTGATCGTCGTGTGGCGGCACGGCAACGCCGAGCGGCAGACCGATGCGCTGCGCGCGCTGCACATCCCGCTGTTCTTCAGCGAGCCGAAGCATCTCGACGACGTGTCGTCGTCGTTGCGCCGGCTCGGCACGCTGCTGGGCACGCAACCGGCCGCCGACGCTGCCGCGGCCGCCTTCACGCGGGACATCGCGACACTGCGCGCACGCTACGCGGCTCGCCCGCCCGTCACGATGTTCTTCCAGGTGTGGGATCGCCCGCTGACGACGCTCAACGGCACGCACCTGATCAACGAAGTGTTCGAACTCTGCGGCGGCCGCAACGTGTTCGCGTCGCTCAAGCCGCTCGCGCCGACCGTGACCGACGAGGCGGTGCTCGCGGCCAATCCGGAGGCGATCGTGACGACGAGTGCCGGCGCGACCCGTTCGAACGAACCGCTGCCGAGCCTCGCGCGCTGGCGCGCGTGGCCCGCGCTGACGGCCGTGGCGCGCAACAACCTGTTCGCGATCGATGGCGATCTGCTGACGCGGCCGTCGCCGCGGATCGCGCAAGGCGCGGCCGCGCTATGCGAGGATCTGGATGCCGCGCGTGCGCGGCGGCCGGCGCATTGATTTCCGGCGGCCGTCACGTTCATCGCGCACTCATACCGAATGCGTCCGGTGCTCGGCTCCGTGCGCCGCGTCGTTCACATGCAGACGCAAGTGCGCCTCTGCGTCCCAATGCACGACTTCCCACGTTCGCGCGGCGTCCTCGCTGCGCAGCCACACCACCCCACCCGTCGGCACCGGCCGCGACAGCAACGTGTCGAGCGGCACGCGCAACACATGCGACGCGAATACGCGGATCACACCCGCATGCGTGACGATCCATTGCGGCCCGTCGAGCTTCACAACCGCATCGGCCCGCCGCGCCACCCGCGCGACGAAGCGCTCGACGCTTTCTCCGCCGTGCCCGCACGCATGCATCAGGTCGGCCGCCCACGCATCGAGCGCCGCGCGGTCGATATCGTCCCAGCGCTGCATTTCCCACGCGCCGAAATCCATTTCCTGCCAGTCGTCATCGCGCAGCAGCGGTACGTCGAACGCCCGCGCGAGCCGTTCGGCAACCGACGCGCAGCGCGTCAGCGGGCTCGTCCACACCCGTTCGGGCGACGGTATACCCCGTTCCGCCAAATGCGCGCGCACGGCCTGCGCGCCGTCGTCAGCCGACTCGGCGAGCGGCACGTCGCTGCGCCCGTAGCAGACGCCCGGCTCGATGCCGACGGCCGGATGACGGATCAGGACGACGTCCATCCGAGCACCACCAGATAGATCGCCAGTTCGCCCAGTTGCTGCGCGAAGCCGAGACAGTCGCCCGTATAACCGCCGATCCGCTTCACGAAATAGCGGGCCAGGCATGCGCGCACGAGCACGAGCGCCACGCATGCGGCAACGCCCATGCGCCAATCCGGCCAGAATAGCCACGGCAGTCCGAACACCGCCGCGACGCCCGCCGCGCGTGCGCCCATCCGTTGCGCGACCGGCTTCGCCTTGCCTTCGGGCCGCACGTAGTCGAGCGTCGTCAGCAGGCTCACCGCCATCGCACGGCTCGCCGCGTGCGCGGCGATCATCGTCCATGCGGCGCGCAGCGGCAGCATCGACGCCAGCGCCTGCCATTTCAAGCCGAGGGCGACGACGAGCGCGACCGCGCCGAACGTGCCGATCCGCGAATCGTGCATGATGCGCAGCACGTCGTCGCGCGTGTAACCGCCGCCGAACGCATCGCAACTGTCGGCAAGGCCGTCTTCGTGGAACGCGCCGGTCGCGAGCAGCGTCGCAGCCATCGACAGCCCCACCGCGATCGATGGCGGCAGCGCGCGCAGCGCGACGAGATAGACGAGCGCGCCCCATGCGCCGACGCACGCGCCGACGAGCGGAAAATAGCGCGCGGCCTGGTCGAGGTCGCCGGCCGTGTAGCCGATCGAGCGCGGCACGGGCACGCGCGTGAAATAGCCGAGCGCGACGAAGAAGTAGCGCAGTTCGGCCCGCATGCCGCGCGCGCGCTCAGGCGTCACGATCGTCGACGCCGGCGGATTCGAAGCTCGCCATCTCGCTGAGGAACGCGGCGGCCGCGCGCACCAGCGGCAGCGCGAGCGCGGCGCCCGTGCCTTCGCCGAGCCGCAGGTCGAGCGCGAGCAGCGGCTTCGCGCCGAAATGCTCGAGCATGCGCCGGTGGCCGGCCTCGTGCGACGTATGCGAGAACACGCAATAGTCGCGCACGCCGGGCGCGATGCGCTCGGCGACGAGCAGCGCGGCGGTCGCGATGAAGCCGTCGACGAGGATCGTCATCCGCTCGCTCGCGGCCGCGAGGTACGCGCCCGTCATCATCGCGATCTCGAAGCCGCCGAACGTCGCGAGCACGTCGAGCGGCGCGATCGCATGCGAGTGCTTGACGAGCGCGCGGCCGAGCACCGCGCGCTTGTGCGCGAGGCCCTGATCGTCGAGGCCCGTGCCGCGGCCGACGCATGCGTCGATCGGTACGTCGAGCAACCGGCTCATCAGGCACGCGGCCGACGACGTGTTCGCGATCCCCATCTCGCCGAAGCCGATCACGTTCGTGCCGAGCGACGCGTGCAGGCGGACGCGCGCCGCGCCCGCGGCCAGCGCCGTCATCGCTTCTTCACGCGTCATCGCCGGTTCCGCCGCGAAGTTGCGCGTGCCGCGCGCGACCGGCAGCGACACCAGCCGGTCCGACAGCGGCAGCGGCGACGCGACGCCCGCATCGACGATCTCGAGCGTGCTCTGCGCGACGCCCGAAAACGCGTTGATCGCCGCGCCGCCGGCGAGGAAGTTCGCGACCATCTGCGCCGTCACCGCCTGCGGATAAGGGCTGACGCCCTCGGCCGCGATCCCGTGATCGCCCGCGAACACGATCGTCACGGGACGCTGCACGCCCGGCCGCTCGGTGCGCTGGATCAGGCCGATCTGCAGCGCGAGCGCCTCGAGCTGGCCGAGGCTGCCGGGCGGCTTGGTCTTGTGGTCGATCACGTGCTGCAGGCGCGTGCGCAGCGCGTCGTCGAGCGGCGCGATCGCGGGCGGGAATTGGGTCGAAATGGTCATCGGGAAGCCGTGTGGTGGGGGCGGCATGCGCCGCGCATCGGAAAATTCGGAACGGGAAAGATCATTGTCGCGCGGGCCACGCCGGCAGCAGCGCATCGCGGCCGTTCTCGCGGATCAGCACGAGCGGATAGCCGAACGCGTCGCTCGCGCGCTCCGGCGTCAGCACGTCGTGCACGAGGCCGGCCCACGCATGGCCGCAGCCGTCGAGCAACAGCGCATGCGTCGCGAAACGCCGTGCGAGATTCAGGTCGTGACACGAAAACATCACCGTGCGCGGGCCTGCCGCGAGCCAGGCGGCCAGCGCCGTCAGGCAGTCGATCTGGTGATGCAGGTCGAGATGCGCGAGCGGTTCGTCGAGCAGCATCAACGGCGCATCCTGGCACAGCGTCGCGGCCAGCGCGACCCGCTGCCGCTCGCCGCCCGACAGCGACATCACGTCGCGCGACGCGAGCAGGCTCAGGTCGAACGTCGCGAGCGCATCGCGCGCGGCCGCGCGGTCGCCGTCGCGCTCCCACCCCCAGCCGCCGAGATACGGAAAGCGGCTGAGCAGCACCGTGTCGAACACGGTCGCGCTGAACGCATCGTGCAATTGCTGCGGCATCAGTGCGCGGCGCTGCGCGAGGTGTTCGGGGCGCCACGCGGCAAGCGGCCGGCCGTCGATCTCGACGTGTCCCGCGGCGGGCGGCTGCAGTCCCGCGAGCGTCGCGAGCAGCGTCGTCTTGCCCGCGCCGTTCGGCCCGGCGACGCACCAGATCTCGCCGGGGCGGAACACCTGCGTGAAGTGGTCGAGCAGCGTGCGCGCGCCGGCCTTGAGCGTCAGGTCGACGGCCATGTAGCGCATGTCGCCGGCGGCGGCATTCCGTACTGCGGCGCCCGTCATCGCATCGGCCTCCTCAGCAGCATCCACAGGAACGTCGGCACGCCGATCAACGCGGTCATGACGCCGACCGGCAATTGCGCGGGCGCGATCGCGGTGCGCGCGAGCAGGTCGGCCGCCATCACGCCGCCGCCGCCCGCGAGCATCGCGGCCGGCAGCAGCATCCGCTGGTCGTTGCCGAACGCGAGCCGCAACGCATGCGGCACGACGAGGCCGACGAAACCGATCGTCCCGGCCGTCGTGACCGCGGCCGCGGCGGCCAGCGACGCGACGAGATAGATCCGCACGCGCAGGCGCGCGACCGGCACGCCGAGCGCGAGCGCGCTCGCGTCGCCGCGCAGCAGCACGTTCAGTTGCGGCGCGGCCGGCAACGCGACGCCTGCGCTCAGCAGCAGCGCGCCCCACGCGAACCACGGCGCCGTCGCGCCGTTCAGGTCGCCCGTCAGCCAGAAGATGATGCCGCGCAACCGCGCGTCGGGCGCGAGCGACAGCAACAGCGTGACGAGCGCGCCCCACCCCGCCGCGATCACGACGCCCGTGAGCAGCAGCCGCGGCGACGCGTCGCGCGATTCGCCGCGCCACAGCTCCCGCCTCGCGAGACCGAGCACCAGCGCGACCGATACGAGCGAACCGGCGAACGCGGATGCGTCGACGAGCCACCACGCGCCGCCCGCGATCATCGCGACGAGCGCGAAACCGGCCGCACCGCCCGACACGCCCAGCACGTACGGCTCCGCGAGCGGATTGCGCAGCAGCACCTGCAACAACGCGCCGGCCAGCGCGAGCAGCGCGCCGCACGCGAAACCCGCGAGCGCGCGCGGCAGGCGCAGCGTGCGCACGATATCGGCGAACAGGGTGTCGCCGCCGTGCGGCACGAGCGATGCGAGTGCTTGCCACGGCGACATCGGCACGCTGCCGATCGACAGCGACGCGACGAACAGCAGCGCGACCACGGCGCCCAGCGCGGCCCAGATGACGCCGGCGCGCGCGGCGTTCATGCCGCGCACGGCCGCGCGCACGACGCGCGGCGCATCCGCTGGCGGTAGCCGGCCGCGCGCGACATGGGCGCGTGGCGGACGATTGGGGTCGGCATCGAAGAACGTTCCGTGAACATTGCGCGCCCCGCTTCCCCGCAGGCCGCGCGTCATGGAGCCCGTGCGGGCTCCCCGTCTCGGCCGGTATCCGGGCTGGCGGCGGTCCGGCTCGCCTTCCCGCGCAATGATGCGCAGTGGCCCGCGCCCGCGTGCGACCTGCACGCGAAACGCGCCCGAGCCGGCCTGCGTCACGCGACGCGGCCGCTTACCGTTGCGGGGGCAGCGCAGGTTGGCGTGCTCCTCGAGCCCGCACCCTGCTTCCCGTTTAACCGCGCGTCCTGCGCGCGAGCACCGAGGCGGCGCCAGTTTAGGAGCCGGTCGCGCGAGCGTCAAGGAAGCATCCGGACTCGCGCGGGAAGCGCCGATTCGCGGCAAGAAGCAGGGGTGTTACGACTGGAAACGTTACAGATGTCGGATTGGGCGGTATTCCGCGCTAAAATGCTGGGTCTTTAGAGGACGCAGCAAATGCTCAACGAACTCGAAACCCTGTCTCAAAATATTGGCCGTCTGATTTCGCTGAACAAGCGCTATCACTCGGAACGGCTCGCGCTCGAGGAGCAGGTCGCGCAATTGCGCGCGGAAGCGGACACGGTCCGCGCGGAACTCGCGCAGCTGCGCGACGAACGCAATGCGCTCGCGGCCGAGCGCGACACGTTGTCGGCGAAGATCGACGACGCCCAGGTAAAACTGAACGCGATTCTCGAAAAGCTGCCGCGCTCGAAGAGCGCGGAGCAAGCCGACAACCAGCTCGACCTGCTCGATGCGCAAGCGCGCACGGATGGCGATGATGCGGCCAGCCACGGAGAACATGCATGAGCACCAAGCAGATCGAAGTCTCGATTCTCGGTCAGGCCTATCGGCTCGCCTGTTCGGCCGAGACCGAAGCGGCGCTGCTCGAAGCGGTCGCGCGCGTCGATGCCGAAATGTCGAAAATCCGCTCGAACAGCTCGGTGCGCGGCACCGATCGCATCGCGGTGATGGCGGCGCTGTCGCTCGCGTCGGAATTGCTGCGGTTGCAAACGAGCGTGCGGCACGGTGAAGCATTTCCGGCGGAAGAAATCCGTCGTACAATGCACCAGATGAACGAACAACTCGGCGCGGTGCTCGCACAGCACGAGACGCAGTAACGTTTCAAACGATGCGTCGATTCCGCTTGATCTCGACGGTCAACGGTGGTCAAATTGGCGCATCGAAACACAGTTCAGTCAGCTTCCCTGCCTGGTTCGCCAAGGTCATATATTCCTTGAACCAATGCCATGTGCACGGTTGCGGAAATTTGTAGCACGGGCGCGCGCGTCACTCTGTCTGATGTACCCGAAGTGCTGCTAACTGCGACCAATTCTGAACCTCAGGTTCAGGATGCCGGCCTAGCGGCCAAGGCGGGGGCCTATCCAACGGCATCGGGCAACTCCCGGTGCCGTTTTCTTTTGTAGCAGCCTCTTTTTGCGTCGATCACGACCATGCAATACTGGCTGATGAAGTCCGAACCGGACGAAGCAAGCATCGACGATCTCGCCAACGCACCGCAGCGTTCGCTGCCGTGGACCGGCGTGCGCAACTATCAGGCGCGCAATTTCATGCGCGACACGATGAAGATCGGCGACGGCGTGCTGTTCTATCACTCGAGCTGCCCCGAACCGGGCATCGCGGGTCTCGCCGAAGTGTCGTCCACGCCCTACCCCGATCCCACGCAGTTCGATCCGAAAAGCCCCTATTACGACCCGAAATCGACACAGGAAGCGCCACGCTGGCTGCTCGTCGACGTGCGCTTCGTGAAGAGGTCGCCGCTCGTACCGCTCGCCTCGCTGCGCGAGCACGACGAGCTCGCCGACATGCGCGTGCTCGCCCGCGGCAACCGGCTGTCGATCACGCCCGTCACGCGCGCGGAATGGCGGTTCATCACCGAAAAGTTGATGAAGTAGGCACCGGCCAAAACGTCAAATCTGGTCAGTACGCACGGCCGTCACGGAACTCGCGATGCTTTCGCGCGGCCTAAGCAACCGCTGTCGGCCGATCGGGCCGGCTGTCGTTTTTTTCGTCGCGCGGTACGCCCGCGTCGCGCACGCGTGATCCGCGTGCGCGCCCTCGCACAAGGAGTCCAACAATGACCAAGAAATCCGCTCTCGCGCTGTCGCTCGCCCTCGCCGCCGCCGTTCCCGTCGCGCTGACGCTCGCGTCGCCCGCCGCGCACGCCCAGGCCGCGAACCCGCACTTTCCGGAGCCGGCCGGCGTGCTGTCGCTTTCGTCGCAGGCCAGCGCCGACGTGCCGCAGGACATCATCCACATCACGCTGTTCTACGAGCAGCAGGCCAAGGACCCGGGCAGTCTCACCGCGCAGTTGAACCAGCGCGCGGATGCGGCGCTGTCGCAGGCGAAGGGCGTGTCGGGCGTCACCGCGCACACGGGCGCGTTCTCGGTGTATCCGAGCACCGATCGCGACGGCAAGATCTCCGCATGGCGCGGCCGCACCGAAGTCGCGCTCGAATCGCGCGATTTCGCCGCGGCATCGAAGCTGGCAGGCCAGTTGTCGAACCTGATGCAAGTCGCGAACGTCGAGTTCTCGCTGTCGCCGGAAGCCCAGCGCACGGCCGAGCAGAAGCTCACGACCGAAGCGATCAAGTCGTTCCGCGCCCGCGCGGACGAAGCCGCGAAGGCGTTCGGCTACAACAGCTACACGATCCGCGACGTGAACGTCGGCAGCGGCCGCAACGTGCAGCCGTACCCGCGCATGATGGCGATGGCCGCGGCGCCGATGGACAGCGCGAAGATGAGCGCGCCGATCGCGGTCGAAGGCGGCAAGGCCACCGTGTCGGTCACCGTCAACGGCTCCGTGCAGATGAAGTAACGCGCATCGCGCCGTTGTCGGAAACGCAAAACGCCGGCCCTCGGGCCGGCGTTTTTCATGTGCATCCGGGTAGCCGATGCGCACGCCGATCGCGCGTGCATCGATACCGCGTCATGCGGCCACCTCATGCGTCCACTTCAAGCAGCCGCATTCGCGTTCGCCGCGCGGCGGCGATACGCCCACACCATCAGCGCGATACCCGCGACGATCATCGGCAGCGACAGCCACTGCCCCATCGACAGGCCAAGCGCGAGCAGGCCGAGGAAGTCGTCGGGCTCGCGCGCGAACTCGACCGTGAAACGCGCGAGGCCATAACCGATCAGGAACAGCGCGGATATCGCGCCCATCGGCCGCGGCTTGCGCGCGAACAGGAACAGCACGAAGAACAGCGCGATCCCCTCGAGCGCGATTTCATAGAGCTGCGAAGGATGGCGCGGCAGCATCTGGTATTGCATGAACACGTCGGCGAGATGCCACTTCTCGACAAGCTCGGGATGTTTCGGCAGCCATGCCGCGTCGTCGCGCATCGCGCCGGGGAACAGCATCGCCCACGGCGCCGTCGGATCGGTCACGCGGCCCCACAGCTCGCCGTTGATGAAATTGCCGAGCCGCCCGGCCGCGAGCCCCGTCGGCACCATCGGCGCGACGAAATCGGTGACCTGCAGCCAGTGCCGCTTGCGCTGCCACGCGAACAGCACCATCGCGAGCGTCACGCCGAGGAAGCCGCCGTGAAACGACATGCCGCCTTCCCACACCTTGAACACGTCGAGCGGATGCGAGAAATAGAAATCGGCCTTGTAGAACAGCACGTAGCCGAACCGGCCGCCGAGCACGGTGCCGAGCACGCCGTAGAACATCATGTCGTCGATGTCCTTTGCGGTCCAGCCCTGCGCGGCGACGTGCGGCAGCTTCAGGCGGATGCGACCGACGACGATCGCCGCGATGAAGCCGACGAGATACATGAGACCGTACCAGCGCACGGCCAGCGGCCCGAGATGGATCGCAACGGGGTCGAAATTCGGGTGAATGATCATGGGTTAGCGAAGAAGTTTTCGAATACGGTACGGCCATCGCACAGATGCAGGACCGCGCATTGGACGGCGCCCGCGCGCCATCGTTCACGTCACGCGGCCGGACCGTGCGCACGCACGACGTCGATGAAGCTGACGAGCACGGGACTCACGTCGCCGGTGCGCCACGCGAGGCCCGTCTCGACGACCGGCGCGTGACCGGCCAGCGGCCGGTAGACCACGCCGGTGCGCCGCAGGTTACGCAGCGATTGCGGCACCCGTGCGACGCCCATGCCGGCCGACACGAGGCTGACGATCGTCTGCATCTGGATCGCCTCCTGGCCGATGCGCGGGGTTTCCCCCGCCGCGCCGTAGCAGCCCGTAATGATGTCATAAAAGCCGGGCGCCAAACGGCGCGGAAAGATCACGAGCGGCAACGCGGCGACGTCGGCAAGCTGCACCGGCTCGTCCTCGGGCGCGGCGGACGTCGGCCGGCATCGCGACCACCAGCGGCTCGCGCACGACGGGCAGGTACGACAGCCCGGCCGCGTGGCGCGGCGGCACGGGCGGAATCACGAGCCCCGCGTCGATGCGCCCCGCGACGAGTTCGTCGATCCGCACGTCGCTCGTCGCTTCCGCGAGCTGCAGCCGCACCTGCGGATAGCGCGCGCCGAACGCACGCAGCAACGACGGCAGCAGCCCGTAATCGGCGGTCGACACGAACGCGAGCGACAGCGAGCCGGCGCGCCAGCGGCGGCAGCGCATCGCGCCGACGCCAGCAGCCGGCGCACCTCCGGCAGCAGCGCCGGGCCGACCGCAGTCAGCGCGACCGAGCGCTTGGTCCGCACGAACAGCGCGACGCCAAGCGCGTCCTCGAGCGCGCGGATCGCCTGCGACAGCGGCGGCTGCGTCATCGACAGGCGCTCGGCCGCACGGCCGAAATGGCGCTCGTCGGCGACGGTCGCGAAATAGCGCCACTGGCGGAGGTCGGGGGTGGGTCGGCCATGCTCGACTCATTCGAAAAACGACTTAATGTACGACAAATAATATATTGGACATCCCAGAACGGAAACTCCATGCTTGATCGACCCACCCGGCGCACCGGTCGCGCCGGCGTCGCCACAACAACGATGGAGCTCCCCATGTCGTACAACCGCCGCTCTAAAAACATCACGCAAGGCGTGGCCCGTTCGCCGAACCGCTCGATGTATTACGCCCTCGGCTACCAGAAGGACGATTTCGACAAGCCGATGATCGGCATCGCGAACGGCCATTCGACGATCACGCCGTGCAATTCCGGCCTGCAGCGGCTGTCGGACGCGGCGGTCGCGTCAGTGAAGGCGGCCGGCGCGAACCCGCAGATCTTCGGCACGCCGACGATTTCGGACGGCATGTCGATGGGCACCGAAGGGATGAAGTACTCGCTCGTGTCGCGCGAAGTGATCGCCGATTGCATCGAAACCTGCGTGCAGGGCCAGTGGATGGACGGCGTGGTGGTGGTCGGCGGCTGCGACAAGAACATGCCGGGCGGCATGAT
>NZ_JBYQCG010000085.1:5165-13157 GCF_057837105.1 Burkholderia sp. APQ4-4ca | reverse complement strand
ATTTTCGGCCGCCTCGGCGACTATTACGGCCGCAAGCCGTTCGTGATCGTGTCGATCGTCGTGTTCACCGGCGCATCGGTGCTGTGCGGAATGGCCAACGACATGCTGACCCTCGTGCTCGCGCGCGGGCTGCAGGGGATCGGCGGCGGGATGCTGGTCGGCACCGCGTTCGCGTGCATTCCCGATCTGTTCCCCGATTCCGTCGTGCGGCTGCGCTGGCAGGTGCTGATGAGCTCCGCGTTCGGCATCGCGAACGCGGTCGGGCCGTCGCTCGGCGGCTTCCTGACCCAGTCGTTCGGCTGGCGTTCGGTGTTCTACGTGAACCTGCCGATCGGCATCCTGTCGTTGATCTTCGTGTGGCGCTACCTGCCGCACCTGCGCCACGTCGCGCACGATCGCAAGATGCGGCTCGACTGGCCGGGCGCGCTCCTGATCGCGCTGTCGCTCGGCGCGCTGCAGCTGTTCGTCGAATGGCTGCCGAAGTACGGCGTCGCGAGCTGGGCGTCGCTGCTGCTCGTCGTCGCGGTCGCGGCGGGCCTCGGCCTGTGGCAATGGGAGAAGCGCTGCGCGCAGCCGATTCTGCCGTTCGACATGTTCGGCAATCGCGCGCTGTCCGCGCTGTTCGTACTCGCGATCCTCGCCGGGTTCTCGATGTTCTCGCTGCTGTTCTACGCGCCGCTGCTGTTCCAGGGCGGCTTCGGGATGTCGCCGAAGGAGGCCGGGCTCGTGATCACGCCGCTCGTCGTGTTCATCACGATCGGCAGCATCATGAACGGCCGCGTCGTCACGCGCATTCGCAACCCGAACACGATGCTGCACGTCGGCTTCGTGCTGTTCGCCATCGCGTGCGCGGGCATCGTCGTGTCGACCCATACCACGCCCGCGTGGGGGCTGATGGCGCTGATGGTCGCGGGCGGCATCGGGCTCGGCTTCGTGCTGCCGAACCTCACCGTGTTCGCGCAGCAGACGGCCGGCCGCGAGCACCTCGGCATCGCGACCGCGCTGCTGCAGTCGCTGCGGATGGTCGGCGGGATGCTCGGCACCGCGCTCACGGGCACGCTCGTCAATCAGATGTATTCGAGCGGCGTGCGCAGCGCGCTGTCCGCCGATCAGGCGATGCAGTGGCACGCGCGGCTCGCCGATCCGCAGATCCTGATCGATCGCGCGGCGCAGGGCGGCCTTGTCGCGGAGTTGACGCGTGCCGGGCATAATGGCGCGCTGCTGCTGGAGGCGGCCCGCGAATCGCTGGTCGGCGCGATTCACCTGGGCGTCGCGATGGCGGCCGTCGTCGCCGTGGTGTCGGTGTGGCAGTGCCGCCGCGTGCCGCCGATCGCGCTGCGGCGCAAGATCGAACCGCACGTCGCGGCCGATTGACCGATCGGGCGAGCGATTCGACGACTCAACGATTCACCGGAACGAAATCAGCGCATGGAAGAACAGGACCGCGTCGCGATCTTGCAGCAATTCGGACGCACGTATCGCGCCTTCATGACCGCGTTCGAGGCGCACGTCGGGCAGCCGATGCCGCGCTGGCGCATCATGGTCGCGCTGCATACGATGGACGGGCATGCGTCGCAGAAGAAGCTCGTCGAAGTGCTGCGCATCGATCCGGGCGCGCTCACGCGCCAGTTGAAGTCGCTCGACGCGCTCGGCTGGATCGAACGCGAATCGGACGCGCGCGACAACCGCGTGACCAACGTCACGCTGACGGACGCAGGCCGCGCCGCGTTCGACGCATGCCTGCCGCGCCGCAAGGCGTTTCTCGAACAGACGATGGCGCAGCTGCCGGACGACGTGCTCAATGCACTGTCGGGTGCGCTCGCGATGCTGGAATCGCGGATCGCGGACGTCGGGTCGACGCCGGTCGCGCGTTGATCCGCGGAGCCGGGCGGCACGTCGGTGCCGCCGGCCATCGCTTCATTTCATTCCGATGGGGCGCAGCTTTACAGCTCGATGCGCGTGCCGAGCAGTGCGAGGAACTGCGCGAGCCACGCCGGATGCGCGGGCCATGCGGGCGCGGTGACGAACGGTGCGTCGGTCACGGCCGCGTCGACCGGGATGTCCGCGTATTCGCCGCCCGCGAGCTTCACCTCCGGCGCGCAGGCCGGGTACGCCGAAATGCGTTTTCCGCGGATCACGTCGGCGGCCGCGAGCAGTTGCGCCGCATGGCAGATCGCCGCGATCGGCTTGCCGGCTTCGGCGAACTCGCGCACGAGCGAAATCACCTTCGGATCGAGTCGCAGATATTCGGGCGCACGGCCGCCCGCGATCGCGAGCGCGTCGTAGCGTGCCGCATCGACGTCGTCGAATGCCGCGTTCAGCGTGAAGTGGTGGCCGGGCTTCTCGGTATAGGTCTGGTCGCCCTCGAAATCGTGGATCGCGGTCTTGATCTTGTCGCCCGCGCGCTTGCCCGGGCAGACTGCATCGACGTGGTGGCCGACGGCCTGCAGCGCCTGGAACGGCACCATCGTTTCGTAGTCTTCGGCGAAATCGCCGGTCAGGAACAGGATCTTCTTCGCGGCCATGGCTTTCTCCAGTGAAGCGGCGTTGAAGGCCCGCTCGCGCCGTGCATGACGGCCGCGACGGGCCCCGAGGACGAAAGCGCAGTGTACTCCCGCAGATTGAAGCGCGCGTGACGGCCGCCCCGCGCGCGGCAGGGCGGCATCGCGCGCGGCGTGCGTCAGAAGAAGGTTTCGACGACTTCCGTCACGCGGAACTGCGGATCGAGCACGAGCACCTGGCGCCACTTGTCGAACGTCAGGCACGGGTGCGAGATGTCGAACGCGACCATGTCGCCGACCTTCACGTCCGCGCCCGGCGGGATCTGCAGGTACGCGTGCTGGTCCATCATCCCGGTGACGGCCCAGCCTTCGGCGGCGGCGACGTCGCGCGGCGCGGTGTCGCGGCCCGGGCGGAAGTGGCGCGCCGGCTCGGGCAGGCCCGCATCGAACGCCGCATCGCGCTTGCCGAGCGCGACGATTGCGCGATCGGCTTCCGGCACCGACTGCACGTACGCCCACAGCTGCAGCGCCGGCAGCAGCCCTTCGCCCATCGAACGGGCGATCGGGTTGCGCGCGAACACGTCGGTCTGCGCCTTCTTGTAGATGCCGACGTCGTGCGTCAGGTAGCAGCCCGGCCGCAGCACGACTTCCGCGAAGCCCGCGTCGGACGCCTTCCTGAATTCCTCCGCGACCACGTCGTACCACGCCGAACCGGCGCCGGACAGGATCGCCGGCGTGCGCGCGAAGCGGCCGGCTTCGGCCAGCTCGCGCGTGAGCGCGACCGCCTGTTGCAGGAACGCGCGGATCTCGCCTTCCTCTTTCAGCACACCTTCATAGAGCTCGATGCCGGCCAGCTTCAGCGTGTCCGGATAGCGCGCGATCGCGGCCAGCACGGCCTCGCGCTGCGCGGCATCGCGCACCCCCGCGCGGCCGCCCGGCACGCCGAGTTCGATCAGCACGTTCAGCGATTTCTTCGCGTCGCCGAAGAAGCGGCCGAGCTTGTCGACGCTTTCCGCGGAATCGACGAGGCAGAAGAATTCGAAATCGGGATCGGACAGCAGCCCCGCGATGATCGTCATGTTCTGGCGGCCGACCAACTGGTTCGCGAGCAGCACGCGCCGCACGCCGCCGTGATACGCGGCCTGCGTCTGGTGCGCGGTCGCGAGCGTGATGCCCCACGCGCCGGCGTCGAGCTGGCGGCGGAACAACTGCGGCGCCATCGTCGTCTTGCCGTGCGGCGCGAACTTGACGCCGTATTTCTGCACGAACGCCTGCATCCAGTTCAGGTTGTGCTCGACGCGATCCTCGTAAAGCACGGCGGCCGGCAGGCTGACGTCTTCCGCGAGCAGGTTCCATTCGAGCCGGCCCGCGTCGCCGAGCGGCACGCTCGCGCTCGGCACATTGCCCAGACCCTTGCCGAACGGATCGATCGTCGCTTCCTGATAGTTTGTAACTTTCATGTCATCCCGCTCCATCATCACTATGCATTGCACTGAAGTTGACATACAGATGGTACAGAAAGTAGCATCGGCGCGGTGATGTTATTTAATAACATCAGGCTTCATACCCTTTTCCGTCGATGAACACGCCCGCTTCCCCGCCCACTCCGCTCGCCGCCGAGCCTTATCCGACTCAGGTCGCCCCGCCGGTCCTCGACATCGTCGCGCGGATCGCCGAGTGCGCGCCCGAGCTGCGCGAGGCCGAACGCAAGGTCGCCGCGTTCATCCTCGCCGATCTGGCGCGCGCCGCGCATGCGAGCATCGGCGCGCTCGCGCGCGACGCGGAGGTCAGTGTCGCGACGGTCACGCGTTTCGCGAAGGCCGTCGGCTGCCGCGACGTGCGCGAACTGAAGGTGCTCGTCGCGCAGGCGGCGGCGGTCGGCCAGCGCTTTCTGGTGCCGTCCGACGACGCGCCGGCCGACGACGCGAACCCTGCGTCGATGGTCTACGACGAGATCCGCGTGGCGCTCGCGCACAACCACCAGCTGTTGCGCAACACGTCGTTCGACGCGGCGGCCGACCTGCTCGCCGGCGCGAAGATGACCTACGTGTACGGGCAGGGCGGCGGCTCGACCGCGCTGGCCGACGAGTTGCGCTTCCGGCTCGTGCGCTTCGGCCGGCCGGTCGCGAGCTACCAGGACAGCCTGTTGCAGCGGATGGTGGCCGCGACGCTGTCGAGCGATACCGTCGTCGTCGCGTTGTCGGTGAGCGGGCGCGTGCCCGAGCTGCTCGAAAGCTGTCGGCTCGCGAAGCGCTATGGCGCGAAGCTGATCGCGATCACCGCGCCGGCGTCGCCGCTCGCGAAGCTCGCCGACCACCTGATTCCCGTCGTCGCGTTCGAAACCGATTTCATCTACAAGCCGTCGACGTCGCGCTACGCGATGATGATGGCGATCGACGTGCTCGTCACCGGCGTCGCGTTGCGGCTCGGCGATGCGGGCCGGGAATCGCTGCGCCGCATCAAACACGCGCTCGATGCGCACCGTGGCGGCGGAGACCGTCAACCGGTAGGAGACTGACCATGCATTCGCATCCCGAAGCCGCCGATACGCTGATCGTCGGCGCGCAACTGTACGACGGCACTGGCGCGCCGCCCGTCACGCGCGACGTCGCGATCCGCAACGGCCTGATCGCGGCGATTGGCAACTTGTCGAACTGGCTGGCCGAGCACGTCGTCGACGCGAACGGCCGTGCGCTCGCGCCGGGGTTCGTCGACGTGCACACGCACGACGACACGCACGTGATCCGTGCGCCGGAGATGATCCCGAAGATCTCGCAGGGCGTGACGACCGTGATCGTCGGCAACTGCGGGATCAGCGCATCGCCGGTGACGCTCGCGGGCGATCCGCCCGACCCGATGAACCTGCTCGGCGAGCGCGGCGCGTTCCAGTACCCGACCTTCGCCGCTTACGTCGCGGCCGTGAACGTTGCGCGCCCGGCCGTGAACGTCGCGGCGCTCGTCGGCCATACGGCGCTGCGCAACAACCAGATGGACCGCCTCGACCGCGCGGCGACCGACGACGAGATCGCCGGCATGCGCGCGCAGCTCGAGGAGGCGCTCGCGAACGGCGCGCTCGGCCTGTCGTCGGGCCTCGCGTACGGCTCCGCGTTCGCGGCGCCGGCCGAGGAAGTGATGGCGCTCGCCGAGCCGCTCGCCAAGGCCGGCGCGCTGTATACGACGCACATGCGCACCGAGTTCGACGCGATCCTCGACGCGATGGACGAGGCCTATCGCGTCGGCCGCCACGCGCGGGTGCCGGTCGTGATCTCGCATCTGAAATGCGCGGGCCCGTCGAACTGGGGGCGCAGCACCGAAGTGCTCGCGTCGCTCGACGGCGCGCGACGTTACCAGCCGGTCGGCTGCGACTGCTATCCGTACAGCCGCAGCTCGTCGACGCTCGACCTGAAGCAGGTGACGGGCGACATCGACATCACGATCACGTGGTCGGAGCCGCACCCGGAAGTCGCGGGCAAGCTGCTGAAGGCGATCGCGGCCGACTGGGGCGTGACCGAGCAGGAAGCCGCGCAGCGCATTCGGCCCGCGGGCGCCGTGTACCACAACATGTCCGAAGACGACGTGCGCCGGATCCTGTCGCATCCGGCGACGATGGTCGGCTCCGACGGGCTGCCGAACGATCCGCTGCCGCATCCGCGGCTATGGGGCGCGTTTCCGCGCGTGCTCGGTCACTACGTGCGCGATACGAACCTGCTGCCGCTCGAGGAGGCGATCCGCAAGATGACGTCGCTGTCCGCGCGCCGCTACGGGATCGCGAAGCGCGGCGAGGTGCATGTCGGCTACCACGCGGATCTCGTGCTGTTCGATCCGGCGAGCGTGATCGACGCCGCGACGTTCGAGAAGCCGCAACAGCCCGCGCACGGGATCGACGCGGTGTGGGTGAACGGCGTGCTGACGTACGAAAACGGCCAGCCGACCGGCGAGCGCGCCGGCGGTTTCGTCGCGCGCGGCGAGCGCGTGCCCGCGAGTGCCGATGCGGCGTTCTGAACGTGTGCATTTCGATCTTCCGCGCGCGCCGCTGTCGGCGCGCGCATCCGTAACCGAAATTTAAGGAGTGAAACGATGAAGCGATATGGCGTGGGCGAGGCGAAGGGGACCGGCGGCCAGGTGATGCCGTTCGCGCGTGCGGTCGAGGCGGACGGCTGGCTGTACGTGTCGGGCCAGACGCCAATGGTGAACGGCGAGGTCGTCGAAGGCGGGATCGTCACGCAGTCGAAGCAGACGATCGAGAACGTCATCGCGATCCTGAAGGAAGCCGGCTATGGCCTCGAGCACGTCGTGCGCTGCGGCGTGTGGCTCGACGACGCACGCGATTTCGCGTCGTTCAACAAGGTGTTCGTGTCGTACTTCGGCGAGAACCCGCCGGCCCGCGCGTGCGTGCAGTCGAGCATGGTCATCGACTGCAAGGTCGAGGTCGATTGCATCGCGTACAAGCCGCCGGTGAAGTAACGCGGCGAGGGCGGAAGCTGTACAACAAGGCCGGTGCATTGATGTGCACCGGCCTTGTTGCGTTGGCACTGAATTTTTACACTTTGAATAGAGTCCTGTCGATGAGAGCGCGAGACGATAGGTCCGTGTGGCGGGTGACGGCAGTGATGGGCGCGTAATTCGCAACCGGCATCGTGAAATTCGAACGAGCAGACTAAGCGGATTACTGGGTATGGTCGTCTTCCCGATCAACGATTTCGTGAAGTCGCACCATGACGAGCAATACGTACCGCTACAGCGTTCATTCGGATCTCACTCCCGCTTGCGCGTGACGTGTTCGCGATCGTTCACGGCACGGTCTCCAGATACAACAGCCTGGTCAAACGCGAGGATAGGGTGTTCTGATGGAAAACGCGAGTTGGGACGAGATCGAGGCCTTTGTCAGGTCGGAGGCAGGGCTCGGCCCATCGAAGCCGCTCGCCGCTGGCACTCGGCTCTGGGAAGACCTGGGTCAAACCGGCGACGAAGCCAACGATTTCATGGGGCACTTTTTGAACGGTTTGCTGTGGATACGGGGGATTTCGATTTCCACAGATATTTCCTAATGGAAGGCGAAGGGTTGCTCTATTCGCTATTCCTGCGATGGGTGCTCCGAAAGCCGCACGACTTCAAACGGGAACCGATTACGCTCGCGATGCTGCATCGTGCAGCCGTAGAAAGGAGATGGGACGCCGCGCGATTGGCCGCGCTGCCGTGAAACATCGGATATTCGAACAGGCGCGTTGTCTGGCGGATGCCGGGCACTGCGTAATTGCTCTTGGGGCTGTGTTTGGTAAGGCGCATGCCTTGATTGAGGGCATCACAGGTTGGCGCCTCCCGGCAACATGCCGTTTGCCAAATTCATCGGTTTGCTGCGGGAGTAGGCTACTTATGGTCAAAAGGTGAATTGAAACGACTTCGGGTGACCAAGCAGAAATTCCAGCCGACATGGCCGTACCATTGCTGATGGGCGAATGCGCCGTACTGATGGAAACCATCCGTCTGCGGC
>NZ_JBYQCG010000085.1:0-5145 GCF_057837105.1 Burkholderia sp. APQ4-4ca | reverse complement strand
ACTTCAAACGGGAACCGATTACGCTCGCGATGCTGCATCGTGCAGCCGTAGAAAGGAGATGGGACGCCGCGCGATTGGCCGCGCTGCCGTGAAACATCGGATATTCGAACAGGCGCGTTGTCTGGCGGATGCCGGGCAATGCGTAATTGCTCTTGGGGCTGTGTTTGGTAAGGCGCATGCCTTGATTGAGGGCATCACAGGTTGGCGCCTCCCGGCAACATGCCGTTTGCCAAATTCATCGGTTTGCTGCGGGAGTAGGCTACTTATTGTCAAAAGGTGAATTGAAACGACTTCGGGTGACCAAGCAGAAATTCCAGCCGACATGGCCGTACCATTGCTGATGGGCGAATGCGCCGTACTGATGGAAACCATCCGTCTGCGGCTTGAACAGATCAAGCGCATCGGTCCAGATTCGCTCGATGAGGACGCGCTTGTCGATCTGTACGAAGACCACGACGCGCTGACGCGTGCGCTGGCCTATATCGAGCGCAACTTTGCACGCACCTTTGGCGGCTTGCCGGCGCGGGACAGGTGGCAGTGTACGTCGCGGCTTGCGGAAGAACCGCACGGACGCCGCCGGGGGGCAATGGTGATCTGGATCGCAGTTTTGACTTTGGCGCTCTTGACCGACCACGGTGCGCTTGCGGGCACGCTGTCCAATAGGTTATCGCCTGGCGGCGCGCTACCCATTGTCGTGCCGGAGTCAGTCGAAATCGTCAGGAACGGTGCGTGGTCGCTGACATCAGCGGGGACGAAACGGCGGATATGTGTCGTACGTTCGTTCTTCGGCGTGCAGATGTCAGCGCATTTTTCAAGCGTGCGGGCCGCGTAACAGAACGGGCGTACAGCCATGACCTGGACGCGGCGCGTTGCTATGCCGAAGGCGAAGCGCGTCTGGCGGGTGGTGGCGCGGCGAAATGGAGAATAGACCAGGCAAGGCGAGGCTTCATTTCCGTGGACGATGGTCGAACAATCTACCTGTATTGTCCGAAGTGCCGGGCCGACGTATTCGCACCGAATTAGAGAAGCGCGCTTTCCGCACGCAGGCGGAGTTGGCGGACCGAAAATGTCCGCCAACCCACGCATTTACTGCCGCGCCGTCCGCGCGTTATCCGGCATCGGCTGGTTGTAGTTCGTGCGGAACGGGTTGATGTCGAGCCCGCCGCGGCGCGTATAGCGCGCATACACCGCGAGCTTCACCGGTTTGCACGCATGCAGGATGTCGAGAAAGATCCGCTCGACGCACTGTTCGTGAAAGCCCGTGTGATTACGGAACGAGATGATGTAGCGCAGCAGCCCCGCATGATCGATCTGCGGCCCGACGTAATGGATCTGCACGCTGCCCCAGTCGGGCTGGCCGGTGACCGGGCAGTTCGAGCGCAGCAGGTCGGACACGAGCGTCTCCTCGACCGGCGCTTCATCCTCGGCGGCCGACAGCAGCGACGGATCGGGTTCGTACACGTCGGTGTCGAGATCGAGCCGGTCGAGCGACAGCCCGTCGAGCTCGTCCATCTCCAGCTTGCGGAAATCGTGCGCCGACACCAGCTGCACCGATACGCTCGCGCCGCACGCGGCCGACACGTCGCGCTTCAGCACGTCGCGCACCGCGTCGACCGAGTCGAATTTCGACTGCGCGAACGAGCCGAGATACAGCTTGAACGACTTCGATTCGACGATGTTCGGCGATTCGGCCGGCACGTAGAACGTCGCGATCGCGACCTGCGGCTTGCCGCGTGCGTTGAGCCACGACAGCTCGTACGCGTTCCAGATGTCGGTGCCGAAGAACGGCAGCGCCGACGTGATGCCGAGCTGCGCGCGCGCGCCGGCGCGCGGAATCGGGAACAGCAGCGACGCGTCGTACTGCGCCGCGTAGACGGTGGCCTTGCCGAGCGGGGAGTGTTCGGGATTCATTGCACGAAACCTTTACGACAGGAAGAGGCGGTAAGCCGGGTTGGCGCTCTCTTCGACATACGGATAGCCGAGCGCCGCGAGGAAGCGTTCGAATTCGGCGCGATCGGCTTGCGGCACCTGCAGCCCGACGAGGATCGAGCTGTAGTCCGCGCCCTGGTTGCGGTAGTGGAACAGGCTGATGTTCCAGTCCGGCGCCATCGACGACAGGAACTTCATCAGCGCACCCGGCCGTTCCGGGAATTCGAAGCGGAACAGGCGCTCGTCGAGCGCGAGCGGCGAGCGGCCGCCGACCATGTAGCGGATGTGTTCCTTCGACAGCTCGTCGTGCGTCAGGTCGACGCTCTTGAAGCCGTGCGACTCGAAGTTCGCGGCGATCTCCGCCGATTCGCCGCGGCGCTTGATCTGCACGCCGACGAAGATGTGCGCGGACTGCGCATCGGCGATCCGGTAGTTGAACTCGGTGACGTTGCGGTCGCCGACGAGCGAGCAGAAGCGCTTGAAGCTGCCGCGTTCCTCGGGGATCGTGACCGCGAACACGGCTTCGCGCGCCTCGCCGACCTCGGCGCGTTCGGCGACGAAGCGCATCCGGTCGAAATTCATGTTCGCGCCGGACGTGACCGCGACGAGCGTCTGGTTCTCGATGCCTTCGCGTTCCGCGTACAGCTTCGCGCCCGCGACCGCGAGCGCGCCGGACGGCTCGAGCACGCTGCGCGTGTCCTGGAACACGTCCTTGATCGCCGCGCACAGCGCGTCGGTGTTGACCGTCACGACGCCGTCGAGGAATTCGCGGCACAGCCGGAAGGTTTCCTCGCCGACGAGCTTCACCGCGGTGCCGTCCGCGAACAGCCCGACTTCGCTCAGCTCGATGCGCTCGCCGGCGTTCAGCGATTGCGCCATCGCGCACGAATCCTCGGCCTGCACGCCGATCACCTTGATCTCCGGACGCACCGCCTTCACGTACGCGGCGACGCCGGACGCGAGCCCGCCGCCGCCGATCGGCACGAAGATCGCGTGGATCGGGCCCTGATGCTGGCGCAGGATCTCCATCGCGATCGTGCCCTGGCCGGCGATCACGTATGGGTCGTCGAACGGGTGGACGAACGTCAGGTCGCGCGCCTGCTGCACCTTGACCGCGTGCGCGTACGCGTCGCTGTACGATTCGCCCGCCTGGATCACCTCGACGCTCGGGCCGCCGTGCGCGCGCACCGCGTCGACCTTCACCTGCGGCGTCGTGACCGGTACGACGATCACGGCCTTGACGCCCATCCGCGCCGCCGAGAACGCGACGCCCTGCGCGTGGTTGCCGGCCGACGCCGTGATCACGCCGCGCGCGAGCGCGTCCGCCGGAATGTGCGCCATCTTGTTGTACGCGCCGCGCAGCTTGAACGAGAACACCGGCTGGTTGTCCTCGCGCTTCAGGTAAACGGCGTTGCGCAGCCGGGCCGACAGGTTGCGGGCCGGTTCGAGTTCCGTCTCGATCGCGACGTCGTAGACGCGCGCGGTGAGGATTTTCTTCAGGTAATCGTGGGATGCCATGGGCGCTCGCGTGCAGTGCGGATGCAAACGGTAAAGGGTCAATGATAGCGCCAAGGGTCCGCCCGCACGCAAGCGGCATGCCGGGCGGTCGGTCATGAGCGGGCCGCGTGCGTGCGCGGGCAGGGCATTCCCGCCGCCGGGGCGCCGCTTTTTACCGGCGCGCTTTACCGGCTTAACCGCATGGTTACCGACCGGACGGACGGCGAATGGTCGCCCGAAACCGCGCCGAGCCCCGGCCGGCGCGGCTCGCGGCGATAGCCCCACGACCTGTCCGGCGTGTCACGGGCGGCGCGATCATGGGTTAGAATTCCGTTTTGAATCAAGGATTCGGAAGATGCAGAGGCACCCTCGGATCGCACCGTTGAAGCCGACGCCGCGCGCAGCCAGCCCCGCGGCCGAACGGCATGCGCGCCGCGCGCGATCGTGCTGATGATCCCGAGTGCCGCCAGGCCCTGTCGCCGGCCAGGAGGGGCGAGTCGCCCGCTCCGGCCCCATGAAGGACAGCCGCGCGCCTGGTAACAGAACAGATTTCCCCAAGATTGCGCCCACGCGCTTGCCGACGCCCGTGCACGGGATATCGGCCCTCCGAGTCGTCCGAACATGAACGCACCACAAGTTTTCGATCCGCATGGCGCGGCCGCCACCGTCGCCGCCGACCCCGCGCCCCGCTTGCGCGAGATTCCCTACAACTACACGTCCTTCTCGGATCGCGAGATCGTGATCCGCCTGCTCGGCGAAGAGGCGTGGGCGGTGCTCGACGAACTGCGCGCCGAGCGCCGCACGGGCCGCTCGGCACGGATGCTGTATGAAGTGCTCGGCGACATCTGGGTCGTGCGCCGCAACCCGTACCTGCAGGACGACCTGCTCGACAACCCGAAGCGCCGCGCGCTGCTGATCGAGGCGCTGAACCACCGCCTGACCGAGATCGGCAAGCGCCGCAGCGCCGATCTCACCGCGCACCGCGACGACGCCGGCCGCGAACGCGCATCGCGCGTCGAGATGCTCGAAACCGCCGCGCAGCGCGCGGTCGACGAATTCGCGGACGAATTCGACAAGATGGCCGAGCTGCGTCGCCGCGCGACCAAGGCGCTCGGCCGCTGCACGCAGAAGGACAACATCCGCTTCGACGGGCTGTCGCGCGTGTCGCACGTGACCGACGCGACCGACTGGCGCGTCGAATACCCGTTCGTCGTGCTGACCCCCGACACCGAAGCGGAGATCGCCGCGCTGATCAAGGCGTGCTTCGAGCTCGGCCTGACCGTGATCCCGCGCGGCGGCGGCACCGGCTACACGGGCGGCGCGGTGCCGCTCACGCCGTTCTCCGCGGTGATCAACACCGAGAAGCTCGAACAGCTCGGCGCGGTCGAGCTGACCGAGCTGCCGGGCGTCGCGCACAAGGTGCCGACGATCTTCTCCGGCGCGGGCGTCGTCACGCGCCGCGTGACCGAGGCGGCGGAGGCGGCCGGCTACGTGTTCGCGGTCGATCCGACCTCGCTCGACGCGTCGTGCATCGGCGGCAACGTCGCGATGAACGCGGGCGGCAAGAAGGCCGTGCTGTGGGGCACCGCGCTCGACAACCTCGCGTGGTGGCGGATGGTCGACCCGGACGGCAACTGGCTCGAAGTCACGCGCCACGAGCACAACCAGGGCAAGATCCACGACATCGCGGTCGCGCGCTTCGAGCTGAAGTGGTTCGAC
>NZ_JBYQCG010000084.1:0-10141 GCF_057837105.1 Burkholderia sp. APQ4-4ca | reverse complement strand
CACCCTGTCGACGTCCAGCTTTTGCGCCACCGCCTGTGCACTTCCTTCCCGTGTGCACAGTTCGTACACCGCGAGCTGCCTGGTCGCCAATGACACGGCCGGTCGGCCTGCCTTGCCAACCACGCGTTTCCTGGTTTCCGGATAGCGCTCGCGAACCCACGCCGTCAGTATCTGGCGACAGGGATAGCCTAATGCCCTGAGGGTGAAGCTGAAGCTGCGCCCGTGATTGACGTAATGCTCAAGTGCCAGGTTCTTCTGTTCTTCTGAGTACTTCGGCTTTACGCGAACATACTCTTTCTGCAGATCGCCACTCTTCTCGAATTCCTCGCACCACGCCTTGAGAGAATTCTTCGTCGGGTAACCCAACTGGCGGATTGTCGCCTTGACGCGCTTTCCGAGTTTCAGGTACAGCTCGACCGCCCGAACGCGGTCTTCGTATGAATACATGGACTACCTCCAAAGTAGTCCAAGATTTTGTCCGCATCCCCGGTGGGTCAGTTCTGCGTGGACATCAACAGGCCGACCGTACCCGCCGCCGATTCCGCTGTCCACGCGCCCTTCTCGTCTCGAAACTGTTTTTCGAAGTAGAAAGCGCCTCTTGTTACGTAGGAGTCGACCATCGCACGTGCATTCTTCACGTACTCTCGACGGACATTGAGTGTCCGGTTGACGATGACCCCAGTGACATCCTGGCGAAAGCGAGCAAACTGCATTCGCGTTTTCTCGGGATTTATCTCGAATCGAGATTCCTTAATTATTTTAAGAAGCGTCTTACCTGCGACCCACTCGTTGGTATCCCCAACGCGCCGTGCAATCTCCGAAGGAAACACGGGGCGATTCGTCGAGAATGTGAGGTCGTCCGCGTACCGAGAGTAGTGACAATCGTTTCTCGCAGCGAGACGGGCCAAACGAATGTCCAGTATATGTGCAATGAGGTTCGCGATTGCTGGTGAACAGGGGCTTCCTTGCGGCAAGACCTTCTGATGACATGCTATCTGAGCCAACATCCGCGCAACGGTCGGATTCAGCTGGAAATGCTTATTCTTCTTGAGGTACCCGGAAATTCGGCCGAAATCGACCGTACCAAAGAAATTGTGGAGGTCGACATTAAATACATAACGGCGATTTCGATGTGGTGCGGCGTTTGTCAGAATTGAGTGCTTCTTCCGGAACCCGTGGGAAAGCGTATTTCTGACACCACGCTCGGCGTCAATTTCATTGATGCATTCTTCCAAAAGCGTTGCCACACGTTTTTGCAGCAGCTTCAGCTTTTCAATGGGCGCACTAATCGTGCGTACCCCACCCCGACGCTTAGGAATCTGGAAGTCGGTATATTTGTACTTGTCGTCTATCCCATAAACCACATAGGCTAGACCTTTGGGCTCATATCCTAGGAGATGCGCGAGCGAGTGAAGTGAACTTGCTGACCTCAAGCGCGCAATGTGAGTTGGCGTTTTCATCGTCAAAGAGTGAATGTCTGCGGACACTCTATGGCAAGGCTCATCTCATGGCGGATGCTACGATATGCGAGGGCAACGTCGCCTAACGATACGTCCATTTATCGCGAAACACGATAACAAATCTGTCCGCAGACGCCCGGCAGACTATCACGCCTTTAAAAAATTTCAAAGCCACTCCGCTATCCCAACCCCTCCTTGACCGCATCCGAATGCCGACGAGCCTAGAAACTTGCTGCGTAGAAGATGCAGATGCCTGTTGTGACATCGGTCCGCGTCACAATACTTCGGATAGCACTGAAAATCACGGTCATGGGTCAACGGTAAGAATCGGCAGTATGTACCTGGCATATGCGCTCAATGGCAAACACGGTCAGTCAGGAGGGCTTTGAAGTCGCTAGCTTGCCGTTCCGTTCGTGCCGTCGCGACGGCGTGCAGCTGTTGAGCTGCTTCTGCCATGCGGAAAATGGGCGTGGCGATAGCCTGAGCTTCTTGAACGGAGGGGTTCTACACATAGTATTTAAAGTTGGCGCGCCACCTCTCTGATGGAAGCCCTGGGTTTGCGAGTAGGATTTCGCCAACACGGTCCGAGTACTTCACCGTTATCGGTTGTCCTTCACCGAGTACGCACGCGTTGTAGTTCAGCTTGGTCAGCCCGAGAACGTCTTTCGCAATCTGGACAAGCTCTCCTTTACCGTGCTGAATGGTAATTGACAAAGGTACCGGTACTTCGAAGCCGTCGTAAGTGCCCAACCTTGGCTTGAATCCATTCGTGAACAGCAATCCGTACCGGGATGTCCGTTCCCAGAGAACACCGCGCAACACGGGATGCTGTCCTCGCTTCGCGGTATCCGGATTATTGTCGTGCCGGTAGAGACGGTAGGTATTGCGCTCCTGGTTCACGCGAATTGCGACGAGATTGACCTCAAGTGGGCAAGCTCGCTTAAATCCTTCGTATTCTTCGGAGTCAATGCCAGACCGAGCGTGCAGGAAAATCTCTTTCAGTGGCCTTCCGTCCTGCTCTCGGTACGTTGCCAAGACGCCGCGCAATAGCGCTTCGGCCTTCTCTGGTGGTAGATGGAACTCTTTGCGCTCCGCAGAATACCAAGGTCCGAACTCGCCTACGAAGACGACTCCATCTCCGCTGTCCAGAAACATCTGCGCCGCGCAACAGGCGTTCTGACCAGAGTCTGTGCGCTTATAGGCCAAGCCCACGTAGCAAACGCCTTCGCGAGCCCAAGGAGTCTTCCAAGGCTTCGAGCCACACTTGTAATAAACGGCGGTTGCAAAATTCCAGAGTCTGTCCGACAACGGATTCGCTCCCTTCAAGCCTTGCCTCACCTGTTCCGTAATGCGCAGTGTCGATTCTCGGATGATTTGAACAGGCAGTTCAGCCTCCATCATTCGGGCCTTCAATTGGCGCCTAAAATCTGGGGACATTGAGTGGGACTCTTCAAATTCATCGATGTCACCGATTATCTCGGCGACGTCGGGTTCGTCGTCGAACATCCGCGTTTGGCCCGAATCGCGGTCGGCGATTGCTTTGGTCAGAAACTTCTTCTCGTCTTTGCTTCGTGACAACTCGCTTTGCTTCGAGACCGCGACGGAGGCGTTGGGCCGGCAGTTCTCGGCGACCTCATCTGGCACGACACAGATAGCGAGGGCAGGCCTCGAGTCCAGTTTCGAAAGCCGGCTCATCTCGTCGACGTAGAGGTTTGCGACGGCAAAGGCTCGGTCAAACTTATCGGCGATGCGGGACGCATCGGACAGGGCTCCCGCGTCGATTGCGAGGCTTCGAACTGGGTCTGGCCATTTAGGGCCGAACGCTACGTCGAACCCGGGGTAAGGCGGCCACGCACGATGCTTCTGCGGGTCGACACAAGATGCCGGCGCGTTCAATGCCTCGCACCAGTCGCTCCAAAGTTCAATCCCTTCTTTCGTACCGACGACTACCGTGTCTGGCATTTGCGTTCGCGCTTCGGCGGGACCAAACAGTGCAAGGCCGTCGTGAGGGTCTTCAGCCAACTGGTCGTGGCCGAATAAAAGCAATGGCTCGCCAAGATAGTGAAACTTGTTCATGCTTGTTCGTCCCTCTCGCCAGACGGCGTGTAGTCCTCAGTGCCTTCTGCGTCCCGCGAACGGTATTCAGCGATTTCTTCACCGATGTCTGGCGCGCGGGCCAAGGCTACGACATCCAGACCTACTGGACACTCCCACATCAAAGGTCGCGTTGACATCGTGACCGCGCGGGTACCGGCTCCTATCTGGATGGTATCCGCGCTCGTTTCGAGGCTTTGGACTATACCGAGAAGCAAACGGAGCCACTTTTGATTCCACCAAGACTTCGTGACGATTTTTCTTCGACGATTGATTTCGGGACCCTCAAACGGTACGCCTTCGAGGGTCGTTACGCGAACGTATATGCGCAATAAAACCTCCCAACTGCCGTCTGGGCCCTGCTTGGGAGAGAATGCGGGCGACAATTGGTAAGCGAATTTTGACGCCCGTTCGCCATATCCCTTTTGGACTTGGCCAGTCAGTTGTGTCCACGTCGTCCGACCGTCGACGTTCTGAACTGTCTGCTTGCGCTCGCCGACTTTCGGCGCAGGAAAATAGAGTACGTCGCGTGACGCGCATCGTTCGAGGCCTTTTTCATAACAGGCGACCTCAAGACTCCGACGAATCAGCTCTGTTGCCACGTTTTTGGTTCGACGCCCCTCTGTTTCTGGAAAGTGCGCCCAGAGAACCTCTGAGGGGCGTGCGCTACGCCGAATCGGCGCCGTAGCCGGCGGCTGAGTGAACGCAGCGACTTTTCGCTCATGATTGCAAATGCCCACGACTTTCGGAGTTCACTCACCTCGGATTTGGTGAGTGTCTTCGCCAACTCGAAAAGCAGCATCGTCTCAGGAACCTTCACGGCAAACGCGTTTGCAAAGACCGGTTCAGGTTCAGGCACTGTGACCGAGGTGGGGAAATAGTCGCGCAATGCTATCTGCCGCCCCCGCTCCACTTCATGCGACAGGGGAACACCTAGTGAAGAGAGACGTCCCAGAACGTGTTGAAGGCCAGTATTCCACGACGGCGCGAAGCTAGCGGGTTCCAGTTTTGCAATCCTCGAGGGAAGGCGCCCCGCTACGTACCCACCAGCTGCGCAAGGCACAACGAAGTCCTCCTGCATGCCCGCTATCGTGCATCTTTCGAGGAACGCAGAATTCTCTAGGCTGGATGCCGACAAAAATGGTAGGTAGAGGCGTGCGCGTGACTCAATGAGTTGACGAACGGTATCGTCGACGTTCTCTCCCTGAACGGGGGCAGTGCCTTGGCACCAGGTCCGGTATCCGGCCAAGGTGAGGCGGCGGGCGAGCCACGCTGCGGCGGCGTGGTCGGCGGGAACATGGTCAATCAGAATCGTGTCGTGACTTGCCGCTATCGATTGACCTCCGCGCCGCGGAAAGAACGGTGGCGTAAAGATGCTCGGGTGTTGTGCCAACAAATGTCGTTGGGGACCGGCGAGTTGTACTCGCATACGTTCAACGTCGAACAAGTCCAGCTTCCATCCGTACTCGTCCGCCAAGAGCTCTCGGGCCCAATCTTTCTCTGCGGCAGTGAGTGCCTGTGTGCAAGCAAACACGAAGATGTCGGGACCATGACCTTTCTCACGAACTCGATTGCAGTCAGAGCGTAATTTTTGTCTCCAGTCGCTGCGCACGGTGTAGGCAAAAACTATCTTGCGACCATCTTCAAGCGGGACGATAACGGCGTCGCGACCTTCATCCCCTGTTCCGCCTAATGGGTCGATGGTGACATATCCAACGCCGGCTAACAAGGTCGAACAGAGGCGCTCGAAAACACGATAATCGGTCAAGTTTTCAAGACAATACAGAATCGGGTCGGCGGACATGGCCGTTAATCCATTACGTTAGTTGGATTGCTTATAAGGGAGAAAGAAAATTCGCAGTAACGGGTACATTGGGGTACATTGCATCATAGCGGCGATTCCATCGCAGCGGTCTCTGGAGTTCGCTCGGTCAAGCTTTTTGAGATTCAGCCGCGCGCCGGTCCACGACCGCTCCAAGTTGCACCGGACTTAGGGTCGCGATACTTGGCCGGCTGTGGCCCGCGCACGAAGTTTCCTACCTTTGCGGCTAGCTTACCGACGGACGCAGACGTCGCAATGCTGGCTGGCGTCGACCAAGAACTTCCAAGGGTCTCTCGCGCGAGCTTTCCACGGCGGCGCACGGCCGTGTCCGGTCCAAGTGGCACCGGTCTTCGGGTCACGTTACGTCGCGGCCGACGCCGACGACTTGGCGGCAGCCTTTGCACCCGGCTTGCGATGCGCGGTATATCTGCGCAAACCGCACTGCGCCAGAGGGTGAGCGTGAAGGTCCCGTCGTTCGGCGGCCCGAACTGATGGAACGCTGCTTCCGAAAACAGAACAACACAGAACGGGTCGTCGCCTTCACCGGACGGCCCAACTGGCAACCGACTCGGTGGCTATCGGAAGGGGCAAAAAATTTCTCCCTATGTGTCTCGCTACATGCACATCAGGCGGCAATGGACTGAAGGCGTCGCAGGCCCTCTGCGGTCAGGGAGAACGTTCCGGCCTCCTCGTTGTGCACCAGCAGGTTGCATTGCGCGGCCAGCCGCAGTGCATGCAAGAGTCGGTCCGCGAGTAGGTCGATGCCGACAAAACCCTCGCCTTTCCCTGTTCGCTCGAGGCCCTGGTCGCCCTTGAGCAACACGTAGCGGCTGCGACCATCCCGGGCGGCGCGCTCCTGCACGATACCGAAATGCTGGAGCAAAACGTAGTGCTGGACGATGTGTGCCATGAACACCGCCGGCGAATCGTGCATGTGCGCAAGCATGACACTGGAGAGCTTGCCGAGCGTGAGTTGCTCGTTCTCGAGCGCCTGGTCGAAGTGCGGGTCAGCCCTGAAGTTCCTCGCTTCACTTGCACAGAAGAGCATGGCGACGTACGCGCTGCGCAATGCCTGGTCCTCCTCTTCTGAGTTGTGAGCAAAGTACCGCACACTCAACAAGTGCTCCAGCAGGGATTCGATACGTTGCGCGTATTCAAGCTTAGGACCGGCCGCGAATAGCGTCGGCGCATCGCCGCGCCAATCGTCCATCATCTTGACGAGGCTTGCCACGTCCTCGCGGGAGTTTTCTGGCAGCAGCGTGAGCAGCTTCTCGCCGAGCCCTTGGGCGCAGTCGAGAATCTCGCGGGGATGGTTGGTGACGACGGCCCTGTGCACCCATGACTCGCACAGCCGCAGCAGGACTCCTTGGGCAATGCGGACGTACTGCCGCAATTGCAGGCTGGCCCACCAGCTTTGTGTCTGGGCGCAGTCGTCGATTGTCAACTCATAGCTGCCATCATGCGTGAGGCCCCGTGCCATCGTGAACCGGATGACATTTTCAGGCACGCCGTCTCTGTGCGCCGGTGTCTTCTGCTCGGCATAAACGGCTCGCAACGCGAGCGTCACGCCTTGCTGACGATACTCCCAGTTCGGCCCCAAGGTGAGCCCGTCCGGGAACTCGGGGTAGTACTGCTCCGTGAACGCATCAATCTCGCCCTGAGACGGATTGAGCAGGTCGAGCATCCCACCCATCTCCGCGACTTCCTCATCCGACACGTGTTGCTTACCGATATCAGCGAGCCAGTCCCGGCGCGGGTGTTTCGCAATGGCCTTCTCATAGGCGTCGGCCAGCTTCTCTCCAGCATCCGTGAGCAGGTACGCACCCCGGATGCCCGTCACCTTCAGGCAAGGCATGCCGTTGATGATGCTTGGCCCATACTGTACGGCCTGCAGGAAGTTGGCGCCGGAGCTGGGCTCGTAGTCCGGGTCGAGGTCCATGGCTTTCTGGTCCTGCGCGCCGACGATGACCTTCATGCTCAGCTTTACCTTCGTGCGCCCCTCCGGGTAGAGACGCCCGCCGCCGGCGAGCCCGCGGATGTTCTGCCGTACGTTATACCAGCCCAGCAGCAGCTGGATTTTCTCAAGGCCTTCCAGGGAGAGCGTCTCGATATCCGGGTCACGCTTGCGCCGGGCCGTCTGGTCAATCTGGCGCACCATCCAGCAAATGGCGGAGTAGACCCGGATGAAGGCCACCACGTTGTTGATGCCCGGAAATACCGAGCGATAGAGTGATTCCACGACTGCGTTCGTGCCCAGCGGGTCGAGGACGAAGTTGTCTGTCAACGGGTCGGTGAAGTACGGCTTGTCGAGATGCTGGAGCATAGTCAGTTTTTCTTGTAGCGGCCAGCCAGGCCGTTCTGGTCCAGGGCTGCCGTGTCGAGGGCGTAAAAGACCGGGCGCTGGCAGTTCATACACAGGCAGACCTGGTCTGCGCGCAGCCGGGAGGCGTCCTCCGACTGCAGCCGACCGTAGCAGCACGGGCAAGCCAACGGTCCAACGCTTCGCGCCAGTACGCCGAACGCGCCGCGCGTGCTCTTGCGGTGCTGCCACAGCGCCGCGAATGCCTTTTGATAACGGGACGGCACCTGCGGCGCTGACTTGGTGTCTGGGCGCGTGACGAGCTCAATCAGTGCAACCAGCCGCTGGGACTGGGTTTGCTCACCTTCAATGGCGCTGCCAGCTTCCAGTGCGACACGCTTCATGTCGTCCGGGATGCGGTCGAATCGGTTCGTGCCCAGTGCCAGGCGCGCGCCCGCCGCAATCTCGCCGGGTTCAAGCGTGCGGCCTGCAAGCTGCTCAATGGCTTCCTTGAGGGAGGGCATCGAAACCTGCTGATGTGCCGCCACCGCACAGCACGCGATAGCCGAGAAGAAGGGCAGCAGCACCCCCCGGTTGTCCTCCCCATACTCGAAGGCGGCAAACCGTGTCAGCCAGCTCTGGAGCATCAGCGCGACGTGGTCATCCGCGTGCCCGCCACGGGCACCCTGCACGAGGGCGTGCTTGAGCTGCGCGCAGCCCGAAAGCTCGACCAGCATCGGCGCGACAGACGACCGTGCCTCCAGAGCCAGCCCCTTCGGAATGGCCTCCAGAAGTGCCTGATACAGCGCCTCGGTGCGCCGGCGGCGCTCTTCGTCAGCGGCACTGCCGCCCGTGGTGAACTCGGACTTTTCTGTGGACAGGAGCGCGCGCTTGACCGGCGGTGCTGTCTTGCCCGTCGGCTTACCTTCCTGAGATGGTGTGTCGTCCTTCTCGGGTGGGTTGGCCGGAGCTGGCGGCGTGACATCGCGATTCAGCCAGCGCAATACGGCTTCGACCGTGTTCCGGGTGAGCCCCGCCGGGGTTTTCGCCACGTTCGGCGTCTCGATACTCGCTCGCCACTCGTCGTAGCTCATCTTGCGAATGGGTGCTGGCGCTGCACCACTCTTGGTCGAAGCGGACGACGAGGAGGACCGGACCGGGCTGCCGGGCTCAGGCTTTTCCTGCGACTGGACATGATTTTGCAGCCGCGCGAGCCAGCCGAAGATGGTGTCCAGGTCTTCCAGCCGGAATTCGTTAGCCATCACACGACTGGATGCCTTGGCCAGGTTGCGCTGGTTTTCGTCACCCGCCAAGTCAAGCTCAACGTTAATCCAGCCTTCGGCGTGCAAGTCCAGTCCCTCGACGGTGAGCCGCAATGCGCCGCGCGCATTGACCGGCTGCCCCAGCTTGACCGAGAACTTGCCGTCCGCGAGCGGTACCTCATCCACCAAGGTGGCGCGCTCGTCGCCGTCCCAAACGGACAGAGTGACCAGCTCTGTATCTCCGTAGGGCTCAATGCGCCCCACCAGTTCATTGGCAACCGTCCACGTGACCTGAAGGGCCGGATTGCGGGCTGTCAACGACTCGACCTTGAACTCGCAAGGCGTGAACTCAACCGGCTCGGCCTTCGTCCATTTGAACGGCGACTTCGGCAACCAGCGGATGAGGGACACCTCGACGTTGTCCGTAGAGCTCAGGCTCTGGCCCGTGGCATTGACCGAGCCCGTCATGACGAGCGTGCCGTTGCTGCCCTCGAGCTCAAAGCACTTGGCGTGTAGCAGTCGCGCGTCTTCGTCCTCACGCTTTGCGATGACGTAGTCGGGCGTTATGTTGAACACGTCTTCGTTCGTGAACGGCGCGATAAGCGAGCGGGCGTCTAAGAGACGGTTTCATAAAGGCTGCTGAGTCCGCTGCAAAATGTTCCAGCAGATCATGGAGCAACCGAGTTTGAGGAACGCTTCATGAATGTCGGCACGCCGTTCGAATCGGATACGGAGACGTCGAAAGTGGTGCATCCAGGCATGCGTGCGCTCCACGACCCATCGAACCTTCCCAAGCCCGCTGCCGTGTGGTTGTCCGCGTCGAGCAATGCTGGTGGGAATGCCTCGCTCGTGCAGGATGCGCCGGTACTTGTCGTGATCGTAGCCTCGATCCGCATAGACGCGTTTGGGCCTGCTCAGTGGCCGACCGCGAACGCCTTTGATCGGCGCGATCGCCTCGATCAGGGGGATCAGTTGCGTGACGTCATTGCGGTTGGCTCCGGTCAAGATTGCCGCGATCGGTGTGCCGTTGGCGTCGGTGGCGAGGTGGTGTTTGGAACCGGGTCGCGCTCGATCGGTGGGGTTCGGGCCAGTTTTTCGCCCGCCCCAACCGCTCGAATCGACGAGGAGTCGACGACCACACGTGAGAAGTCAATCTGGTTTGCCGCGCGTAGTTTGGTCAGCAGCAACGCGTGCAATGCGTCCC
>NZ_JBYQCG010000083.1:0-9526 GCF_057837105.1 Burkholderia sp. APQ4-4ca | reverse complement strand
CACGCCTGCGCGCTGCCATTCTTCGCCGAGCTTCGCGGCCATCGCAGTAAGCGAATCGTTCCAGGCCGACAGACGTTCTTCATCGCGCGCGGCCAGTTGCGACTGCAGGCCGGTGTGCGAATCGCGAATCGTCGTCAGCAGATCGTTCGAGCGTTGTTCGAACGTCGACGCTTGTGCAGCGAGGTCACGCGTCGTTTGCGCAAGCGCGTCGCAAATTTCCTGCTGACGGCCGGCGCTATGCACGCCTGCGCGCTGCCATTCTTCGCCGAGCTTCGCGGCCATCGCGGCCAGCGAGTGGTTCCACGCGGCGAGGCGTTCTTCGTCGCGCGCGGCCAGTTGCGACTGCAGGCCGGTGTGCGAATCGCGAATCGTCGTCAGCAGATCGTTCGAGCGTTGTTCGAACGTCGACGCTTGTGCAGCGAGGTCACGCGTCGTTTGCGCAAGCGCGTCGCAAATTTCCTGCTGACGGCCGGCGCTATGCACGCCTGCGCGCTGCCATTCTTCGCCGAGCTTCGCGGCCATCGCGGCCAGCGAGTGGTTCCACGCGGCGAGGCGTTCTTCGTCGCGCGCCGCCAGTTGAGATTGCAGCCCCGCATGCGACTCCTGCATCGCGGCGAGCGTCGCGGCCGAATGGCGTTCGAACGTCGCGGCGGCTTCACCCAGCGCGCGCGCATGCTGGCCGGCCAGCGTCTCGCCGACCTGCTCCTGACGCGCCAGCGCGTCGCGCCATGCGGCCGACAGGCGGCCCTCGGTCGATTCGAGGCGCGTCGCGACGCCGTCGAGCAGATCCGACGAACGCTGCGCGAACGTGTCGGTGAACTGGCCGAGCGTCGTCTGCAACTGCTGCGCGACCGCGTTGCCCGCCTGACGTTGCTCGTCGATCGCGCGGTTCCAGACAGCCGTCACGTTGCCGGTGGTCTTCTCGAAGCCGTCCGTCAGCCCGTCGAGCTGACGCTGCACCGCGCCCGTCACGGTGTCGCGCAGCGCGGCCATCTCCTGCGCGAGCCCCGTCATCGTCGCGGCGACGACCGGCTGCAACGCGGCGCCGGCCACACGCGCGCTTTCGGCCGCGCTTTCCTTCAGCGCGTCGCCGACGTTCGACGCCAGGCCCGCGTACGCCCGCTCGGTCCGGTCGAAAAACGCCTGCTGGCTTTCGAGCTGACGATCGTGCAACGCGACGCTGCGCGCCTCGAGCGTCGTCATCATCGTCTGCAGCCGGTCGACCAGCGCCGGCATCACGTCGGCCTGGCGCTGCAGCAGCCGGAACGATTCGTCGCGCTGGTGCGCGGACGAATGCACGCGCAGCGTCGTCGCGATCTTCGCATCGAGCTGCTGGGCCGCGTCGATCCGCTCGCGGCGCACGAGCGCGGACAACAGCCCGAGCATCGCGGACGTCGCGACGCCGGCGATCGACGTGCCGAACGCGAACCCGAGCCCCTTCACCGGCGCGATCAGCGACGCGCGGATCGCATCGAGATCGGTCGCGCTTTCGAGCGCGGCGCCCGTGCCCTTCAGCGTGACGACCATCCCGAGCAGCGTGCCGAGCATGCCGAGCAGCACCAGCAGGCCGACGAGGTAAGGCGTGAGCGCGGGGCCCGGCAGCGCGACGCGCGCGCCTTCGACCCGGGCGCGCACCGCGCCGCGCAGGCCCGGATGCAGCATGTCGAGCCACGTGTCGAGCTTCGCGGGCGGCTCGGTCAGGCCGGCGACCGCGTGCGACAGCGTGGCGGTCGCCTGCCGGTAGCGCAGCAGCTCCCATGCGCCGGCGACATAGCACGCGCCGATCAGCAGCGTGACGGCCGCCGCCAGCGGGTTCGACGCGACATAGCCGGCACCGATCCAGCCCACAGCGAGCAGACCGGCGACGAAGACAACGAGATCAAGGCGAATTCTGGACATAGCGTGTTGATTAGCAGGTGCGAAGGGCCGCGAGCAGCCCGTCTACCGTTTGAAACCGGACTTCGAGTTCGGCAAGCAGGATGCTTTG
This sequence comes from Burkholderia sp. APQ4-4ca, assembly GCF_057837105.1. Taxonomy (NCBI): domain Bacteria; kingdom Pseudomonadati; phylum Pseudomonadota; class Betaproteobacteria; order Burkholderiales; family Burkholderiaceae; genus Burkholderia; species Burkholderia sp. APQ4-4ca. The sequence goes on along the minus strand of NZ_JBYQCG010000083.1, from coordinate 7,539 downwards.
CATCTCGTCGCGAAACGTATCGAGCCATGCGCCGGGCACGATCGCCGCGACGGCCGGGGTGTCGGCCACCGCGCCTTCGTCGGCCGGAGCGGACGCGTCGGTGGTGTCGGGCGCCGCGGCGGCCGCGGTTTCGGCCTCCGCCAGCACCTGCCGCTCCGCGTCGCGCAGCCGCGCGAAGCGCGTGCCGAGCAGCGCGGGCACGGCCGACAGCAGGCTGCGCTCGCGCGCGCCGAGCACGCGCTCCATGATCGTGTCGAGCGTCGCGAGTCGCGCCATCCCGGACGAGCGCGCGGCGAGCGCGACGCGCAGGCGGCCGCGCAACTGGCCGATCGCCGTTTCCATGTCCTGTTGCAGGGTCAGATAACGTTGGCGAAAGTCCGCGAAATCGGCCGTGTCGGCGGCCGGCGGCGGCAGGTCGCCCGGCCGGCGCCGCGCCCGCGGCCGGTTGGTGGCCGCGATCGCCTGCGCGAGGTCGTGGCGCACGCGCGCGCAGTCGCGCTCGGCGTCGTAGCCGCGCACGCCGGCCGCGACGCCCGGCGGGTTCGCATTCAGCGCGGACGACAGCGTGATCGCGTCGGTCCAGCCGAGCCACTGGCTCAGCCGGTCGGACAGCGTCTGCCGGGATTCCGCGACGTCGGCATCGGCCAGGCGCGCGAGCAGCCGGACGAGCGTCGGACCGCTCAACGCCGGGCGCGGAGATGCTTGCACCATGCTGCAAACCGTCAAAAAAGGCAGCAGTTTACACGTCGTCGGGCGGTCGACCGCCAGAATCGGGGAAGCGGCGCGGTTCGGCGTGCCGCGCGATACACGGGAACGCCCGTCGCGCAAGGCTCGGCGGGCGGCGGTGAGAGGGTGGGAAGCACGGTCGGCGGCGGCCGGCGAGCGGTCGCGCCATCGGGAAGTCATGCGTCACGTGTTTGCAGTGCCGGCCCGCCATGAACGATGAACGGGCCGAGCCGCGGCGACGGGTGCGGGCGTTCCGCACGCCGCGCCTGACCCTGGCCCAACGATGAACCGGTAATCATGGTATTCGGGACGCCGACGCGCGCTCGGGCGAGCGGCCCGGGCGGGCCGGCCGGTTCCCGCCGCTGACCGGCGACGGCAGGGCCGCCCCCGCCACGTGCCGATAAAGAAGCGCTCAGATCCCCGCTTTCGGCGCATTGAGGATCAGCCGCAGCCCGAGCAGCGTGATCGCGCCGGCCGCGATGCGGTCGACCCACTTTTTCGCGCGCAGGTAGAGTTCGCGCGGCCGGCGCGTCGAGAAGCACAGCGCGACGAGCGTATACCAGCCGAATTCGACCGCGAACACGAGCGGCGGCAGCACGAGGTAGCACCACAGCGGCGGATGCTGCGGAAGCAGCGCCGCGAAGATGCTGCCGTACCAGATCGCCGTCTTCGGGTTGCTGAGCTGGGTCGTGAGGCCGGTCCAGAACGACTTGCGCGCGCTGCCGCCCGCCATCGCCTGCGGACCGTCCATCGCGATCGGCCGGTCGGCGCCGCGCCAGATCTTCGACGCCATGTAGATCAGGTACACGCCGCCCGCGACCTTGAGGCCCACATACAGCCATTCGACGGCCTGCAGCAGCGTGTAGAGCCCGGCGAGCGCGACGCCGCCGAACACGATGCCGCCGATCCCCATGCCGAGCGCGGTGGCCAGCCCGTCGCGGCGCGACAGCCCGATCGAATTGCGGGCCACCAGCACGAAGCTCGGGCCCGGAATCATCGCGCCGAGGAACAGCGCAGCCAGGATGGCGAGTACGGCAGCCGATGCGGTCATCAAAGTCTCCTTGGTCAGCGACGCCGCTGCGCCGGCGCCTGCGTGTCGTTTCCGACGGTCGAGCGGTCGATTCTGGCACGCTTCGCGCATGGCCGAAAGCGGCCGCGCGCTGCTATGCTGGCCCTCTTTCCCGTCATCTCGCGCCGCCCCATGATCGAGATCCGCGCCGCCCGCTATCCCGACGATGCCGCCGTCGGTGAAGCGATCTTTCGCGAGTCCATCGCGAGCCCGACCGTCAGCCTCGCCCTCGCGGACGACGGACCCGACATTCCCGCGCCGGGCGCCGAGCTTCCCGGGCGCAATCCGTAACGGCGCACGGCTCAACCCCTTTCCTCTTTCGACCAAACCGCCCGCCATGCGCGCTTTTCGCCTTTCCGCCCTGCTCCCGCTGCTCGCCGCCGTCTCGTTCGGCGCCCGCGCCGACACCCTGCCGAAATCGATCGCCGCGCAACTCCCACCCGGCTACCAGCCGCTGCTCGCGCAAGCCGGCCCCGATCTCGACAACGGGCGGCACAGCTTTCTCGTCGTCGTGCACCGCGCGGTCGACACGCGCGACCAGCCGTCGCCGCGCCCGCTGCTGATCTACGAGGAACAGGCCGACCACATCTACCGGCTCGCCACGCGCAACGACCAGGTCGTGCTGCGCGCGAACGAAGGCGGCCAGTGCGACCCTTTCGATCCAGAAGATGCCGCCGACAACGGCTTGTCGGTGAAAGGCCGCTATTTCACCGTGCAGAACATCGTCGCGTGCGGGCAGCACTGGACCGACTACGTCACATTCCGCTACGACCCGCGCACGCATGGCTGGCTGTTTTCGAGCCAGATCGTCACCGAATCGTTTCCGCTCGATGACCAGCCCGACCATGTCACCGTCACGCGCGCCGACGCGCACCGGCCGGTGTCGTTCGGGCAGTGGCAACGCAAGGACTAGACGCTGCACGCCGCGCCGCCCGCGGCAGTGCCGTTTTTCAACGCGACGCACCGTCCGCCCGCCGCTCGCCGCGCCCGGCCAACAGGTCTACCATAGGCGCTCGTCGCCCGCGCGACCGCCGGCACGGCATGCGGCTTGCGCCGGCCTCTTTCCTCGTTGCCCCCGCACAGGAGGACGTCATGACGCAACACTTCGACGCGATCGTCATCGGCACCGGCCAGGCCGGGCCGCCGCTCGCCGCACGGCTCGCCGGCGCCGGCATGAAAGTCGCGATCGTCGAGCGCGGCCGCTTCGGCGGCACCTGCGTAAACACCGGCTGCATCCCGACCAAGACGCTGATCGCAAGCGCGTACGCCGCGCAGCTTGCACGACGCGCCGGCGAATACGGCGTGTCGGTCGGCGGCCCCGTCACCGTCGACATGAAAGCTGTGAAGGCGCGCAAGGACCAGATCTCGGGACGCTCGAACCACGGCGTCGAGCAATGGGTGCGCGGCCTCGACAACACGACCGTCTTTCAGGGTCATGCCCGCTTCGAACGCGCGAACGCGGTGCGCGTGGGCGATGACGTGCTCGAAGCCGAACGCATCTTCATCAACGTCGGCGGACGCGCGCAGGTGCCCGCGATGCCGGGCCTCGACTCGGTGCCGTACCTGACCAATTCGACGATGATGGACGTCGACTTCCTGCCCGACCACCTCGTGATCGTCGGCGGCAGCTACGTCGGGCTCGAATTCGGGCAGATGTACCGCCGCTTCGGCTCGAAGGTCACGATCGTCGAGAAAGGTTCGCGCCTGATTCGCCGCGAGGACGAAGACGTGTCGCAGGCGGTGCGCGAGATCCTCGAAAAGGAAGGCATCGACGTGCAACTCGACGCGAACTGCCTGAGCGCACGCCGCGACGGCGACGGCATCGTCGTCGGCCTCGACTGCGCGGGCGGCGGCCGCGAGGTCGCGGGCTCGCACCTGCTGCTCGCGGTCGGGCGCGTGCCGAACACCGACGATCTGGGGCTCGACCGCGCGGGCATCGACACCGACGCACGCGGCTACATCACCGTCGACGAGCAGTTGCGCACGAACGTGCCAGGCGTCTGGGCGCTCGGCGACTGCAACGGGCGCGGCGCGTTCACGCACACCGCGTACAACGACTACGAGATCGTCGCGGCGAACCTGCTCGACGACGATCCGCGCAAGGTGTCCGACCGCATCATGGCCTACGCAATGTACATCGACCCGCCGCTCGGCCGCGTCGGCATGACGCTCGCGGAAGCGAAGCAGACGGGCCGCCGGCTGCTGGTCGGCACGCGCCCGATGACGCGCGTCGGCCGGGCGGTCGAGAAGGGCGAGAGCCAGGGCTTCATGAAGGTGATCGTCGACGCGGACAACCACGCGATCCTCGGCGCATCGATCCTCGGCGTGACCGGAGACGAGGTCGTGCACGGGATCCTCGACGTGATGGCCGCCGGCGCGCCGTACACGACGATCAGCCGCGCGATGCATATTCACCCGACCGTGTCGGAGCTGCTGCCGACACTGCTGCAGGATCTGCATCCGGTCGAGTGACGCACGGCAGGCGGGCGGCCGCGACGTGGAGGGGTGTTCGTCACGGCCCGAGCCGCCCGTCAGCTTTCGAAATACCGCGGCCGGTCGATATCGGCCAGCAGTCGCGGCTGCGTCGGCGCCCAGTCGAGCGATGCCCGCGTGCGCTCGCTGGTTGCGGGCGCATCCATTCCCGCAAACATCGCGAACCAGCCGAAGTGCTCGCCGGCTTCCGCCGCCGACTTCGCGACGACCGGCACGTTCAGCCGCCGGCCGATCACCTCCGCGATCTCGCGGAACGGCACGCCCGTATCGTCGACCGCGTGATAGCGCGCGCCCGCCGCGCCACGTTCGATCGCGAGCCGGTACACACGCGCCGCGTCGAGCCGGTGCACGGCCGGCCAGCAGTTCGCGCCGTCGCCGACGAACACCGATGCGCCCTTCTCCCTCGCGAACGCGATCAGGCGCGGCACGAAGCCGTGATCGCCGTCGCCGTGCACGGACGGCGGCAGGCGCACGACCGACGCATGCACGCCGCGCGCTTCGAGCGCGACCGCTGTCGCCTCCGACGCACGCGGATAGTGCGCCGACACCGGCACGTGGGGATCGTCCTCCGTCGCCGCGCGGCCGGGCGCGACGAGCGCGAGGCCGGACGTGACGACGAGCGGCCGCGCCGAGCCGGCGAGCACCGCGCCGATCGTCTCGATCGCGCGGCGGTCGAGTTCGCAGTTCTGCGCGAAGCGCGAGAAATCGTGATTGAATCCCGTGTGGATCACCGCGTCGGCGGCTTCGGCGCCGCGCGTCAGGCTGTCGAGATCCTCCAGCGATCCGCGATGGACGTCGGCGCCGGCTGCGGCAACCGCCGCCGCGGCCGCATCGGACCGCGCGAGCCCGAGCACCGAGTGCCCGTTGGCAACGAGTTCGGCGACGACGGCCGAGCCGACGAATCCCGACGCTCCCGTAACAAAGACACGCATGTTCAGCACCTCCGGATGAAATGGAGGCCTACTATCTGCCGATGGCCGCGCGCGGTGAAGTCGTGACGGTTTACGAGTAAACGAACTAACAGGATATGGCTGACGCCCCCGACAACCTGCTCGGCGCGTACCTGCGGGACCGCCGCGAGAAACTCGACCCGGCCGCGCTTGGGCTGCCGGCCACGCGCCGCCGCACGCCGGGCCTGCGGCGCGAGGAAGTCGCGCAACGCGCGCACGTGAGCGCCGCGTGGTACACGTGGCTCGAACAGGGCCGCGGCGGCGCACCGTCGGCCGACGTGCTCGACCGGCTCGCCCGCGCGCTGATGCTCAACGACGCCGAACGCGAACACCTGTTCCTGATCGGCGTCGGCCATCCGCCAGAGGTGCGTTATCACGCGCCGGCCAGCGTGACGCCGCGCCTGCGGCACGTGCTCGATTCGCTCGACGCGAGCCCCGCGATCATCCGCACCGCGACGTGGGACGTCGCCGCGTGGAACGACGCGGCGGCCGCGACGCTGACCGACTACGCGACGCTGCCGCCGGCCGCGCGCAACATCCTGCGGCTGATCTTCGTCGACGCGGGGGTGCGTTACGCGCAGCCGAACTGGGAGCGCGTCGCGCGGTTCGCGGTCGGCGCGTTTCGTGCGGACGTCGCGCGCAGCGGCGCGACGCAGAGCGTGCAGGCGTTCGTCGACGAGATGCGCGCGACCAGCGCCGAATTCGACGCGATGTGGCGCGACCACGCTATCCGTACGCACGACGAAGGCACGAAGGAGATTCGCCATCCGCAAGCCGGCCGGATCGCGCTCGAATATTCTGCGTTCTCGGTCACCGGCAGCCCGGACCTGAGCCTCGTGATCTTCACGCCGGTGACGCCGGCCGACCGTGCGCGGATCCGCGAACTCGTCGCGGCCCGCGAACGGGCCCGCGCGGTGCAAGCGCCGGCAGTGTGACCTTACGCGGCTTTCTCGGAAGCCTGATTCGGGACGACACGTATCGGCGGATCGCGAAACAAATCTCGTCGTTCGCTATCACCACTCACGAACATGCGCGAAAAACGCAAAGGGGCGTCGCGCACGAATGCGCGACGCCCCTTGTTCGTTCACGGAAACGTACCAACTATGCGACGCGCTGCAGCAAGTCCGTCGCGAAAGATTTCGCATGCGCGACGGCTTCCTGCGCGTCGCCGAATACGCCGAGCTCATTCCAGTGCTCCTCGGCCGCGTAGGTGCCTTTCACGGCGAGCGCCCGCTGGACGCTCAATTGCGCCGCGTAGCGGCCGTCGTCCAGCGGCCGGGCCGTCGCGACGACCCGGTGCGGCGGGCTGGCCCGCTCCGGCTGAACCAGCTCGACAGGGCCGCTGACCGTGCCGACATTCATCAACTCGTTTCGGGTGTTGCAATCCGGGCAGTAGAAGCACCAGCCCGCGCCCTCCTGATGGTGCCTGACCTGCCCGCGAGCCAGCACGGCACGGCATTCGACGTTTTCGCAGATGAACGGCATCGCAGTCTCCGGAGTTGTTTGACGGAAATCCTAGCATGTCCGCCGACGGTCAACCATCGGCATCCGCATGATTGCCGTGCCGGCGGTTTCGGTTCGCTACGCATGCCGGGCGGGGTAAGCGCCGCCGCGTTTCGCTGCGCTGCAAAATCGGTTCTTTTCCCGGATCGGGCAGCCGCATCCGCGACAGCGCGCCGGATCATGCCCCTGCGCGGATCGCGCGTGTCGCCGAGATCGTCGTGCGTCCGACCGCGACGCTCGCGGGTTAGCCGGTGGCGGCGCGCGGGCGCGAGGCCGCCCACGATAAACTGACGGCCCGACACCGAACCGAGAGAAGCTCCATGTTGATCCGCGTTGCGACCCTGGCCGATGCCGTCCCGCTTGCCGAATTGAAACGCGATACGTTTCGCGAAACCTTTCTGCAGGACGGATTCGGCATCGACTACCCGCCGGACGATCTGGCCGAATACGAAGCCCGTGCCTATTCGGTGGCAGCGATCACCGGGCAGCTCGGCGACCCGCAGTGCCGCACGTGGGTCGCGCAAGGCGACGACGGCACGCTGGTCGGGTATGCGCACGCGGGGCCGTGCAAGCTGCCGCACCCGGAAGTGGCGGACGGGTCGGGAGAGGTCCATCAAATCTATCTTCGACGCGGCACCCAGGGAACCGGCGCCGGGCGGGCCTTGTTCGACGCCGCGCTCGCGTATCTCGCCGAAACGCGCCCTGGTCCGGTATGGCTGGGCGTGTGGTCGGGCAACGCGAAGGCCATCGCGTTCTACGAGAAGGCAGGCTTCAAGCGTGTCGGTACGTACGATTTCA
>NZ_JBYQCG010000082.1:0-13633 GCF_057837105.1 Burkholderia sp. APQ4-4ca | reverse complement strand
GGCTCGCCTGCACGTACGCGCCCGGCGTCACCTGCGAGATGCCGACGCGCCCGCTGATCGGCGACACGACGTCCGTATAGCCGAGGTTGATCTGCGCGGTATCGACCGCCGCCTTGCCGGCCGCGACGTCCGCCGCGGCCTGCCCTTGCGTGGCGACCGCGTTGTCGTAGTCCTGCTTGCTGACCGCGTTCGCGGCGACCAGCACCTTGTAGCGCGCGACCAGCGCGTTCTGCGTGACGAGGTTCGCCTGCGCCTTCGCGAGCGTCGCCTTCGCGCTGTTCAGCGCCGCGACGTACGGCGCCGGATCGATCTTGTAGAGGCGCTGACCGGCCTTCACGTCGGTGCCTTCGGTGAATTCACGGCGCAGCACGATGCCGTCGACCCGTGCGCGCACTTGCGCGACGAGGAATGCACTGGTGCGGCCCGGCAGGTCGGTGAAGACCGGTACGGCTTGCGGCTGGACGGTGACGACGCCGACTTCCGGCGTTTGCGGCGGCGGCGCCGATTCTTTTTTCCCGCACGCGGCCAGGAAAACGGCAGCCGTTGCGACAGTGATTAAGCGGTATGGAACCCGTTCGACGCGCATGGAGCGACCTCTCACAATTAGACGACCTTCAATGGGAATCACCAGATCTCCTCATGGTCCTGACGCGCGGCGAACCTGCAGCTTCCAGTTCGCCGCGGATGCGGACACGTGTTGCGGATGTGCGTTGCACCCTGCGGAGCGTTCGTTCGCCGAACTGCTTCCGAAAAAAGAACGGCGAGCCCGCGGCCCTGGCGGGCGCGCGTTGCCGCGGGTTCGGCCAGACTGCTAGCGCGCGGGCCGGAATGCGGCGCCGACGAATTCGATGAACGCACGCGCGGCGGCCGGCAGACGTGCGGCACGTGCATGCGCGAGTTTCAGCGTGACCGGCGCGAGCGGATTGAGCGGGGCCACGCGCACCAGCGTGCCGGCCGCCAGATCGGCATCGACGAGATACGCGGGCAGCACCGCCGCACCCATGCCGGCCACGGCCAGCCGCCGCGCCATCTCGAGATGGCCGACGCCCGTATTGCCGGCCGCCGCGCCGGATCGAATCCCGGCCGCGGGGTCATCGTCGGCCGCACGCAACTCCAGCCGCACGGTCGCGATGTCCGGCCAATCGCCGGACGCAGCCGCGCCGCCGTGCGCGGCGACGTAAGCCGGCGCCGCGACGCGCACGGATTCGTAGGCGGCCAGCGTATGCAACGCGTGCGCGCCGGACACCGGCATGCCGTCGGTCAGGAACGCGACGTCGATGTCCTCGCTAGTCAGGTCGACGTGGGCATCGGTCAGCGTCACGGTCGGCCGCACGTCTGGAAACCGGTGCACGAAACGATCGAGCAGCGCGCTCAGTTGGCTGAGCCCGAACGCGACCGGCGCGGCCACGCGCAATACGCCTTCCGGCTTGCTGCCCATCGCGACGAAACGGCCGTCGATCTCGTCGATCGCACCGAGAATCCGCTCGACGCGCGCGAGATACAGCTCGCCGATTTCCGTCAGCGACTGGTGGCTCGTGCTGCGTTGAAGCAGGCGCGCACCGAGGCGCGTTTCGAGCGCATCGACCAGCCGGCTCGCCATCGCCGTCGACACGCGCAGCCGCGTCGCCGCCCGGCGAAACCCGCCTTCCCTTGCCACCGTCACGAATGCCCGAATCGATTGAAGTTGGTCCATTTGTCCGGATTTCCCTGCGCGGACGACTGCCCGTCTACCTGCACCCGACGCCGCGTCACAGCCGGCCCGCATCGGCCTGACCAATGCGGCGGCCCCGACACCGGCTCAGCCGGGTCGGTCGGGACGTTCGCAACGCGCAAGGCGCCTTGCAACGGACGCAAACCGGCCTCGGTAAGCCCGATGCACGATCGTTCAATAGCAGTCCTGAGTCTTTCCCGGCGATTCGCGGCGGCAACGCACGCGGCAAGGCCGGCGGCGGCCGCGCGTCACGCGGGCGGGGTTGCCCGCATCATCCGGGCACGCCGAATCGCATTTCCTTCAGCAGGTGCAATGGTAGGGAAACCGCCGGCAAATGGCTTGCCCGATCCTGCGATTGTTTTGCCTTAATTTCCGAATTTGTGCGCCGCACACCATGCGACGACAGGCGACGCGGCCGCCGACCATGCAGGTCCGGATGATCGGGCTAATTTCGGACAGGTTTAGGCAATCCCGCGCACGCAACTGGCCGTACGATGTGACCGCCGTGCCTGCGCGCCGGCAGCGAACCGCAGCGCGCGCATTGCATCGCCCACTCCGCCAACCGCTCACGCAACATGGAAATCGACGCCCGAACGCCGCCGCAACCGCGCCACCCACCGGATCATGATGCTCGATCGGCGGCCCGATCGCCGGCTGCCCGGCTCGCGGCGCTGATCGCTGCGTACGCGCCGCACGACGGCATGTTCGACCTTCCGCTGCGCGGCATGCGCGTCGCGCGCGCGTCCGCGCCGCCGCCGCAGTGGAGCCACGGCGTGCACCACGCGTGCCTGAGCATCGTCGGGCAAGGCGCGAAGTCGATGCGGGTGGGCGAGGATACCTACACGATCGACGAATCGCGGATGCTGGTCGCCACGGCCGACCTTCCCGTGACCGGACGCGTGACGCGAGCGAACCCGGCCGAGCCGTTCCTTTACGCGCAGCTCGAACTCGATCCGCACCGCATCGCGGCGCTCACGCCCGTCGTCTTTCCGCGCGGGCTGCCGAAAGCCGTCGACTCCCGCGCACTCGACACGCTCGATACGACGCCCGAAATCGTCGACGCCGTCGCGCGGCTGATGCAACTGATCGCACAACCGGACGACCTCGACCTGCTCGCACCGCTGATCGTCGACGAAATCCTCATCCGGCTGCTGCGCGGCCCGTCGGGTGCGCGCGTCGCGCAGATCGGCGACGCCGATTCGACGACCCAGCGTATCTCGCGCGCCGTCGCCTGGATTCGCGACCACTATCTCGATCCGATGGCGGTCGACGCGCTCGCGCGCCAGGTGGAGATGAGCCCGTCGACCTTCCACCATCACTTCCGTGCGGTCACGTCGATGAGTCCGTTGCAATGCCAGAAGGTGCTGCGGCTCCAGGAGGCGCGCCGCCTGATGTGCCTGTCGGCGATGGATGCGCGGCAGGCGTGCCGCAGTGTCGGCTATGTAAGCGCGTCGCAATTCAGCCGCGAATATGCACGGCTGTTCGGCGATGCGCCGGGCCGCGACGTCGCGAGGCTGCGCGGCGAAGCGGTGCCGCTGTCGCGCGTCGCACCATGAACGGGTATCGCATGAAAACGCTTTCGTAAGGACGTGCCGATGGCCGGGCATCGCTGTCCGGACCGCTCCGCGCCCATGCATTCGTCGCCTGCCTTCAACTCATTACTGCGAATTAATTTAAATTGAACCGGAAGACAGGGCTCGGCACTCACGCATCGATCATGCGTGAATCAGGAATGACGGGACACGCAGCAAGCGTTCAACGCAGCCTCGTCGGCGGCCAGCATCTCCGGCACGCATTCCCGCAGGAAATCGACGAACGTGCGGATCTTCGCATCGAGATACTGACGCGACGCATATAACGTATAGGCCGTCAGCTTCTGCAACCGGTAATCGGGCAGCACGCGCACCAGCGCGCCGCTCGCGAGCGCGGGCAGCGCAGCCGACATCGGCAGCGAGCCGATCCCGAGCCCCGCGCGCAGCGCGGTGCCGAGCGCATCGGCGATATTCACCTGGAAATCCGGCGTCGGCAATTCGACCGTTTCGCGGCCGTTCGGGCCGTCGAGATGCCAGCGGTCGCGCGGAAACAGCGGCGTGACGAGCCGCAGGCACGCATGCCCGGCGAGATCGCTCACCGTGCGTGGCGTGCCGCGCGCCTTCAGATAGTCCGGCGACGCGCACAGCACGCTGCCCACGTCGCCGAGCCGCTGCGACACCAGCCCGGAATCGGGCAGCTCCGTCGTGCTCAACTGCAGCGACACGTCGTAGCCTTCGTCGATGATGTCGGGCACGTGCTGCGACAGCGTCAGCTCGACCGCGACCGACGGATAGCGTTCGCGGTAACGCACGACCGCGGGCATCACGTAGGACTGGCCGAAACTCGTCGTCGCGTGAACGTGCAGCCGTCCGGACGGTTTCGCCTGTGCATCGGCCGCCTCGGCTTCCGCTTCGTCGATATAGCCGAGGATGCGCTGGCAGCGGTCGAGATACCGTTGCCCGGCATCGGTCAGCGCGATGCGGCGCGTGCTGCGGTTGAGCAGGCGCGTGCGCAGATGCGTTTCGAGTTGCGAAACCGAACGCGACGCATAGGCCGTCGTGATGTCCAGACGCTGGGCCGCGCTCGTGAAGCTGCCCTCTTCCGCGACCCGGACGAAAATGCGCATCATCTGTAACGTGTCCATCGACCTGCCCCCGGGGATTGTGACGTCGCGCCGCCGTGCGGCCGGGGGCCGGCAGCACCGGCACACGCCGGTCTGGCGCGAATTGTGCGGAACAGTACAGCAGCGTTGCAGGCGTGTCCAGTTCGCCGTATACGGCACGATCCGTGCTGCCGAATCGTGCCGCGGAGCCGCTCGCCGCGCCGCATCCGGGCCGGGCGGGCCTGCGTATCGAAGGTGCCCACGGGCCAACCGCGGCAGTCGGCAAAACTACCCGCCGACCATGATCTCGCTTTCGATCGACGCGCTGCGCATCTCGCGCATTACGCGGCGGCCGCCACGTCGAACGGATTGCGCAACACGATCGTGTCGTCGCGCTCCGCGCCGGTCGTGATCATCGAAACCGGCGCGCCCGCCACGGCTTCGATACGCGCGATGAAGTCCTGCGCGGCCCGCGGTAGCGCCGCGCGCTCGCGCACGCCCTTCACCGAGCCTTGCCAGCCTTCGAACCGTTCGTAAACCGGCTTCGCGCGCGACTGCGCATCGAGGCTCGCGGGCAAATGGTCGACGCGCGCGCCGTCGAATTCGTAACCGACGCACAGCCCGATCGACTCGAAACCATCGAACACGTCGAGCTTGGTAAGCGCCAGCGAATCGATGCCCGAGATTCTGACCGCCTGACGCAGTTGCGCGGCATCGAGCCATCCGCAGCGTCGCGGCCGCCCCGTGTTGACGCCGAACTCCTGTCCGCGCGCACGCAGCATTTCGCCGGTCGCGTCGATCAGCTCGGTGAGGAACGGTCCGCCGCCGACCCGCGTCGCATACGCCTTCGTCACACCCAGCACGTGGCCGAGCTTCGTTGCACCGAGCCCGGTGCCGGCCGCCGCGGCCGATGCCACGGTGCCCGACGACGTGACGAACGGATAGGTGCCCCAGTCGATGTCCAGCATCACGGCCTGAGAGCCCTCGAACACAATACGTTCGCCGCGATCGGTCGCGTCGTTGAGATCGGCCCAGACCGGACGCAGGAACGGCAGGATCTTCGGTGCAAGCGCGACGAGTGTCGCCAGCATCGCGTCGCGATCGTATTCGTCGAGCCCGAGGCCTCGGAACCACGCGTTGTGATGGTCGACGAGCACGTCGAGCTTGGCCGCGAGCCCGCCCGGCTCCGCGAGATCGCCGACACGCAGCCCGCGACGCCCGACCTTGTCCTCGTAGGCCGGCCCGATCCCGCGCAGCGTGGTGCCGATGGGTTCGCGACGCAAACGCTCCTGCGCCTCATCGATCGCACGGTGAATCGGCAGCACCAGCGTCGCGTTCTCGGCGATCGACAGGTTCGCCGGCGTTACCGACAGCCCGAGCGCGGCCATCCGCCCGATTTCCGCGAGCAGCGCTTCGGGATCGAGCGCCACGCCGTTGCCGATCACGCCGCGCTTGCCGCGCACGATGCCGCTCGGCAGCAGAGCCAGCTTGTACGTGTGGCCGCCGACGACCAGCGTGTGGCCCGCGTTGTGACCGCCGTTGTAGCGTGCGACGAGATCGGCCTGCGCCGCCAGCCAGTCCACGACGCGCCCCTTGCCTTCGTCGCCCCATTGGGCGCCCACGACCACCACGTTCGACATGCTCCGTACTCCATGTGAGAAATTCAGACACTCGTTCGGCCCGGTTGGCCGTTTGTGTGCCATATTGGCGGAGCATGATCATCCGATCAAACGATTAAACCTGAACCGTCGTGTGAGTAAATGTCACGCGAAACGATGCAATGGCCCGACGACTCCCTCCGTTGAATTCGCTGCGCGCGTTCGAAGCCGCCGCGCGGCTCGGCAGCTTCACGCTGGCCGCCGACGAGCTGTGCGTGACGCACGGCGCGATCAGCCGGCACGTGCAGCAACTGGAAGCGTGGCTCGGGCGGCCGCTGTTCGAGCGCCACAACCGGCGCGTCGAACTGACCGCCGCGGGCCGCGCCTACCTCGCCGAGGTCGGTGCTTCGTTCGACCGGATCGCGCTTGCCACCGCGCAGCATTTCGGCCACGCGCAGCAGCGCGTGCTGCGCGTCAGCGCGCCCGCGACGTTTTCGTTGCGCTGGCTCGTCCCGAAACTGTCGTCGTTCCAGGTCGCGCATCCGGCCATCGAGGTGCGGCTGTCGACGTCGAACGAGCCGATCGATAAGCTGCGCGACAAGGTCGACCTGATCGTTCGCGGCGGCCCACAGGCCATCGACGGGTACGTCGCGGAGGAATTCCTGTCCGAAGTCCGGCTGCCGGTGTGTGCGCCGAAGTTGCTGGAGGGCCGGTCACTCGACACGCCTGCCGATCTCGCCGGCTTCACACTGCTGCACGCGGCAACCTATCCGGGCATGTGGCCGGAGTGGCTGGCGGCGGCCGGGCAGCCGAATCTCGTACCGCGGCATTCGCTCACGCTCGAGCATTTCTACCTGACGCTGCAAGGCGCGCTTGACGGGCTCGGCGTCGCGATGGGGCCGATCGCGCTCGTGGCCGACGACATCGCGGAAGGCCGCCTCGTGCAGCCGTTCAGCGAACCGGCACTGCCGCCGTGGCGCTACTTTACGTATGTGGCGTCCGCGCGCGCGGACGACGATGCCGTACGCGCGTTCAAGAACTGGCTGAAGGCAACGGGCAGCGCGACGGCGTCGGGCGGGCGGCGCTGACTGTCCCTGCCTGGGTGTCGTACATCTTCACGACATGCAGGATTCCAAATCGAATTGGAAAAACGTGGGGAATGAGTTTGCCTTCGTGCATCGCGCGACCGCGACGCATGCGGCAAGCCGTGGACGAACCGTGGCTTGCCGCCGGACGACGCTTACTGGCTTGCAGCGCCGGCCTTCTTCTCCGCGTTCTGCAGGTTTTGCGGATAGTTCGGATCATTGGCCGCCGGCTTGTAACCGGCGTCTTCGAGTTTCTTCAACTCGGCGGTGTTCTTCGCACGCGCAGCCTTGTGTTCGGCTTTGCGTTTGGCCCTGGCTGCCTTGCGCGCTTCGCTCTTCGCGGCCTTGGCGTCCTGTGCGGCCGGCGCGCTGGCGGTTTCCTGCGCAAACGCCGGCGCCGCCGAGCCAAACAGGAAAGCGGCTGCGGTAGCAGCCAGCGTGAGTTTTCTGATCTGGATTCGCATCGCTGAACTCTCTTTTTTGATGACTATCACGGTTTGAAAAACCATCGAGATACCGCCCCTGCCCTGACTGGTCGTCATGTCGCAGTCAGGACCTGAGCATCATAACCGTGTCGCAAAAATTATGGCGTCAACGTGCTGACGGAATTCGGGATACACGTATGGGAGACGACGCGGTCGGTGCGCTCGATGACGGCAACCGCTGTACTCGATGCGGTGCGACGCGCCGATGGGCGTTTCACTGGTGGTGATATCGATACGCTCATGCGCGACGTGAGGATCGTCGTGCTTTCACGATCACCGCAGCAGCAGTCGATCAGTGCGCAACGTCATCGTTCGATGCCGCTCGGGCGACGGTTTCTCCCATAAACGACCACGATTCGTTTCTTCGACGGTCAAGCCGATTACGTGGCGTCGTCGTGGCGTGCGGTGATCCATTCGGTACCGCTTGCCGCACTGTGGTGCGGAAGGTTGCCTCTGTGTGGAGACAAAGCGGGTTGTCGACCCGCAGGTCTGACGAAAAAGGCGGGGCTGCGCGAGCGGTGAAGACATCGGCCCGAGTGGCTGTACGAATGCGCTGAAGCCGCTCATGAGCGTGCTGCGCTCGTCGGTGGATATGTCCATCGCCAGGAGGCCTGTCCGTCAGTGCAACCGGCTTGCCGACCCTCAGGCGTCACACTGGGATGCCGGTCGTTTCTTGTTTGCTCCCATCGATGGTTCCTTATGTGGACGACGGTTGAGATCCACACAGCTTGCTTATACCTGTGCCCCGGCCCGGTCGGTGAGCTTTACGGGAATCCGGTCCTTCGGAAGGTGAGCATGTTCGGGAGCATCGAGGAATTCGATTGCGGTGAGTTTCGGCACGCACGACATCTTCACGTTGGCCCGTAACGATGCCCACGGACAGAGCATGACTTCGCTGGTGGTGTTCCAAAGGTAGAAAAACGGACGGGATGCGGGATGGAAAACAGCCGGGATCGGATTCCTTCGGGCACAGTCCACAGGCTAAATTTGGCGAGCGGCATCACAGGCAATCGACAAAACTTTGTCCGGAGACGAGGCCGCGCGAGTACAAAAAACCATTCGCGGGCAGTCCAGGATGATTTCGAACTGCTGTGGAGGATGCGACTGGATTCGCCCGGTTCGTCAGTCACAGGTTCAGAGGGTGTCACGAGGCGCGGTTTGGGGTCCCATAAACGGGAACCTCTCCGTCGAATCCGGGAATTTCCTCCCATAAGTTTCTACGTTTCATCATTTGTGAGTGGGCACTCACCTCTTCGGGAGGCCTTGTCAGACCTAGAGCCTTCTAGAGACGGTATGTCAAACAAGGCCAACTAGGCCTGTATCGAGGAATCTTGACGGTGGGATGTCCCACAGACGACTCCCATGGGTAGCGGTTTATGGGGTTCGTCTTTCTGTGCAAGCACACGTGTGTTTACATCTTTGGTAAACCACGTTTACTTCTTTAACTACTTTTAGACGGCTCACAGCCTTGTCTGGTAAGGCTTTGAGGGGTGTTCGGTACCCATTTATGGGAGCACAGGTGGAAGGGTTTGGGGCTTCAGGTCTGTGGATTTGGGAGTTGGGGTACCGTGTTGTGGGGAAACAGGGTTGTGGATATGGGGCGAACGTATCCGCTTATGGGAAAACGACCGTAAATCGCGGTGGGTAGTCGTCTATGGGAACACATGAAGGTCGCCTTTTATGGGGTGCTTTTCCTGGTTGATTGTCCGGAACATGCACAGCGATTTTCCTTGGGTAGCCAGTTATGGGGGATCTGGAAGGTACCTATTTGTGGGAGCCGGTCTTGACCAATTTGCTGCCATTCGCTCGAAGGCTCCGTGAAGATTTCCCATAGACAGGGCCGATGCCACGGACAGGTTACCTTCTATGGGGAAAACGAATGGTTGCCGTTTATGGGGGCGATTTACACCTTCAAGCCGGAGAGCGACGCTGTCGACCATGCGGACAGGTACCCGCCTATGGGAATCGACGAAGGTAGCAAGTTATGGGAGAAAACGGCGGCCGTGTTGCGAGGCACCACGAATCTTCCCCGCGATCTCGATTCCGCTCGTTTGCCCCCATGGATGGCTACCTTCGCGCGGCAAATCTTGTGCCGGGTTGCCCTGCCGGTCCAAGAAAGGTAGCAGCTTCTGGGATGTATTTTGATCAAAAGGTAGACGGATATGGGGCTCTGAATAAGTCGCCAAACGCGAATTTTTCCTTATTTCTCTGATAGTTGGATCAGATAGTGAAAGTGATGCTGGAGCAAGGGCGTTGCTCCGTCGCGCGAAAAGGTATAAAGTCCGCTCTCAATAAGGCAACCTTACCCGGACACCACGATGCCGCGCAAGCCAGCAAGCAAAGGCTCAGACAAACAGGTTTCGCTGTTTCAGACACCCGAGCCGCCCGACTTGCTGCGCAAGGCGGTTCAGGCGATTCATATCGCGCCGAAGTCGGGAAAGATCGGTCTGCAGCAGCGCAAGATGTTCAGCTCGCTGATCAAGAATGCGCTTCGGCAGGAGGCGTTCGAACCGGGCCGGACGAGCTTTTCGATCTCGATCGCATCGCTGTCGCACGAGAGCGGGCTCAACAGCAACAACACCAAGTACGTGAAGGATACGGTCAACTCGTTGATCAGTACCGTCGTCAACTGGGACTACCTGGCCGCGGACCGTTCGACGGTCTGGAAAGCGTCGGGTCTGCTCGCCGGCGCGGAACTCGAGCAATCGGTGCTGAAGTACAGCTTCTCCGACCAGATTCGCAGCGAATTGCTCAATCCCGAAATCTACGCGCTGATCGATATGCGGATCGCTCGCGAGTTCCGGCGATCGCACTCGCTCGCGCTGTGGGAAAACACGGTGCGCTACGAAGGGATCGGCATCACCGCGAAGATTCCGCTGCCGAAATTCCGTGACCTCATTCTCGGTCAGGACAAGGCATCGCAGTCCTACAAGGAATACAAGCTGTTCAAGAGCAAGGTCCTGGTGCCGTGCATTCAGGAGGTGAACGAAGTATCGGACCACACGCTCGAGCTGATCGAACACAAGTCCGGCCGCAGCGTGGAAGCCGTGCAGTTCAAGGTGACGCGCAAGCAGAGCACCGATACGGTCGAAGACGGTGACGTCAAGAACGAAGCGCTGGTCGAGGAGGTCGCGAAGTTCGGCATTCCGCGTTCGGAGGCGCGCCGGCTGATCACGCAATACGGCGTACAGCGCATCAAGGCGGCGATCGCCTATACGCTCAATCGGACCACGAAGAAAAATGCGGCGCCGGTCGACAACGTCGCCGCGTACTTCCGCAAGGCGCTGACGCACGGTTACACGCTGGCCGACGGCCAGGGAACCGAAGCGGCCGCACCGGCGAAGGAATCCGCGCAGAGCAAGCAGGAACAGATTCGCGACAAGTATCTGGCGGCGAAGGTCGAGGAAGCCGGCGCGTATTTCCGCGAACTGGAGATCGACGACCAGACCAAGCTGATCGAGCGTTACAACGAGACGGTGGCGGGTTCGAAGGACCTGACGCTGTCACCGAAGAGGAAGGCGAGCAAGCTCGCGCAGACCAGCTTCTTCCGATGGCTGGCGCTGGATACGTGGGGCGAGCCGACTTCGGACGACCTGCTCGAATTCCTGCTCAAAAGCAGTCTCGCAGGCAACTGAACGCGGCCTCGCCGTCGCACGCGCCGTGCGCCGGACCGTGTTGCGGTCCGGCTTCGCGACGCAGCGCGAAGGCGAGGCGTTTTTGCGGTGGCGCGTTACTTTGGCGTGGCCGCCGCCAGATCGGCGACGTATGCGTCGATGACGGTCTTGAGCTTGTCGGCAAGCGCTTCCTGGTGGGATGCGTCGACGCCCTTGAGCTGCAGATCCAGACGTCCGTCCGGATAAGTCTTCAACTGGCCGATCGCGCGCGATTCGAGCGCGAAGTCATGACGGACGCTATAGCGCGTGCGGCCGGCCTTCCTGGCGCCGTCGCTCTGCGTACGCAGAAAGTTCTCGAGATCGCGGACGGATTTTTTCCGATCGATCACGGCCGTCAGCAGCCGGTCGGCCGTCGGCTCGCCCAGACGTTCGAAGATCAGCTTGAGGAAGTACGCGGCCTGCAGACCGACCACGTCGTTCGCACTCGCCATCCGCTCCAGCAGCGTGTTCGGCAGCGCGTTCAGCGACAGCGTCTTGCTGATCGATGCCTTGTCCTTGCCGATTTTCTCCGCCAGCGTGTTCTGGTCGGCAAAGACTTTCTCGTCGAGGAGACGTTTCCACGCAACCGCATCGTCGAAGATCGTCTGGCGTTCGTGATCGTGGTTCGCCCGATACGCGATCGTATAGAGCTGCTCGGGCGTGTGATCCGTGCGGAACGTCGCATTGATCGTCTCGTCGCCGTTGATGCTCGTCGCACGCAGCCGGCGTTGGCCATCGATCACGACGAGCTTGCCGGGGAATTCGGGAAGCCGCGTGACCTTGATCGGCTCGATCTGCCCTTCCCGTTTCAACGTCAGTGCGAGCTCGTGCAGGCTCGACTCCGAGTAGAACACGCGCGGGTTGAACGGGTTCGGGATGCAGTCCTTGACCAGCACCTTCTGCGGCGCGCCCAGATCGGGCGTACCGGCGGGCGCGGTTGCGATCGGTGCGCTGGCGGGTGCCGCTTCGACGGCGGCAGTCGGTGCGACCGCCGGCTCGGGCAGCCGCGTTTCGAGCGCCGCGTTTTCCTGTGCGAGGCCGCGCAACAGGCCGGCTGCCAGATGCAGGTTGCCGGTCGGTTTCTTGTCTTTCGAGGTGTCCTTAGCCATGGGCGGCTCCGGTAGCGCGCGTCGACGCGATGTATTGGGCCATTTCCGTGACCAGCTTTTCGATTTCCGCGCGGGCTTCCTTCAGGCCCTTCAGGTATCGATTGTGGTGATGGATCGTGGTGCCGAGCGCGAACGTCTGACGATAGACCTCGCGTTGCGCGATCTGGCTGTCGAGCAGATGCTCCCCTATTTCTTCAGCCCGTAAAATTTTTAAAATTTCTTCACGCATTTTAGTTTTTCCATTAACGCTATTCAGCATTAATGCGGAAGAAAGTTGAGGATTTCGAACGGCTCGCATCGACTCGATCATGCGGATCATCGCGACCGTGCTGTACAGATCGGCTGGCGACGGCGAAAGCGGCACCAGGCAGAAGTCCGCCACTTCGAGGACGGAGGCAATACGCGGGTCTTCCAGGTTGCCGGGGCAGTCGACGACGATCACGTCGTAGTTCGCGTCCTGCTTCTTGATCTCACCGCCGATGCCGCGACCGGCAGGCGCCAGAGACAGGACTGTCATCGGAAGCGTGTTCTCGCCACTCGTGACCCACCGGACGGAGGTGCCTTGAGGATCGGCATCGATCAGTGCGACCTTGTTGCCGCCGGCTTCGAAGGCCGCTGCGATGTTGACGGAGATGGTTGTCTTTCCAGTACCACCTTTTTGATTACTGACGGCGATCTTGAAAGCCATTGAATTCCTCCAAGGAGTTTTGCGTAATATATGCAGTTATTCGTGGAATGTCCAGGTAAGTATTCAATACCGTCCATGTTTTATTGACCGTTGTGGTTGTTACGTGACAAATCGGCCGAATGGCCAGGCGGTGTTCGCAAATATCGATTCAATAAAAAATATCGATGCCGATCGCAAAAGAACGAAATGCGCAGGAATCTCGCCGTCTTTACTGTCTATAAGCCGTTGTGCAGAGAGTGGGCGTTTCGTCGGGCGTCGATCTGATTGGAAATTTGCTACGAGTTCATGTCGGTGATGGAATTGGTCGCGGGGGAAACAGATGGTTGTCACGTGACAAGTCGCTGAATCCCTCGATTTCTCTGGGGCATACGTCCGTGGGGAAATCTTCGATACGGTGCGTCTCGTATTTCCGCAAAAATCTCTTCGCTTCAATTACCAATGCATGCGGCGCGTGGCCATGTACGCCTTTCCGGCAGCGAGCGAGTTGTCACGTGACAAATGGATTCCGGCGCGCGCCACCTAGGGGGATTTAGCGATCATCAAGCGATGGTCATAGTTGATGCGCACTCGTGGTGTAGGCGGCATACCGCTGGGCGTAAAAACATCGCCCGTAGCTTCCCGTTCCCCGGCTCGTCGGTGAATCGCTAGGGAGTTGTCACGTGACAACAG
>NZ_JBYQCG010000081.1:0-14920 GCF_057837105.1 Burkholderia sp. APQ4-4ca | reverse complement strand
CCCGGCGCGCTGCGGCCAACATACGCATCGTTGACGAACCAGTACAGCGCATGCGCGCTCGCATCGGCGCTCGCGTTGAACGCGATGCGCGTGTCGTCGGTGCTTTTCACGCGCATCGCGTACGTACTGCCGCGCAGCGGCGACGTGATGCGCGGCGGGTCGCCTTCGACCTGTCCGGCATCGCGACAATCGGCATTCTGCGGCGGCCGCCGGCGCGGAATGCCGGCCTGCGCGAACACCTGCTGCAAATCCGACGGCCAGAACTCGAAGACCTCCGTATGCGTGCGCTTGCCGTCGTACGGCGGGCACGCGGCCTTCCCCGTCGCATCGTCGATCACGACGGGCCGGTGCACGGTGCTCACGCGAATCGGCGACGTGCCGGGGATGAACCACGTCCAGCCCTGCTGCGGACACCATTCGTTCGGCAAATCGCCGCTCGCGAGGCAGACGCGCACGCGCTTCAGTTTCGGCGGCACCGCGCGCGGCGGCTCGACGAGCGTGCGCTCCGCATTCATCGCATCGACGACCTGGAAGAACAGCGGCGCGGCCGCGTCGACACCGACGAACGCGGTATTGGTCGAATTGTCGAAATTGCCGACCCACACGACCAGCACGTACGGGCCGAACACGCCGGCCGTCCACGCATCGCGAAACGACCACGACGTGCCGGTTTTCCAGTACACGGGCACGCTCGACGGCTGCGCGCCGCTCGTCTCGTCGGGGCGTAGGTGCTGGCGCAGCATGTCCATCGTCATGTAGCTCGCTTCGGCGCTCAGCAGGCGCCGGCCGGGCAGCGCCGGTTCGTCCGCGCGCAGCCGCAGCGGGCGGAACTCGCCGCGGTTCGCGAGCATCGCATACAGCGCCGCGAGATCCTGCATCGTCACTTCGCCGCCGCCGAGCACGAGCGCGAGCCCGTAGTGCCGCGCGCTCGCGAGCCGGCGCACCCCGGCGTCCTGCAGGAACCGGTACAGGTCGGGCGACTTGAGCTGCGACGCGACCCACACGGCCGGCACGTTGCGGCTGCGGTTCAGCGCGTCGGTCGCCGTGATCGGGCCGAGGAAATGACCGTCGAAGTTCTCCGGCGCATACGGGCCGAACGACGTCGGCACGTCGCGCAGCACGGTCTGCGGATGCAGCACGCCCTGGTCGAAGCCGAGCGCATAGATGAACGGCTTGAGCGTCGAGCCCGGCGAGCGCCGCGCGAGCGTGCCGTTCACCTGCCCGTCGATCGTGCGGTCGAAGAAGTTCGCGGAGCCGACCAGCGCCTTCACGCCCATGTCGCGCGTATCGACGAGAATGGCCGCCGCGTTGCGCACGCCGCGCGTATCGTTGCGTGCGACGTAGCGTGAAATCTGCCGTTCGAGCATGCGTTGCAGGTCGAGATCGAGCGTCGTCGCGAGTCGCGCGCCGCCATCGCTGTCGCGGTTGCCATCGTCCGCCGCGCCGCCCGACGTCGTGCGCCACGCGCTGCGCGCGGCGAGCGCCTGGTCGACCGCATGCGGCGCATCGAACGGCAGCGCGGACAGCGGCCGCATCGCGAGCGGCAACGCGAACAACGGCTCGAGCGACGCATCGCCCGGGTGCTTCGTCAGCCAGCGCGCATACAGCCGGTTGCGCGACACGGCCAGCGCACGATTGATCTCGTCCTGCCCGCCGCGCACGCGCCGCGCCGGATCTTGCGGAATCACCGCGAGCGCGAGCGCCTCGGGCAGCGTCAGCGCGTCCGGCATCCGGTCGAAATAGACGACGCTCGCGGTGCCCGCGCCTTCGACGTTGCGGCCGTACGGCGCGTCGTTCAGATACGCTTCGAGAATTTGCCGCTTCGAATAGAACAGTTCGAGCTGCACCGCGCGGGCGACCTGTTCGAGCTTGCCGGCCGGCGTGCGCGTGTTCAGCTTCCACAGCGAGCGCGCGAGCTGCATCGTCAGCGTCGAGCCGCCTTGCGGATTGCCTCCGCGCACGTAGGTGATCCACGCACCGCGCAAGAGCCCGTACGGATTGAAACCCGGATGCCACCGGAACCAGCGATCCTCGTGCAGCATCACCGCTTCGACGAGCTGCGGCGACATCCGGTCGAGCGGCACCCACAGCCGGTAGCGATCGTCCTTCGCGAGCGTCAGGCGCAGCAGCCGGCCCTGCGCGTCCGTCACCGCGACCGACGACGGTTTCCAGTCGCGCAGCGGCGGATGCGGCCACAGCCGGCATGCGGCCAGCACGCCGAACACGAGCAGCGCGCCGACGAGCCAGTTCTGCCAGCGATGCAGCCAGCGGCCGGCGCCGTGCAGCGCGCGCTGGAGCACGGATGCGTCAGCCACGCCCGCTGGCGCCTGACGACGGCCGTGACCCGCAGCAGCGGTACGACCGCCCCGTCATCGCACGCGCTCCACCGTCAGCGCCGTGCCGCCCGGCGCCTGCGCCTGCACGCGGCGGTCGTACATCGATTCGCCGTAGGCAGGCGGCGCAACGAAGCGGCCCGCGTTGCTCGCCTTGATCCGGTACACGAACTCGCGCATGTCGGTCGTCGCGGTGCCGTAGATCACCACGCGGTCCTCGCGGATATCGGCGAACTGCGGCTGCCACGTCGAGCCCTTCACGCCGATCGGCGAATGCCACGGCGCATCGGCCACCGGCGCCGACGCACTGTCGTCGCCGTTGCCGTCCTGCGTATCGGTCGCGGGCGGCGGCGCGATGACCGGATCGAAGCCACCCGGCAGCAGGTCGACGATCGCGACGTTGCCGACGTTCGCCGAACCGGTCGCGCGAATCTTCAGGTGCACGTCGATCTCCTGGCCGAGCGCGATCCTGGCGAGCGGCTTGCCGTCGGTACCCGTGTAGTCGCGCACGATCTCGAGCCCGTTCCTGATCGCCTTCGTCGACGTGCCGCGGTCGTAGCCCGACTGGCTCGCGACCCACCATGCCGGCAGCGCGCTGCCGTTCACGAAGTCGACGCGCGACGCGCCGGCCGTCCACGTGCCCGAGCGCACGAGGTTCGCCTGGATCGACGATACGTCCTTCGGCGCGGCGCCCGAGCGCACCTCGTTGATCGCGAGCCGGTCGAGCTGGCCCGCGTTCGACGCCGCATACGCGTCGAGCGCGAGAATCGTCATCGCCGACGACAGCGTGTTGTAGCGGTTGTCGACGAGCGGCGCGGCGAGGTTGTCCATCGCGCGCGGCGACAGCTTGCGCACGCGCTCCGGGAAGTGCTTCGCGAGCAGGTACAGCACGCTCGCATCGCGCGTCAGCGGGTCGATGTAGTAACCGGTCGAATAATCGCCGTCGGACGCGCGCTTGCGTTCGAGCAATGCCTGCGGCCCGGCGATCAGCGCGGCGGCCTCCTTGTCCTGCTTGAGCAACTGATACGACGCGGCGAGCCACGCCGCCGCGAGATCGTTGCGCCAGTCGTTCGGATAGGCCGCCTGCAGCCGCTTCTGCACGGCCGCGAGGCTGTTGGTCGTCACGTTGCCCTGGCGCGTGAGCAGATACACCGCGTACGCGCGCTGTCGCAGCAGATCGAGCGAGCCGAGCGAATCGTTCGCGGCGAGCCGCTGCAAGTACTGGTTGCCCGCGTCGAGCATGTCCTTCGGCACCGCGACGCCGCGCTCGCGCGCGTCGAGCAGCACGTGCATCGCATACGCGGACACGAACGGATCGGCATCGGGCGTCGCGCTCCACAGGCCGAAGCCGCCCTGCGCGTTCTGCCGGCCGCGCAGCACGCCGAGGAACTGCGCGATCGCGCTCGCGTTCGCCGCATCGACGCCGGCCTCGGGCGCATGCATCGCGCTCGTCAGCGCGCGCGCCGACAGCCATTTCGCCGCGAACACGCGCGGCACGGCCGCGCTCACCATCTGCTCGCTGCAGTAGTGGTCGAAGTTGACGAGATACGACGACAGCCCTTCGGACAGCACCAGCGGCGCCGTGGAAATACTCGCGTCGCGCGACGCATACGCGTCGTACATCGACCGCAGGTTCGGCACGCTCGCCTTCTTGCCCGGGTCGAGCCGCGCGACGTCGAGCTGCGTGCGGAACGCGGCAGCCGGCCGCACGGACACGTCGACACGCTGCTGCGCGCCCTTCGCGCCGTAGCGCGCGCCGAACGACAGCGCGCCCGAGCCGAGCGTATCGGTCGCCTTCACGCGGAACAGCGCGACGCCTTCGTGCTGCGGCGCGAGCGCGACGTTCTGCGTCGCCGGCCCGATCACCTGCAACTGCGGGCCCGTCTTCAGCGTGACCGCCACCGGCACCGGCTGGTTGCCGACGCCCGTCAGGTTGTTCGCGACGCCGACGCTGACGTCGGCCTCGTCGCCCGGCGCGAGCGTCGGCGGCACGTTCGGCGACAGCACGAAATCGCCGCGCACCGTCGTCGCGCCTTCGAACGTGCCGACGAGATCCGGCGACACCGACACGGCCATCACGCGCAGCTTCCCGTTGAAGTAGTCCGGCACCGTATAGCTCAGGCGTGTGTCGCCGTTCACGTCGACGATCCCCGACCAGTAGACGACCGGCTTGTCGCGCTTGCGCTTGAACGGGTTCAACTGGCGGCCGATCGCGTCGTCGGCGTCGCCGCCGGGCGCGGCCATCGCCATCAGCTTCTCGAAGTCCGGCAGGATCAGGTCGAGGATCTGCGACGTGCCGACTTCGAGCATCCGCTTGCGGAAGAAGAACTTCAGCGGATCGCCGAGCTTGTAGCGCGCGACCTGCAGGATGCCCTCGTCGACCGCGAACACCACGACCTTCGCGGGCTTCGCTGAATGCACGGTAAAGTTGACGGTATCGCCCGGCTTCACGAGCGCCGGCACATCGACGCTCACCGCGTTGCGGCGCGCATCGAGGTTCACCGAGAACGGCACGACGCCGTAGCTCAGCGGGCTCATGAAGATCTCGTCCGACGACGGGTCACGAATGTACTGCACGTTGATGTAGCCGTTACCTTCGAAGCCGGCCGGCACCGTGATGTGCTGGATCGAGCTCGTCGTATCCGCATGGAACCACGCGTGCGCATACACCTTGTCGCGCTCGATCGTGATCAGGCCGCTGCCCGCGTAAGGTGCGCGGATCGCGATTTCCACCTGCTCGCCCGGCTTGAAATCGTGCTTTGAGAGGCTTACTTGAAGCTCCGCGTTGCGGTCGAGCGAACGCGTGACGTTCGCGTCGCCGGTGACCGAATACTCGATCCGGTTCACCGCGGCGCCGGCCGCATTGCGGATCACGAGCGCGTAGCTGCCCGGCTTGTCGGTGCGCAGCGCGTAGTCGAGCCCGGCTGCCGGAATCGACAGCGGCTTCTCGTCGACCGGCACTTCCTTCAGCCGCGAATCGTATTTGTACGCGCCGGAATCCTGCTTGGTCAGCACCGACACGTAACGTTGCTCGACGAGCTGCGCGCGCAGGTCCTTCACGTCGATCGCCTTCGCGCCCGGATCGATCGCGACGAGCCGCACCGTGCGCGGGCTGCCGCGCTTCACGTAGCCGAGATCGTCGACCGACTTGTAGCCGACGAGCCAGTCGTTGTTCGACACGAGCGTCTGCGCGTTCGCGGCGACGTTGCGGCCGCCTTCCGCTTCATACGCCTTCGCCTGGAAGTAGAGCTGGTAGGTCGCGTCCGCGTATTTGTCGAGATCGAGATCGAATTCGGCATGGCCCTTGTCGTCGGTCGTGCCGTCCTGCAGCGCGGTCGTATAGCCCTCCTTCGCGCGGCGTGCGTCGAAGAAGTGATAACCCTGCCAGCTGCGGAACGACGGCCACACGGGGCGCAGCGTCAGCGTGGCCGCGACGCGGCGCTTCTCGGCCGGCGTGCCGAACAGGTTCTGCGCATCGACGATGCCCTTCAACCCCTTCGGCTTCACCCACCCTTCAACGACCTGCTGCGACAGCTTCGCGTCGACCTTCATCCGGTCGGGCAGGAACTCCTTCACCTGCACCGTCGTGCTGCCGATCGGCTCGGCGCCCGGCTGGCCGTCCTTGACGATGTAAAGGTTGACCGTCCACGTACCGGTGGGCGCCGTTTCGGCGGTCGTGTAGCCAAGCTCGGTGAAACCGGTCGCGTCGACCGTCACCGGCTTGCGCTCGACGGTCATCCCGCGCGGGTCGACGATCTCCGCCTGCAGCGGCACGCCGGCCGGGCTGCGCACCCAATTGGCCGCGCGCACGATCAGGCCGATGTGGAACGGATCGCCGGGCCGGTACAGGCCGCGATCCGAGAACAGGTACGCGGACAGTTGCCCCTGGCCCGTCGCGTTCCGTTCGCCGTCCACGTCGAAGCGCGAGAAGTCGAGCTGCCGGTCGCGGCCGGCCACCGGCAGGAACGACAGATCGGTGTCCTTCTTCACGACGTACAGTTGCGGCCGCTTCTCGCGGTCGAGCCCCTTGAACGCGGGGAAATGCACCACGCCGTCGGCGCCGGTGGTCTGCGTGAACAGCACCTGCCCGTTCACCGCGAGCACCGATACCGTTGCGCCCGCAACCGGCTTGCCGGTGCGGATCGACTGGATGAACACGTCCTGGCTGCCGTCCAGCGCCTTCTTGACCAGCATCCCGAGATCGGTCACGACGATCAGGCGCGTGTCGCCGAGCGCGTTGTCGCCGTCGTCGCCGTTGCCGCTGCTATCGCCCGAATCGGCGTTGTCGGACGAATCCTGGCTGCCGTCGCCGGACGATGCATCGCCATCGTTCGCGTCGTCGGCCTTCTTCTCGGCCGCCGGATCGTACTTCGACAGGTGCAGCAGGAACACGCCGCGCTTGTCGCCTTTCAGGTACTGACCGAGATCGACGCCTTCGTAATGCGCCTTGCCAGGGTCGCCGGCCGGAAACGCGCGAGTCTGCACGAAGCGCTCGACGATGTGATCCTCGCTGAACGAATACGACAGCTCGGGCCGCGCGTACGTGCCGTTGTTGAAGCTCACGAGATGCTGGATCTGGTCGGGCAGCACGCGGCCGATCTCGACCTTCATGCCCGGCAGGTTGCGCGACACGACCGACAGCCGCTTGCTGCCGCTCATCGACAGCAGCGAGCCGTCGGCCATGAAGCGCAGCAGCTTCGGATAGTCGGGCACCGTGAACGCGGTCGTCGCCGCCTCGGCGAGCAGGTAGCCGCCCGCCGATTTCAGGTTGCCCTCGATTCGCACGACGATACGATCGCCCGGCGTCGCGTGATACTTGAAGCTTTGCAGCGTCGCGTAGTCGTTCTCGGTGGGCACCACTTCGAGCGGCAGCGGCTTCGACTGCTTCAACACCGCGTCGCTGACGTCGGCCAGGTTCCATTCGTACGGCGGATCGTCGTCCGACTGATCGACGCCCGGCTTGCGCTTCGGCAACACCCACGCCTTCGCGCGCGCGGCCAGCTCGGCGCTGCGCACGCCGTCGGACGCTTCGGCGACGAGCACCTGCTCCGGCTCGTAGCGCTCGTTGTCGACCAGGGTCGGCGCGATATTGCCGATCGACAGGCTGTACAGCCCCGGCACGCCGACCGACGCATGCAGCACGTCCGGCGTGCCGTTGCCGCCGCGCGCGCTCTTCACGCCCTTGTCGACGTCGAGCCGCACCGTCAGCGGATCGCGCGGAATCTCGAGCGGCTGCGAGTAGACCCACGCGCTCGTCTTCATCTTGTCGTAGTTGACCGTATAGCGCAGCGGCGACACGGTCTTGCCGTCGCGGCCGACCAGCACCAGGCCGATGCGCTTCTCGAACTCGGCCGGATCGACCGGGTAGTTGAAGCGCAACTGCAGCAGCGCCTGCTTCTCCGCCGGATTGTCGGGGTTCTGATAGAACTGGTTGTCGCCGAACGCCGCGGCGAATGCCGGCACGTCGAACGCGAAACGGTCGTCGCGCATCGTCACCTGCGGCGCGAACACGCGATGCACGGCAAAGCGCACCTCGACGTGCGCGCCGACCGGCCAGTCGGCCGCCGGCGTGAAGCGCAGCGTCTTGTCGTCGGCCCACTCCCACGCGCCCTTCAGCGCGGGCGTCATCTCGATGCCGTCGCCGGCCGGCTTGCCGACCTGTTCGATCGGCGCGGCCGATCGAGAGAACGCCACTTCCAGCGGATGCACGGTGATCTTCGGCTTGTCGGTGTCGTCGACCTCGTAGGTCGTGATCGCCGGCGCCTTCACGGTGAAGGCGACGGTTTCGGGCTCGGGCGGCTTCGGGCGATGCTTGAACCAGTAGCCGCCGTAACCGAGCGCGGCCGCGAGCAGCACGAGGCCGCCGGCATGCCACGGGCGGCGGCGCACGGCTGCGGCGGTGACGCCCATCCATGCGGGCGCCGTCCACGACACGTCACCGATCAGCGGCCGCAGCGCGCAGCCGAGCAGCCACCACACGAAGCCCGCCGCGCGAATCGGCAGGAGCAGCAGGAAACGCAGCAAATCCATTTTGTTATTTCCTTGTCAAGGACATGCTGCCCAAGCGGCAACCTTCCCCGAATCGTTATGGGTCTGTGACGGCGCGGCCCGGTTGCGCCGTGATGATTGGGTATGTTCGACCGGATGCTGGGCGCCATTATCGATCAGACCCGAAACGATGGAAATATCGGCGTGCCGCCGCGCAACGCCAGCCGCCGACCGGCCGGTCGGATGGATTTCCACTGTTCCAGGCCCGCCGCCCGATCTCTGCGCATGGCCGCGCGGCGTTCGCTAGAATGCGCGGCTCGGCAGGATCGAATCGAAATGAAAGGAAACCGCTTGAAACTCCCGTTCGAATGGCAGATCGGGCTGCGCTACGCGCGCGGCGGCCGGCGCTCGGTGGGCGACGGCTTCGTGTCGTTCATCGCCGGCGCCGCGATGGCCGGCATCGCGCTCGGCGTGGCCGCGCTGATCGTCGTGCTGTCGGTGATGAACGGCTTTCGCACCGAGGTGCGCGACCGGATGCTGTCGGTGCTCGCGCACGTGGAAATCTTCTCGCCGTCCGGCGCGATGCCCGACTGGCGGCTGACCGCGCACGAATCGTTACAGAATGCTGCTGTGCGTGCCGTCGCACCCTATGTCGACGCGCAGGCGCTGCTGACGAACGCCGGCAACGTGACGGGCGTCGCGCTGCGCGGCATCGACCCCGTGCTCGAGCCGCGCGTGTCCGAGATCGCGCGCAAGCTGAAGACCGGGCGCCTCGACGCGCTCGTGCCGGGCGAGATGGGCATCGTGCTCGGCGCCGCGCTCGCCGACGCGCTGCACGTGAAGATCGGCGACCGCATCACGTTCTTCGCGCCCGGCAATACCGCGCGCCCGGGCGACGCGCTGCCGCGGTTCCGCCAGTTCAACGTGGTCGGCACGTTCGAGTCGGGCCACTACCAGTACGACAGCGCGCTCGCCTACATCCACCTCCGCGACGCGCAGCAACTGGCCAACGTGAGCGTGCCGACCGGCATCCGGCTGCGCATCGACGATTTGCAGCGCGCGCCGGAGATCGCGCTCGCGCTGTCGCGCACACTGTCGGGCAACCTGTATATCCGCGACTGGACGCGGCAGAACCGCACGTGGTTCGAAGCCGAGCGGCTGCAGAAACGGATGCTGTCGCTGATCCTGATGCTGATCGTCGCGGTCGCCGCGTTCAATCTCGTGTCGTCGCTCGTGATGACGGTCACGCAGAAGCAGGGCGACATCGCGATCCTGCGCACGCTCGGCGCGCCGCCCCGCTCGATCATGAAGATCTTCGCGATCCAGGGGATGACGATCGGCCTCGCCGGCACGCTGGCGGGCGTCGCGCTCGGCTGCGCGATCGCGGTGAGCATCCCGGTGGTGCTGCCGGCAATCGAGCAATTGCTCGGCATCCGCTTCCTGACGCCGTCCGTGTATTTCCTCAGCGCGTTACCGTCGAAGCTGTCCGCAACCGACGTGATCGAGATCGCGTCGGCCGCGTTCCTGATGTCGTGCGTCGCGACGCTGTACCCGAGCTGGCGCGCCGCGCGGGTGCGGCCGGCCGAGGCGCTGCGCGACGAGTAGGCGCGAGCGACTCGATCGGCGCGGCGTTACGCGATCTCGTGGAAGCCGACGCTGTTGCCGCCGTCCGGCGCGTAGCCGGCGAGCACGTCGAAGCCGACGTTGACGAGCTCCGTGCGCATGCCGTAGGACTTGTTGCCGGATGCGTCGACGAAAATCGCCGCGCCCGACGACAGCTGGCGCGCGGTGTTCAGCAGCGCCAGCGTGCCGCGCGCCGTGCCGGCCGACGCGTCGATCGTCAGCGTCGTGCCGTCCTGCGTGGTGAAGTGCCCGCCGGGCGGCACGGGCGGCGGGTTGTCCGCGACCGACCGGTTGAGCAGGCTCATGAAGTGAAAGCGCGCGTCGGCGCTCTGGCTCGCCGCCGCGCGATCGCTGTCCGTGAACGTGTCGCCGCGCACGGCCGCGCCTTGCGCGGCCAGGTCGACGGCCTGCTCGTGAAAATCGTGCGTCGCGCGCACGAGGCCGGCGTTCGAATTCAGCGTCGACTCGATCCATGCGCGGTCGCTCTCCGTCATCGTCTTCGACACGACCTTGATCCCGCCGTCGTCGGTCATGAAGTCGAACTGCGCATCGGCCAGATCCGGACGTTTCGCGACGATGTCCTGAAGGCTCGTCGCGAGCGCATCGGTCACGCCGCGCAGCTTCATCGTCAAATCGCCCACCATCGACAACTGTTTCGTCATCGCCGCCTGCATCGCCTCCGGATCGATCGCCCGGACGCTGATTGGCGTGTCTGGTTGCGCGCCGGCCGCCGTCGTATCCGTCGTCTGGCGCCCGTCGAGCGCCGCCTGCGCCATTTGCGCGAGCGTAAGGCCGCCCGTCGCCGTAACCGGTATCGTCATTGCCCTCGTTCTCTCTCGTTGTGAGCCTGTTTTTTCCTGTTTACGGACGGATTGCCGGGAAGTTGAGCGCACATGCGCACCCATATCGAAACTTTGTTTGATTCAAGCTAAAAAAGTTTGACACGAACATTTCACTGAGATAACTTTTGCGCAAGCTTCCGGAAAGCAATCCGGCCAGCGTGCCGACTCGCGTCGCGCTTTCCTGCCGTTGCAGCACCGTCGTTCGCAACATTCCCGCCTCATCGCATCGTGCCGTTCCGTTTCATCCGAAACCTGAAGGAAGCCCGGGCATGCCCGCATTTGATTCGCACTCCTGCTTTCGCAGCGAACCGCCGCACTGACGATTCCCGTTCGGGGCGACGCGCTCGCCTCGACGCCGGCCGGATGCGCGCCGCCTGACGCGCGCCGGCACCGGGCGAGATCCTCATCCGTCTCGCCCGCCGTTTTTGATGGTGCAGTTCCGCTTCATCCGACGCAGCACCCGGCCAGGCAGCAGGGGGCGTATCGCGAGCCGGCCGGTTCCAGACAATCACAAGAGACGAGGTCGATTCAATGAACATTCATCGAACCGGAGTGCGGCGCGCATGGCTGTCCGCGCTCGTGGCGGCCGCGACGCTCGCCGCGTGCGGCGGCGACGACGGCGGCAGCGTGGCGGGCGCGTCGGCGCTCGCGCAGGCCCAACAGGAGGGAGCCGCCGCCGCGGCCGATACATCCGGCACGCAATCGCTCGCGTCGCGCTTTTCGCCGTCCGGCGTGCCTTACGCGAATCCGGCGAGCGGCGGACGCTACAAGCCGGTGATCAGCAACGGCCAGGTGCAGCCGTCGCTGTCGGGCGGCACGATCGAGGAAAACGCGTGGGTCGACACGCCGGTCGATTCCGACGGCGACGGCACGCGCGACCGCATCCACGTGCGGATCGTGCGGCCGTCCGAAACCGCGAACGGCGCGCGCACGCCCGTCATCGTGCTCGCGAGCCCGTATTACGCGGGGCTCGCCGACAGCCCCAACCACGACGTCGACGTCGAACTCGACGGCACGCCGCATCCGGCCGCGGCCGCCGGCGCCCCGGCATCGGCCTCCACGCGCATCCTCGCCGCCGCGCCGCAATCGCGGATGCTGCAGCAGGTCGAGGCGGCGGCCGCCGGCCGCTCGTGGATCGAAAGCTACTTCGTGCCGCGCGGCTTCACGATCGTCTATGCGGATTCGCTCGGCACCGCCGGCTCGGACGGCTGCCCGACGATCCTGACGCGCGACGAATCGGTCGCGATGGCGTCGGTGATCCGCTGGCTCGGCCGCGACGCGACCGCGAAGGACGCGAACGGCAAGACGGTCGTCGCGAACTGGTCGACCGGCCACGTCGGCATGTACGGCGTGTCGTACGACGGCACGCTGCCGAAGATGGTCGCGAGCCTGCGCACCCGCGGGCTCGACGCGATCGTGCCGATCGCCGGGCTGTCGAATATGTACGGCTACTACCGCTCGGGCGGCCTCGTGCGCGCGCCGGAAGGCTATCAGGGCGAGGATGTCGACGTGTACATCAAGGCGCTGCTGACGAACGCGCATCCGGAGCGCTGCACGCACCTGATCGACGAAGCGCTGCAGCAGGAAGACCGCAAGACCGGCGACTATTCGCCGTTCTGGGCCGCGCGCGACATTCCGACCGCGTTCGCGGTCGCGCCGGCGCTCGTCGCGCAAGGGCTCACCGACGACAACGTGCGTGTCGACCAGTCGACGTCGTGGTATCTGGCGATGCGACGCCAGGGCGTGCCGACCCAGCTGTGGCTGCATCGCCTGAAGCACACCGATCCGACCCGCGTGCCGGCGATGGCCGACGCATGGACGGCGGAGGTGAACCGGTGGTTCACGCGCTACCTGATCGGCTATGACAACGGCGTCGAGCAGGATCCGCGCGCGGTGATCGCGCAGGCGGACGGCACGCTGCTGAAGGAAGCCGACTGGGCCGCGCGCCACGCGACGCCGGTCACGTACTTCGCGGGCGGCGACGGCGCGAGCACCGGCACGCTGCTGCGGCTGCCGAGCGGCGGCCCGCTCGCGCGCTTCACCGACGATGCGCGCATTCCCGCGCTCACGCTGGCGAACACGCCGACCGGCGAAAACCGCAGCCGCTTCGAGACCGCCCCGCTGACGGCCGCGGCACGCCTGTCCGGCACCGCGACCGCGCGCGTCAGGCTGACGTTCACGGGCGTCGCGAACGTGACGGCGCTGCTGGTCGACCGTGCGCCGGACGGCACGGCGACGATCGTCACGCGCGCGTGGACCGACCCGCGCAACCGGCTCTCCGAGTGGGTGTCGCAACCGGTGCTGCCCGGCATGCCGTACGACCTGAAGCTGACGTTCATGCCGCGCGACTACAAGCTGGAAGCCGGCCACCGGCTGGGGCTCGTCGTCCTCTCCAGCGATTACGAGGCGACGCTGCGGCCGACGCCGGGCACCGGGCTGACGCTCGATCCGGCCGGCACGTCGGTGACGGTGCCGCTGGCTTCGCCGTCGACCGGCGCGTAACCGTGCGCCGGCTGCCGGCGTAACGGCGCCGCGTCCCCCGCCTGCATGCCCGTCGATGCGGGCGGGGGATCGCTAGATGAAGGAATATCAGGTCGATCGTCGCGAAATCGTGCCGAGCGGCGAACACCACCCGTTCGGCTGGATCGATCCCGATGCCGATACGCCGGCGAACCCGCAGGATTTCTGTCAAGCATTCTGCAAGCAGGCGGACTGATTCGACGCCGCCACCCGGCGCTCACACCGGCGTCAACACCGGCTGCCCCGCGAAGTGCCGCGCCGCGTTCTCGAGAAACTGCCGCACCGAACGATCGAGCGCCTCGGGCGACCAGCCGCCCATGTGCGGCGTCAGCACGACGCTGTCGAGATCGGTCAGCGCACGCGGCGGCTCCGGCTCGCCTTCGTATACGTCGAGCCCAGCGCCCGCGATGCGCCGCTCGCGCAGCGCGTCTGCCAAAGCAGCGGTATCGACAACGCTGCCGCGCGACACGTTGACGAGAAAACCGTCGGGGCCGAGCGCGTCGAGCACGGTGCGATCGATCAGATGCCGCGTGCCCGCGCCGCCCGGCGTCGCGACGATCAGGAAATCGGCCCACTGCGCGAGCGCGTCGATCCGGTCGAAATAGCGGTACGGCACGGGCTTCTCCGACCGGTTGTGATAACCGATCTCGATGTCGAAGCCGGCTGCGCGACGCGCGCACTTCTCGCCGATCTTGCCGAGTCCGACGATGCCGAGCTTCTTGCCCGACACGTTCGGCGGCATCGACAACCCGTCGCGCCACACGCCCGCGCGGGCCTTCGCATCGAGCTGCACGACGTTGCGCACCGCCGCGAGCAGCAGCGCGAACGCGTGATCGGCGACGCAATCGTCATTGGTGCCGGCCCCCGTGACCACAGTGATGCCGCGCGCCTTCGCGTGGGCCACATCGATGTGCTCGTAGCCCGCGCCGAGCGCGCTGACGAAGGTCAGCTGCGGCAGCCGGTCGATCTCGGCGGCGCTCAGCCCCGTGCTGCCGTTGGTCAGCACCGCGCGGATCGTGCCGCCGTGCTCGGCGATCGCGCGTTCGCGCGCATCGGAAGTCGGGGCGTAACGCACGTCGAACGACGCGGCGATCTCGCGATGCGCGTCGCCGCGCAGTGCGATGAGGACCAGCAGCTCGGGCTTCATGTCAGCAAGTGTCCGCAGGCAGAGGTGAATTTCAGTGTAACAAGCCCGTGCGACGGTTGCGGGTTATCCCCACATCGGCTGTGGACACGCCGCCGCACGCGGTTTGCCAAAGCCCGCTCAGTCAAGTAACTTTCGGCGTACGCCCCCGTCCTGGAGATTGGCCCCGATGAAGCTCGCCCTGCCCGCCCGGATCCTGGGCCTCGCGTTCGCCGCCGCGATCGTCGCGCCCGGCGCGCACGCCGACACGCCCGTCGTGGTGTCGTCGAAGATCGACACCGAAGGCAACCTGCTCGGCAACCTCATTTCACAGGTGCTGAAGGCCCACGGCATTCCCGTCACCGAGAAGATCGCGCTCGGCACGACGCCGATCGTGCGCAAGGCGCTCACGAGCGGCGAGATCGACATCTACCCCGAATACACGGGCAACGCCGCGTTCTTCTTCAACAAGGCCGATGATCCGGTGTGGA
>NZ_JBYQCG010000080.1:17612-67303 GCF_057837105.1 Burkholderia sp. APQ4-4ca | reverse complement strand
CACGGGCACGTTCACGCGCGCGTCGTAGCGGCCGATCAGCGTGCCCGGCAGCAGCGACAACTGGAAGCTGTTGTCGAAGAAGGTCGGCACGACGTTGAAGTCCGCATTCCACAACGTCTGCTTCACGCCGGTCGAATTCGCCATCGTCGTGACGAGATTCGGCGGCGGCGGCGTATGGCTCGCGAGGTATGCGTTCACGGCGGGCGCGTAGCTGCCGGCCGTCAGCAGGCGCATCTGGTCCGCATACTGCGGCAGGTTCGACGGGTTCGGGTTGTCGAGCTGGTAGTACGCGCCGACCGTGCCGTACGACGGCACGAAGCCCGCGCAGCTCACCGGGCTCGCGCCGTTGTTCGAGTTGCCGACATAGTCGCTCGCCATGTCGCAGTTCGTGTTGTAGTTCAGGATCGATGACTGCAGCACGATGCCGTCGAGCTTCACGCCGGCCGTCTCGAGCAGGTTCGCGAGCACGTCGGTGCGCGGCGTGCCGTACGATTCGCCGAACAGGTATTTCGGCGAATCGCCGCGCTGGTTCACGCTCAGGTACCGCGTCACGAAATCGCGGAACGCGCCGGCGTCCTGGTCGACGCCCCAGAACGTCTGGTTCGTGTTCGGCGCGACCGCTTCCGAGAAGCCGGTGCCGATCGCATCGACGAACACGAGGTCGGTCGTGTCGAGCAGGGTTTCCTGGTTGTCGACGAACGGGAACGTCGACGTGTTCGCGTTCGGGTCGCCGGTCTGGATCCGGCGCGGGCCGAACGAGCCGAGGTGCAGCCACACCGACGCCGAGCCGGGGCCGCCGTTGTACAGGAACGTGACGGGCCGCTTCGCCGCAGGCTGGTTGTCGGCCGTGTACGCGACGTAGAAGAACGAGGCTTCGGGCGCGCCCGTCTGCGGATTGCGGGCGACGAGGTGGCCGGCCGTGGCCGTGTACCGGATCGTCTTGCCGTTCAGCGTGATCTGATGATGCGTGACGGCGGCCTTCTCGACCGCGGCGGATGCATCGAGCGACGCGTTGGCGCTCGACGAATAACTGTTTGGATCGTTGTACGCGCGGTCGACCTGACCGGCGGAATCGGCTGAATTGGCGGCGCTCGCTGCGGACGACGACGTCACGTCGTCATTGCAGGCCGACAGAATCAGCGAAGAACACACCACTCCCAACAACAGCTTCGCTTTGCTCGCTGGCATCGTTGCGTTCCTTCTCGGATGTTTTTTATGTCGAGCAGCCGGATAAGCCGCCCCCCGCCTCGATTGCGGCCGATGAGCCGAGGCGCCGGCCAATATACGCGAGCCCGCCGGCTTTGAAAAATTTGGAAATATTCGGCACGCAACCGGTGCAGCGCACACCTTTCAGGAATGCTTCGATTCGCGAAACGTTGCATTTCACGTCGCTTTCATCGACTTTCGCGTTTACCCGCGATGCCTAAAAAAGCAGCGATTTCGTACGATGGCGATCAATAAAATCGCGCAGTCGGCGGCATTGCTCAGTCAAGTGAAATAGACGAATTCGTCTAACGGATACGGCACGAAATGCGCGCGTCATGACTGCGCTGCAGCGCAGCAATCCTGCGCGAACGGCAGCATGGACAATACAGCGGCGCCGGCGCGCCGCTTACTCGGATGGCGGCAGCTCGGCCGCACCCATCCGGCGTGCGATGATCGCGGCCCGCTGCGCCTGGTAGGCCGAGCCGCGATGCGCATCGAACCAGCGCGGCTTCGGCAGCATCACCGCG
Organism: Burkholderia sp. APQ4-4ca; assembly: GCF_057837105.1. NCBI lineage: Bacteria > Pseudomonadati > Pseudomonadota > Betaproteobacteria > Burkholderiales > Burkholderiaceae > Burkholderia > Burkholderia sp. APQ4-4ca. The sequence continues at coordinate 65,570 of NZ_JBYQCG010000080.1, read as the reverse complement.
AGGCGCGCCGACTGCCACGCACCGAGCCGGCTCGCGGGAATCTTGTAGTAATAGCGCGCGGCCGCTTCCGCGCCGTACACGCCGCGTCCCCATTCGACCGAATTCAGGTAGATCTCGAAGATGCGCTCCTTGTCGAGCACCGTTTCGAGCATCCACGTGATGATCAGCTCCTGCCCCTTGCGGATGTAGCTTTTCTCGCGCGACAGGAACAGGTTGCGTGCGAGCTGCTGCGTGATCGTCGAGCCGCCCGCGACGATCCTGCCGCGCGCCTTGTTCTTCTCCCACGCCTGCAGGATCGCGTCGACGTCATAGCCGTTGTTGGTCGCGAAGGTCGAATCCTCGGACGCGATCAGCGCGCGCTTCAGGTTGCGCGAGATCTGGTCGTACGGCACCCACTGGTGCCGGATCTGCGCGGGCGGCGTGTCGCGCGACAGCCACCACGCGTCGGTGCGCATGAACGCGGTCGAGCCCGGGTTCACGAACGACCATAGCGCGATCTGCGCGAGATAGAACAGCTGCGTCGCGAGCCACGCGAGCGCGAACACCGATCCCGCATAGACGATCCAGCGCGCGACGCTCACCGTCCGCGTGCGCTGCGTGCCGCTCACCGCCGCCACGTGCCGCGCTCCGTTCAGCTCGCCGCGAGCGCCTGGCGCAGCGCGGCCAGCACCGGCGCGCCGTCCGGCCGCACGCCGCGCCAAAGGAAGAACGATTCGGCCGCCTGCTCCACCAGCATCCCGAGCCCGTCGGACGTGCGCGCGCCGAGCGACGCCGCGTGCTGCATGAACACCGTCGGCTGCGCGCCGTACATCATGTCGTACGCGAGCGTGCCCGCGCCGAACGCGGCCGCGTCGCATTCCGGCAGCGCGGCATCGAGGCTGCCGGCCGTCGCATTGATCACCACGTCGTACGGCTCCGCTCGCACGACGCCGGGGCCGCCGCCCGCGAACGTGCAGCCCGCATCGTGCGCGGCCTGCATGAACTGGCCGACGAGCGCTTCGGCCTTGCTCGCGGTGCGGTTCACGATCGTGAGCGACAGCGGCGCGCGGTCGAGCAGCGGCAGCACGACGCCGCGCGCGGCGCCGCCCGCGCCGAGCAGCAGGATGCGCGCACCCGCGAGCGACACGCCGAGATTCGCTTCGATGTCGCGCACGAGGCCGACGCCGTCGGTGTTGTCGCCGTGGAGGCGGCCGTCCGCGTCGATGCACAGCGTATTCACCGCGCCTGCCGCCGCCGCGCGCGGCGACAGCGTGTCGGCGAGCGCATGCGCGTCGAGCTTGAACGGCACCGTCACGTTCGCGCCGCAACCGCCTTCGGCGACGAACACGCGCACGGCGGCCTCGAATCCGTCGACCGGCGCGAGCCGGTGCGTATACTCGATCGGCTCGCCGGTCTGCGCGGCGAACTGCGCGTGGATGAACGGCGACTTGCTGTGCGCCACCGGGTTGCCGAACACGACATAGCGATCCGTGCCGCGCGTCGACACAGCTGAGTTCATGATGCGCGCCCCTCTTCGCCGTCGTTGCCGCTCGCGGCTTCGCCGCCCTCTGCCGCCGCGTCGCCCGATTCGGCCAGCGCCTCGGCTTCGGTTTGCGCCGACGCGTCTTGCGCGTCGACCAGCGTGTCGTCGCCGCCTTCGGCGTCATCCTCTTCGTCGGCCGCGTCGCCGCTCGTCACGGTCGGCGCGTCGAGCACGTTCAGCAGGCGCACCGACGCCTCGATCGTCAGCTCGTCGAGCGACATCACGTCGAGCAGCACGCGCGTGCCGCGCGCATGCACGCCGAGCCCCGGCACGTGCAACAGCAGCGGGATGTCCTCGAGGCGCACGAGATCGCCCTTCACGACGCTCGCGACCACCTGCTTCTTCTGCTCCTGCGCGAGCCAGCGCAGGCACCAGAAGTACTCCATCCGGCGCTGGTAGTCGGCGTAGGCCGTGTACGTATCGTCGAAGCCCTGCACGACCGCGTAGAGATCGGCGTCCTTCGGCTTGAACGGCGCGGCGAGCTTCGCGGTCACGCCGTGCTGCACGCACGCGAGCAGCTGCCACTGGTTCACGAGGTCGACGTAGCGGCGCAGCGGCGACGTGCTCCACGCGTACTGCGCGACGCCGAGGCCTTCGTGCGGCGCGGCCGTCGTCTGCATCCGCGTGCGCTTCGGGCCCGGCGCGCCGAAACCTCGCTGCGACCGGTAGATGCCCGGCACCGTGTGGTCGTGCAGGAACGCGCCCCAGGTCGAGTTCGCGAGGATCGCGAGCTCCGACACGATCAGGTCGAGCGGCGAGCCGCGGCGGCGCGGCGTGATCGTCACGTGCTCGCCTTCGACGTAGAAGTTGTAGTCGGTGTTGCGCTGCACCTCGCGCTTCAGGCCGTAGCCCGCACGCGCGACCTGGCGCTTCTCGAACAGCGCCTGCGCGAGCGGCCACAGCACGGCGATGTCGTCCTTGTGCGGGTAGTCGCCGGTGCCGGCCGCGAGCGTCTCTTCGTTCACGAGCTCGTCGAGCGTGTTGTGGCGCAGGTTGTTCTTCACGAACACGAGCTCGGCGCGCGTTTCGTTCGCGACGATGTCCTGCGTCTCGCGGTTGACGATGATGTACAGCGACAGCGCCGGCCGGTAATCGCCCTCTTTCAACGTGAACACGTCGACGACGTCGTCCGGCAGCATCGTGATCTTGTCGCCCGGCATGTAGACGGTCGACAGGCGCGCGCGCGCGATCGCGTCGACCGGATCGCCGCGCACGATGCCGAGCGCCGGCGCCGCGATGTGCACGCCGATCCGCACCCGGCCGTCCGACAGGTGCTCGACCGAGAACGCGTCGTCGATTTCGGTCGTCGTGATGTCGTCGATCGAGAACGCCTCGACGTTCGCGCGCGGCAGGTCGTCCGGCAGCGGGCCGACCGTGACGGGCGGAAAGCCGGTGCCGTGCGGGAAGAATTCCGCGAGGAAACGGGCTTCGTGCAGCGCACGCGGCGACTCGATGCCGCCGCAGTCGAGCATCAGCCGCGCCGGAGACACGCCGCGCGCGCCGGCCGCCGCTTCCATCGCCTTGTATTCGATCGAATTCTTGTCCGGCCGCGTCAGCAGCCCGAGCACCTTGCCCGCGAACGCTTCCGGCAGCTTGCCGGCCTTCAGTTCTTCTTCATACTGCGCCTGCACGAGCGCCTGCTGGCGCTTGCGCTCGAGCGACGCGAGCGCCATCTTGAGCTGCTCTTCCGGCGCGCGCTGGTACTGGCCGCGCCCCTTGCGGCGGAAATAGACGGGCGAGCCGTGCAGCCGCAGCACCAGCGCCGCGCGCTCGACCGGGCCGTACGTCGCGCCGAAGTATTCGGCGGCGAGCGCCGTGTACGCGAACTCGTCGGGCGGCGCGCATTCCCACAGGAAGTCCAGGTCGATCTGCTGCGCGGCCGTGTCGGCCTCCTGCATCAGTTCGCCCGCGGCCGGCTTGTCGAATTCGATCAGCACGTCTTTCGCGCGCACCTTTGCCCGCCGCCCGCCGGGCAACTCGACCTGAAACGCGTCGCCCTGGCGCGACAGCACGCTGCCCGCCTTGAAACTGCCCGATTCCTCGAAGAAAACGTTCACTCAGTACTCTCGTTCAGACTGCCGGGCGCCGCATCGGCGGCGCCGCATGATGATGGGAATTCGATCGGCACGTGGCCGGTTTATGACGTCTTTCCGTCGCAAAACGCGAGAACGTCGTCGACATAGTCGGCAAATTCGCTGATACCGTGATCGCTGCCGTCGATCACGCGGGTTTTCGCGCCCGGGTAATGGGCGAGCATCTCGCGGTAATCGAGCACTTCGTCGCCGGTCGCCGCGAACAGATAGTAGCGGTCGGCGCGCGTGATCGCCGGCACGCGCAGCGCGTCGAGTTCGTGCAGATGACGGCGCTCGACGACGATCGTGCCGCCGCCGTGCCACAGCGGCTGCTCGCCCAGATGCTGCTCGAGATCGCGCTGCGGCACGATCGCCGGATTCAGCAACACGGCTTTCCAGCCATGCTTTTCGGCGAGCCACGTCGCGTAATACCCGCCGAGCGAGCTGCCGATCACGGTCACGTCGCGCGCGCCCGCGACCTCCGCTTCCGCCACCGCGATCGCCTCGAGCGGCGACACCGACAGCGACGGGCACCGCCACTCGCCGGTACGGCCGAGTTCGGCCATGCGCGCGGCGAGCAGGCGCGACTTCTGCGATTCCGGCGACGACCGGAAGCCGTGCAGATACAGGATCACGGCCGGCTCCCGAGCGCGTCGAGCAGCTTCTGGTGCACGCCGCCGAAGCCGCCGTTGCTCATCACGAGCACGTGGTCGCCCGGACGCGCGGCCTCGACCACCGCCTTCACCAGCAGATGCAGATCGTCGAATGCGCGCGCGCGCTCGCCGAGTGGCGCGAGCGCTTCGGCGAGATTCCAGCCGAGCGCGTCGCGCCCGGTCGGCGCGCCGTAGCCGAATACGAGATCGGCATCGGCGAGGCTCGCCGGCAATTGCGACTTCATCACGCCGAGCTTCATCGTGTTCGAGCGCGGCTCTAGCACGGCGAGGATGCGGGCATTCTGGCGGCCGATCCGTGCACGAAGGCCGGCGATCGTGGTGTCGATCGCGGTCGGATGGTGCGCGAAATCGTCATAGACGGTCACGCCGTCCACGCTGCCGCGCACTTCCATGCGGCGCTTCACGTTGCGGAACGACGCCAGCGAAACGGCAGCCTGCGCGGGCGGCACGCCGACATGCCGCGCGGCGGCGATCGCCGCGAGCGCATTCATCCGGTTGTGGTCGCCCTGCACCTGCCACGCGACTTCGCCGACGCGCTCCGCGTGCGAATACACCGCGAAGCGCTCGTCGACCGGCACGCCGTCCTCGGCCGGCAGCGCTTGCCAGCCGCCGTCGACGCCGAAACGCTCGACCTCGCTCCAGCAGCCGCGCGCCAGCACGCGCTCGAGCGCATCCGAGCGGCCGTTCGTGACGATCCGCCCGACGCCGGGCACGGTGCGCACGAGATGATGGAATTGCGTTTCGATCGCGGCGAGATCGGGGAAGATGTCGGCGTGATCGAATTCGAGGTTGTTCAGTACCGCGGTGCGCGGCCGGTAGTGCACGAACTTCGAGCGCTTGTCGAAGAATGCCGTGTCGTACTCGTCCGCTTCGATCACGAAGAAGCTCGAGTCGGTGAGCCGCGCCGACACGCCGAAGTTCAGCGGCACGCCGCCGATCAGGAAGCCCGGGTTCAGCCCGGCGTCTTCCAGCAGCCAGGCGAGCATCGACGACGTGGTCGTCTTGCCGTGCGTGCCCGCGACCGCGAGCACCCACTTGCCGGCGAGCACGTGCTCGCCGAGCCACTGCGGGCCCGACACGTAAGGCAGGCCGCGATCGAGGATCGCCTCCATCAGCGGATTGCCGCGCGTGACGACGTTGCCGATCACGAACAGGTCCGGTTTCAGGTCGATCTGCTCGGCGCCGTAGCCCTCGATCAGCGTGATGCCCTGCGCCTCGAGCTGCGTGCTCATCGGCGGATAGACGCCCGCGTCGCAACCCGTCACCGTGTGGCCCGCCTCGCGCGCGAGTACGGCGAGACCGCCCATGAAGGTGCCGCAGATGCCAAGAATGTGGATGTGCATAGATGAATGCTTTCGCGCCGCCGGGCGCCGTCGATTCGGAAAGGATGCGTGTGCGGCGCGCCGGCGAGGCCGTGCGGCCGGCGCCCGGCCAACGACCTGGCCGCGACACAAAGAACACTATTGTAACTGACGGCCTGCGATGCCCGGCGGCCCGAACGATACGCGCGAACGGCGCCGGCGCCCTCGGAGGGTGGGCCGCGGCGCCCGTGCTCGGGCGGCGTGGCGATCGAGTATGATTGCCGGATCATGTCTCGCAAACCTCTTGTCGACCCGCGGCGCGTCCGCGAGGAAATCGCCCAGTCCGCCGCCCGCCTGATCGCGGAGGACGGCCAGGACTATGCCGGCGCGAAGCGCAAAGCCGCGCGCCAGTTACTGGGCGATGTGCGCGTTGCCGGCGAATGGCTGCCGGATAATGACCAGATCGAGGAAGAACTGCGCGAATACCTCGCGCTGTTCCAGAGCGACACGCAGCCGGACGAACTGCGCCGCCTGCGCGAGATCGCGCTCGACTGGATGCGCCGGCTCGCCGATTTCCATCCTTATGTGACGGGCGCCGTGCTGAACGGCACCGCGAACGCGCATTCGGATATCCATTTGCAGGCATTCACCGACAACCCGAAGGACGTCGCGATCTACCTGCTGAATCAGAACGTCCAGTACGACGTGTCCGAGACGCGGCATTTCGCGGGCCGCGGCGACGTCGAGACGCTCAGTTTCCTGTGGCGCCCGCGACGCGACGTGGATGCGATCGGCATCCATCTCGCGCTGTATGCGAGCGACGACCTGCGCGGCGCGGTGAAGGCCGATGCGCGCGGCCGCGTTGCCCGCGCGGACGCCGCGGCGCTGCGCGCGCTCGTCGAAGCAGGCCACGCTCCTTCCGAACCGGAATGATTCAACGATGATGATGAAACGCAAGTTGGCGCTCGCGGTAGTCGCGGCCGCCGCCGTTGCCGGCGGGATCGCCGCCGGCCACTGGTTCCGCGGCACGGCCGACGACGGCGTCGCGGTCGCGGCGCCGGCCGCCCACCTTAACCCGGTCGACCAGCTGTGGGCGTCGTCGCTCGCCGGCGTCGACGGCAAGCCGGCCACGCTGGCGGCCTTCAAGGGCCAGAAAGTCGTGGTCAATTTCTGGGCGTCGTGGTGCGGCCCGTGCGTCGAGGAGATGCCGGAGCTCGTCGCGCTGTCGCACCAGTACAAGCAGAAGGGCATCCGTTTCGTCGGAATCGGCGTCGATTCCGAACAGAACGTGAAGAACTTCCTGCAGAAGGTGAAGGTCGACTATCCGGTTTTCGTCAGCGGGTATGCGGGCGCCGATCTGGCCCGCAATTTTGGAAATACCGCCGGCGCGCTGCCGTTTACCGTCGTCATCGACGAAACCGGCAAGATCCGCGAGACAAAATTGGGACAAATCCAACCGGCCGAGCTGAAAAAGACGCTCGACGCGCTGTAATCTGCCCGAACGGCAGCCCGCGCGTTGGCGGCGATTTGCAGGTCGATCGCCGCAATTTCGCGTGAATTCGCCGATACTTTGCGCCCGCACCGGTAATTCTTGCGGGTCCGGCGCGCCTGGCCGTTCGGCAAAACTAGACAAATTTCTCTAAATAGCGCTAAAGTTCGCGCAATTCCGCAGAAATAGAAGCGACCATGACACGATTGCTGGTGCTGCACGGCCCCAACCTGAACCTTCTCGGCACCCGGGAACCGGAGGTGTACGGCCGCGTCACGCTCGCGCAGATCGATCAGGCGCTTGCCGCGCGCGCCCGGGAAGCCGGCGCCGAACTGTCGTCGTTCCAGAGCAACCATGAAGGCGCGCTGGTCGACCGCATCCAGGCCGCGCGGGAGGAACAGACCGATTTCATCCTGATCAATCCGGCCGCGTACACGCACACGAGCGTTGCGATCCGGGACGCGATCGCCGGCGTCGGCATCCCGTTCGTCGAGATTCACCTGTCGAACGTGCATCGCCGCGAAGCGTTCCGGCACCACTCCTACTTTTCCGACCAGGCCGAAGGCGTGATCTGCGGGCTCGGCTGGAAAGGTTATCTGTACGCGCTCGAGTACGCGCTGGACAAGCTGCAAGGCGCGTCGCGCGGCTGATTTCGCGATCTAGATTCAGCGCCGGCCCCTCACCGGCGCTTTCACGTATTGAAAGGGGAATTCCCGATGGATCTTCGTAAGCTGAAAACTCTGATCGACCTCGTTTCCGAATCCGGCATCTCCGAGCTGGAAGTGACGGAAGGCGAAGGCAAGGTGCGCATCGTCAAGAACGCGCCGCCGGTCTACGTGCAGCCGACGGCTGGGTATGCCCCGCAAGTCAGCGCGCCGGCTCCGTCGGCCGCGCCGCCGACCGACGGCGCGGCTGCGCCGGCAGCCGCCGCACCGGCCGTCCCGCAGGGCCACGTCGTGACGTCGCCGATGGTCGGCACGTTCTATCGCGCGCCGTCGCCGGGCGCCGACCCGTTCGTGCAGGCCGGCGACACGGTCAAGGAAGGCCAGACGATCTGCATCATCGAAGCGATGAAGCTGCTCAACGAGATCGAGTCGGACAAGGCCGGCGTGATCAAGGAAATCCTCGTCGAGAACGGCCAGGCCGTCGAATACGGCCAGCCGCTTTTCGTGATCGGCTAAGCCCGCCGCGCGGCCCTGCCGGCCGCGCGCCGCCGAGATGCTCGCCAGGCGCCGTTCGCGCGCCCCTCGAAGAGACGAATACTCGCTATGTTTGAAAAAATCCTCATTGCCAACCGCGGTGAAATCGCGCTGCGCATCCAGCGCGCGTGCCGCGAACTCGGCGTCAAGACGGTGGTCGTGTACTCGGAAGCCGACAAGGAAGCCAAGTACGTGCGCCTCGCGGACGAAGCCGTCTGTATCGGCCCGGCCCCGTCGAACCTGAGCTACCTGAACATGCCGGCGCTGATCAGCGCCGCGGAAGTCACCGACGCCGAGGCGATCCACCCCGGTTACGGCTTCCTGTCGGAGAACGCCGATTTCGCGGAGCGCGTCGAGCAGTCGGGCTTCACGTTCATCGGCCCGCGCCCGGAAACGATCCGCATGATGGGCGACAAGGTCACCGCGAAGCAGACGATGATCAAGACCGGCGTGCCGTGCGTGCCGGGCTCGGAAGGCGCGTTGCCGGACGATCCGAAGGAGATCGTCAAGATTGCGCGCGCGATCGGCTATCCGGTCATCATCAAGGCGGCGGGCGGCGGCGGCGCGCGGGATGCGCGTCGTGCACACCGAGGCCGCGCTCGTCAACGCGGTGAACATGACCCGCGAGGAAGCCGGCCGTGCGTTCGGCAACCCGCAGGTGTACATGGAGAAGTTCCTCGAGAACCCGCGCCACATCGAGATCCAGGTGCTGTCGGACGCGCACAAGAACGCGATCTGGCTCGGCGAGCGCGACTGCTCGATGCAGCGCCGCCACCAGAAGGTGATCGAGGAAGCGCCGGCGCCCGGCATTCCGCGCCGCCTGATCGACCGCATCGGCGACCGCTGCGCGGACGCATGCAAGAAGATGGGCTACCTCGGCGCGGGCACGTTCGAATTCCTGTACGAAAACGGCGAGTTCTACTTCATCGAGATGAACACGCGCGTGCAGGTCGAGCACCCGGTATCGGAACTGATCACCGGCGTCGACATCGTGCAGGAACAGATCCGCATCGCGGCCGGCGAGAAGCTCACGCTGCGCCAGCGCGACATCCAGTTCCGCGGACATGCGATCGAATGCCGGATCAACGCCGAAGATCCGTTCAAGTTCACGCCGTCGCCGGGCCGGATCACGTCGTGGCATACGCCGGGCGGCCCCGGCGTGCGCGTCGATTCGCACGCCTACAATGGCTATTTCGTGCCGCCGAACTATGATTCGATGATCGGCAAGCTGATCACCTACGGCGCGACGCGCGAGCAGGCGATCCGCCGGATGCGCATCGCGCTGTCGGAAATGGTCGTCGAAGGCATCCAGACCAACATCCCGCTGCACCGCGAGCTGATGATCGACGCGAAGTTCGTCGAAGGCGGCACCAGCATCCATTACCTCGAAAACCGGCTCGCGCAGAAGCAGCAGGTCGCACCGGAAGAAGCGTAAGCATGAGTTATCGCGAACTCGTCGTCGAACTGGCCCGCGAGCATGCGGAGGCCCTGTCCGACGCGCTGCTCGATCTCGGCGCGCTGTCGGTGTCCGTCGAGGACGCCGACGCCGACACGCCCGACGAACAGCCGCTCTTCGGCGAGCCGGGCCTCGTGCCCGATCGCACCGCGTGGCAGCACTCGCGCGTGGTCGCGCTGTTGTCCGCCGATCACGAGCCGGCCGTGCTGCTCGCGGCGGCCGCGAACGAGATCGGCCTCGCCGAAACGCCGAAGTTCGTCGTGCGCGAAGTCGAGGAGCAGGACTGGGTGCGGCTCACGCAGTCGCAGTTCGAGCCGATCCCGATCGGCGAGCGGATCTGGGTCGTGCCGTCGTGGCACGATGCGCCCGATCCCGATGCGCTCGTCCTCGAACTCGACCCCGGCCTCGCATTCGGCACCGGCAGCCATCCCACGACCCGTCTGTGCATGGAGTGGCTCGAGCAGTCGGTGGAGCCAGGCCAGTCGGTGCTCGACTACGGTTGCGGCTCGGGCATTCTCGCGATCCTCGCAAAGAAATGCGGGGCGAACCCCGTGATCGGCATCGACATCGACCCCCAAGCGGTCGAATCGGCGCGCCAGAACAGCGAGCGCAATCGGGCGGAAGTCACGTACGGGCTGCCCGATGCATGCCCGGACGGCGAATTCGACATCGTCGTCGCGAACATCCTGTCGAACCCGCTGAAGCTGATGGCATCGATGCTCGCATCGAAGGTCAAGCCAGGCGGGCGCATCGCGCTGTCGGGCGTGCTCGCGCGCCAGGCGGACGAAGTCGCGGCCGTTTATGCGCGCTACGTCGACATCTCGGTCTGGCGCGAACACGAAGGTTGGGTATGCCTTGCCGGAACCCGGCGCGAAAGCCATTAGAATAGCGCTGTCCTTCACTCTGGCCAGCAGGCCGCCCGGCTCGACATGCTTCTTGCGACGCGCTGCCCTCATTGCGAAACCGTCTTCCGGCTGCAGCAGGAACAGCTCTCGCTGCATCAGGGGCTCGTGCGCTGCGGCCATTGCCACGAAGTCTTCAACGCCGCCGAATCGCTCGTTCCCGAACACGCGCAGCAGCCCGAGCCGGCATTGACCGAACCAGCCGCCGCGCCGCACGGCGGCAACGCACACCAGCAGGCCGCCCCGGCTCGGCTGTTCACCGCCGACGCGCCGCCCGAATTGCCGACCGGCGCCGATTACAAGCCGGAAGGCTGGGACATGTGGGCGCCGTGGCTCGACGCCGGCGTCGATCCGTCGCTGCAGCACAGCGTCGAAACCTTGCGCACCGAGCCGTTGATACCGCTCGCGCTTCCTTCCACGGAAGCCGGCGTCGTCCACCTGTCGGGTACGCCCGAGCCGTTCGCGTCGTCTCCGGCCGAGCTCGATGCCTCGGCAGCCGTCGAGCAACCGGCCGAACCGCATTCGCCGCGAACGCAGCACGAACCGCACGACACCGAAGAAGCCGCGCCGTTGCCCGCGCCGGTCGAGCGCGACCCGCGCGAGCCCCGCTTCGTCGCTCACCTGCCGCCCGAAACGGAAACTGCCGCCGAACCGGACGAACCCGTCGTGCCCACGCACTTCGCGGCGCCGGACGACGAACGCGCGCCGCGCGAACCGCGTTTCGCGTTCACGCCCGCACCGGCCATCACCGAAGCTGAAACCGCATCGGAACCCGACACCCTCTCCCGGCACGACAACGCCGCGAGAGCAACGGCAGCGGATGAACCAGTCGCCCCGACCGTCACCCCACCGGCCGCCCAACCCGCCGTCCCCTTCCCCGCCGCACTGACCGACGACGACCGCCCGCACTTCGCCGTCACGCGCGAGACGCGCGCGCCGCAGCGACGCGGGATGCTCGGCGGCTTTTTCGGCGGCCTCGTCGCAGCCGCGCTGGTCGGGCTGCTCGTCGCGCAACTGGCGTGGTGGCAACGCGAAACGCTGATGATCTACTGGCCTGTCACGCAGGGCTGGTTCCGGCAGGCGTGCGCGCCGCTCGGCTGCACGGTCACGCCGCCGCGCGCGATCGACGGGCTGCGGCTCGACGCGACCGACCTGCGCCAGCTCGACGGCCCGCGCGAGCTCGAACTGAAGGTGCCGCTGACGAACCGCTACCGCGTCGCACTCGCGTACCCGTCGCTCGAACTCACGCTGCTCGACGACACCAATCACGTCACCGTGCGCCGCGTGCTCGCGCCGCGCGACTACGTGCGCCCGGGCACGCCGATCGACGCCGGGCTGCCGCCCGGCACGACGCAGACGATGGTCGTCCGCATCGACACGAACGGCACGCCCGCCTCGAATTTCCGCGTCCAGATTTTCTATCCGTGACGCGCCGCGGCGCGCTTGCGCGCCCGTCTCAACCCGCGCGCCCGAGCGGCGCGCTATTTCGGAGCACGAACATGAGCAAAGTTACGCTGGGTGGCAACCCGATCGATCTCGCCGGCACGTTCCCGGCCGTCGGCGCGCAAGCCGCCGATTTCAAGCTGGTCGGCAAGGATCTCGCCGATCTGTCGCTCGCCAGCTTCGCCGGCAAGCGCAAGGTGCTGAACATCGTGCCGAGCCTCGACACGCCGACCTGCGCGACGTCGACCCGCAAGTTCAACGAAGCCGCGTCGTCGCTCGACAACACGGTCGTGATCGTCGTGTCCGCCGACCTGCCGTTCGCCGCCACGCGCTTCTGCACGACCGAAGGCCTCGCGAACGTCGTGACGGCATCGACGTTCCGCACCGGCCGCGCGTTTGCGAACGCATACGGCGTCGACGTGACGAGCGGCCCGCTGAACGGCCTGACCGCACGCGCGGTGGTCGTGCTCGACGCGCAGGACAAGGTGATCCACGCGGAACTCGTCGGCGAAATCAAGGACGAGCCGAACTACGATGCAGCGCTCGCCGCACTGAAGTAAGCTTTCTTCCGCTTTCCCCTGCCGCGCCGCGCCCTTCGCGCGGCGTTGTCGCGCAGGGCCCCTCATTTCTACAGGAACGCACACCTTGGCTACGCTGATTTGCGGCTCGATCGCCTACGACTCCATCATGACCTTCGAAGGGCGGTTCCGCGAGCACATCCTGCCCGACCAGGTGCACCTCATCAACCTGAGCTTCCTCGTGCCGACGATGCGCCGCGAATTCGGCGGCTGCGCGGGCAACATCGGGTATGCGCTGCACCTGCTCGGCGGCGATGCGCGGATCATGGGGACGATGGGCGCGCTGGATGCGCAGCCGTATCTCGACCGGCTCGACCAGCTCGGCCTGCGCCGCGACCACGTTCTCGTGCTGCCCGAAACGTACACCGCGCAGGCGATGATCACGACCGATCTCGACAACAACCAGATCGCGGCGTTCCACCCGGGCGCGATGATGCAATCGCACCTGAACCACGCGGGCGACGCGCCGGACATCAAGCTCGCGATCGTCGGCCCGGACGGCTTCGACGGGATGGTGCAGCACGTGGAAGAGCTCGCCGAGGCCGGTGTGCCGTTCGTGTTCGATCCGGGCCAGGGCCTGCCGCTGTTCGACGGTGCGACGCTGCGCCGCAGCATTGAACTTGCGACCTACGTTGCGGTCAACGACTACGAGGCCAAGCTGGTGAGCGACAAGACGGGATGGTCCGAAGATGAAATCGCCAGCCGGGTCGATGCGCTCGTCATCACGCGTGGCGAGCACGGCGCGACGATCCGCCACAAGCAGGGTGCGGAGCAGATTCCGGTCGTGCCGGCCGAGCGCATCGCCGATCCGACCGGCTGCGGCGACGCCTTCCGGGGCGGCCTGCTCTACGGCATCGAGCACGGCCTCGACTGGGCAACCACCGGCCGCCTCGCGAGCCTGATGGGCTCGCTGAAGATCGCCCATCAGGGGCCCCAAAGTTACGTACTGACGCGCGCCGAAATCGACGCGCGTTTCGAGACTGCATTCGGTTACAGTCTCAAATGAATATTGTGGGAGAGCAAAGATGTTGACGAAAAAAACCCTCACGCTCGCGGCCATGCTGACGGCCACGCTGTCCCTCGCCGGCTGCTTCACGGCACCCGGTTCGGCGGATGTCTATAGCGTCGGCCAGGCGCAGCGCGAACAGACGGTCCGCATGGGCACGGTCGAAAGCGTCCGTGCGGTGCGCATCCAGTCCGACGGCGGCGGCAGCGCGATCGGCACGCTCGGCGGCGGCGCACTCGGCGCGGTCGCGGGCAGCGCGATCGGCGGCGGCAAGGGCTCGATCCTGACGGCGATCGCCGGCGGCCTCGTCGGCGCGGTGGCGGGTAACGCGGTCGGCGAAAACCTCAGCACGGCGAACGGTGTCGAAATCACCGTGCGCCTCGACAACGGCGATCTGCGCTCGATCACGCAGGCGGCAAGCGGCGAAGCGTTCCGCGCCGGCGAGCGTGTCCGTCTGCTGTCGAGCGGCGGCGTCACGCGCGTCACGCACTAACCAGTATCCTCAGCACGCGGCGCAAGCCGCGGTCGAACGCATGTGCGAAGCCGCACATGCGTTTTTTTTCGTCCGCCCGTTTTCTTCGTCGGCGCTCGCGTCGGCCAGCCGAGCGGCACCCTATCGGCGGCTCAGCGACGACTCATACGGACGAAAAAAATCCCGCCACCTGAACCAGATGGCGGGACTGATTGAGTAGCGCTACTCAACCCACGGACACCACGTGAGTGCCCGGGTGATGCTGCTCAGCCGCGATTACGGACGGCTGCCGGTCGGGAACGGCCATGCCGCCGCCGGGTTGAGCGCGGTCTTCACGCCCGATGCCGGCGCAACCGATGCGGTCGACGCGGTCGTTGCCGGTGCAGCCTTCTTCACGACGGCCTTCTTCGGGGCAGCAGCCTTCTTCGCCGGGGCGGCAGCCGTCTTCGCAGGGGCAGCCTTCTTGGCGGGCGCAGCCTTCTTCGCGGCAGCCTTCTTCGCAGGCGCGGCCTTCTTGGCAGCAGCCTTCTTCGCCGGCGCAGCCTTCTTCGCAGCAGCCTTCTTCGCCGGTGCGGCCTTCTTCGCAGCCACCTTCTTCACTGCGACTTTCTTGGCTGCAACCTTCTTCGCGGCGGCCTTCTTAGCCGGTGCCGCCTTCTTTGCAGCAACCTTCTTCACCGCGACTTTCTTCGCTGCGACCTTCTTGGCTGCAACCTTCTTCGTTGCGACCTTCTTGGCTGCGACCTTCTTTGCAGCGGCCTTCTTCGCCGGTGCTGCCTTCTTCGCGGCAACCTTCTTCACCGCGACCTTCTTCGCAGCAACCTTCTTCACCGCGGCCTTCTTCGCCGGAGCAGCAGCCTTCTTCGCAACGGTCTTCTTGGCAGCAACCTTCTTAGCAGCCGGTTTCTTCTTGGCAGTAGCCATGTTGTTCTCCTTCAGGTTCAGATGAGAGTCAGTTCAAACTACACCCTTCGTCAAAACCCGCTTCCCGCGGACGCTGTTCAGGACGTGCGCTTCGAAGCGGGCTATTCATCGGCGTACGCAGATACCGCGCGCTTACGCTAATGAATACGGTATGGCGCGCGTGACCGCCCGGCCTCGCGCGCCAAATCAAGTCGGTAGCCGGCGCACCTCGCGCCGCTACCCCTAATCGCTTGATCAAGCGGACCGCCACACGGCCGTCCGCTTTTTCCGGAGGGAAGTTTGCCCATCCCACTGAAGGGTTCGCAAAGTGCCTGTCGTATCGTTGGGCCGTTAAGGCACCGGGCATGCTTTGCATCAGGCGTTCTTGCTCCTAAACCTTGGGCCAGGGCCGAGAGGCCACCGGCTGCTCCATCATGTAACGGGTTCGCTGCCGCGGGTTATTCCCAGGACAGCGCGCCCCCCGTCTGATACTCGATCACACGCGTCTCGAAGAAGTTGCGCTCCTTCTTCAGGTCGATCATCTCGCTCATCCACGGGAACGGGTTTTCCTCGTTCGGGAACAGCGGGTCGAGGCCGATCTGCTGGCAACGGCGGTTGCTGATGAAGCGCAGATAGCTCTTGAACATCGACGCGTTCAAACCCAGCACGCCGCGCGGCATCGTGTCCTCGGCGTAGCGGTATTCGAGTTCGACAGCCTGCTTGAACAGCTCGCGGATCTCGGCGCGGAATTCCGCGGTCCAGAGATGCGGGTTCTCGAGCTTGATCTGGTTGATCAGGTCGATGCCGAAGTTGCAGTGCATCGACTCGTCGCGCAGGATGTACTGATATTGCTCCGCAGCACCCGTCATCTTGTTCTGGCGGCCGAGTGCGAGGATCTGCGTAAACCCGACATAGAAGAACAGGCCTTCCATGATGCAGGCGAACACGATCAGCGACTTCAGCAGCTTCTGATCCGCTTCGAGCGTGCCGGTCTTGAAGGCCGGGTCCGTCAGCGTATGAATGAACGGGATCAGGAATTCGTCCTTCGCGCGGATCGACGTGACCTCGTGATACGCGTTGAAGATCTCGCCTTCGTCGAGACCGAGCGATTCGACGATGTATTGGTACGCGTGCGTGTGGATCGCTTCTTCGAACGCCTGGCGCAGCAGGAACTGCCGGCACTCGGGCGCCGTGATGTGGCGGTACGTGCCGAGCACGATGTTGTTCGCCGCGAGCGAATCGGCCGTCACGAAGAAGCCGAGGTTGCGCTTCACGATGCGGCGCTCGTCCTCGGTCAGACCATTCGGGTCCTTCCACAGCGCGATGTCGCGGGACATGTTGATTTCCTGCGGCATCCAGTGGTTCGCGCAACCGGCCAGATACTTTTCCCACGCCCACTTGTACTTGAACGGCACCAGCTGATTGACGTCAGTCTGGCCGTTGATGATGCGCTTGTCGGCGACATTGACCCGCGCTTCCGTACCGCCGGCGGGAACAGCCGATGCTTGCGGCGGCACCGCGAGATCGCCTTCGAAAATGTCACGGACCTGATGGGCGGCAGGCGTTGCAGCCTGCATTCCGACAGCCATCCCGGCGGAGGTGCGCATCGCGTTTTGCTGCGCTCCGCTCGCGGGGGTTACGGCAGTCTTCTCGTCATCCCAGTTGAGCATAAATTCTCACCATCAATTTAGAACGGTTTGTACCATCTTTTCCTGAGCGATAAAAGGGTTCGCTCACGAAAAATCCTTTTTTCGATTCGCGTTGCGACCTCGATACAACACTTTGAGCAACGCATCGTCGTTCATGCAGCGCGCGACGTGAGTCGCGCTTGTATCGCGAGGTGCGCTCGACGCATCGAACGCCGATCGAAACGCGACGCCGTCGGAGATGTTTCGATCGCTTGTCATTGCCTGCAACGCAGGTGTCGCGCTACAGATTCCTTATCATTTTTTTAGTTGAGCGCGGCGCACACTTCAACCTCGATCGATTGTCGTGTGCGCCGCTCGGGCCTGCTTCTCAGGTCAGGCGCACTGCGTTACTGGCACGCTTCGCACTCGTCGAAGCCGGGGTCGCCCGGACGCATCGTGCACACCGGGCCGTCTGCTTCGACCGGCGCGAGTGCCGGCGCCGCGTTGACCGCGCCCGACGACGCACCGCCGCCGGCCGCACCGAAGCCGCCCGCTGCGCCTTGCGCGCCGCCGCTGCCGCCCGCACCGCCCGTCGGCACTGCGTTCAGCGCGCCGTGTGCGACCGTCGACTTCTCGACGTGCGTCGCCGCCATCGTGCGGAGGTAGTAGGTCGTCTTCAGGCCGCGCAGCCATGCGAGCTTGTACGTCTCGTCGAGCTTCTTGCCCGACGCGCCGCCCATGTAGATGTTCAGCGACTGCGCCTGATCGATCCACTTCTGGCGACGCGATGCCGCTTCGACGAGCCACGTCGGATCGACCTCGAACGCGGTCGCGTAGATCGCGCGCAGGTCGGCCGGGATGCGGTCGATGCGCGACAGCATGCCGTCGAAGTACTTCAGGTCGGCGACCATCACTTCGTCCCACAGGCCGCGTTCCTTCAGGTCGCGAACGAGATACTCGTTCACCACCGTGAATTCACCCGACAGGTTCGACTTCACGTACAGGTTCTGGAAGGTCGGCTCGATACAGGCCGACACGCCGATGATGTTCGAGATCGTCGCCGTCGGCGCGATCGCGACGCAGTTCGAGTTGCGCATGCCGTGCGCGGCGATCCGCGAACGCAGCGTCGTCCAGTCGAGCGATTCCGACGTGTCGACCTCGACGTAGCCGCCGCGCGCTTCCGTCAGCAGCTTCAGCGTGTCCTGCGGGAGGATGCCGCGATCCCACAGCGAGCCGCGGTAGCTCGAGTAGCGGCCGCGCTCTTCGGCCAGCTCGGTCGACGCGTAGTACGCGTAGTAGCAGACGGCTTCCATCGAACGGTCGGCGAACTCGACCGCCTCTTGCGACGCGTACGGCGTGCGCAGCAGGTGCAGGCAGTCCTGGAAGCCCATGATGCCCATGCCGACCGGGCGGTGCTTCAGGTTCGAGTTACGCGCCTTCGGCACCGCGTAGTAGTTGATGTCGATCACGTTGTCGAGCATGCGCATCGCGACGCTGATCGTGCGCTTGAGCTTGTCGTGGTCGAGCGCGTAGCTGCCGTCGGCCTGCTTCACCAGGTGGGCGACGAGGTTCACCGAGCCGAGGTTGCACACCGCGATTTCGGTGTCGCTCGTGTTCAGCGTGATTTCCGTGCACAGGTTCGACGAATGGACGACGCCGACGTGCTGCTGCGGCGAGCGCACGTTGCACGGATCCTTGAACGTGATCCACGGGTGGCCCGTCTCGAACAGCATGCCGAGCATCTTGCGCCACAGCTGCTGCGCCGGGATCTTCTTGAACAGCTTGATCTCGCCGCGCGCGACCTTCTCTTCGTAAGCCGTGTAAGCCTTCTCGAATTCGGCGCCGAACTTGTCGTGCAGGTCCGGGCAGGTCGACGGCGAGAACAGCGTCCAGTCGGCGCCTTCCATCACGCGCTTCATGAACAGGTCGGGAATCCAGTTCGCCGTGTTCATGTCGTGCGTGCGGCGACGGTCGTCACCGGTGTTCTTGCGCAGCTCCAGGAACTCCTCGATGTCGAGGTGCCACGATTCGAGGTACGCGCACACCGCGCCCTTGCGCTTGCCGCCCTGGTTCACCGCGACGGCCGTGTCGTTCACGACCTTCAGGAACGGCACCACGCCTTGCGACTTGCCGTTCGTGCCCTTGATATGCGAGCCGAGTGCGCGCACGCGCGTCCAGTCGTTGCCGAGGCCGCCGGCGAACTTCGACAGCAGCGCGTTTTCCTTCAGCGCTTCATAGATGCCGTCGAGATCGTCCGCGACCGTCGTCAGGTAGCACGACGACAGCTGCGAGCGGTGCGTGCCCGAGTTGAACAGCGTCGGCGTCGAGCTCATGAAGTCGAAGCTCGACAGCACGTTGTAGAACTCGATCGCGCGCGTTTCGCGGTCGATCTCGTTCAGCGACAGGCCCATCGCGACGCGCATGAAGAATGCCTGCGGCATTTCGATGCGGGTGCCTTCGACGTGCAGGAAGTAGCGGTCGTACAGCGTCTGCAGGCCGAGGTAGCCGAACTGCAGGTCGCGGTTCGCGTCGAGCGCTTCGCCGAGGCGCTTCAGGTCGAACTGCAGCAGCTTGTCGTCGAGCAGGCCGGCGTCGACGCCGCGCTTCAGGAACTGCGGGAAGTATTCGGCGTAGCGGGTCGACATCTCGGCCTGCACGACTTCCTCGCCGAGAATCTCGCGACGGATCGTGTGCAGCAGGATGCGGGCCGTGACCTGGCTGTATGCCGGATCCTTTTCGATCATCGTGCGCGCCGCGAGGATCGCCGAGTCGTAGACCTGGCTCATCGGCACGCCGTCGTACAGGTTCTTCACCGTCTCCGCGACGATCGGGTCAGGGTTAACCGCAGCGCCGAGACCGTCGCACGCCGACACGATCAGCGCGCGCAGCGCGTTCAGGTCGAGCGGGCGCGTGACGCCGTTGTCGACGACGTTGATGCCGGTGGTCGACTCGCCGCCCGCTGCCGCCGCTTCCTCGCCCGCATGCTGGCGCTCGAGGTGACGCTTCTCGCGATACAGCACGTACGCACGCGCGACGTTGTGCTCGCCGCCGCGCATCAGCGCGAGTTCGACCTGGTCCTGGATGTCTTCGATATGGAACGTACCGCCGTTCGGGCGGCTGCGCACGAGCGCGCGAACGACGTTGTGCGTCAATTGTTCGACCTGCTCGCGGACGCGCGCCGATGCCGCACCCTGCCCGCCATTGACGGCCAGGAAAGCCTTGGTCACCGCGATCGCGATCTTCGAAGGTTCGAACGACACCACGCTGCCGTTGCGGCGGATCACCTTGTAGTCGGCGAACGTGGCCTGCGGCGCGAGCGCCTTCGCGCCCTGTTCGGTCCCGCCGAGCGGACGGCTCGAGGCGCTCTCGTACTGGGACGTCGCGTTGTCGGTGGTTTGCATGTGCAAAGCTCCTGGTGTTGGATGGTGCGGAGAGAACCGCGGATTAAAACGAACGCTGCGCAATGCGGTGCGCGAGCGGTAAGAGGCGAGCGATGCGCCGGGGAAGCCGGTTCGGTCGATGCGCGACAACCCAGCCGGTCGTGTGCTTCGTCATGTGTACCCTGCCCCGTCGATGTTCGCTGCGCTGATCGCGACGCCCGGACCGCCCGGCCTGACGCGCCGCCGTGAGAACCCTGTTCGCCGGCGTTGCCCGCCGGCCGGTGCCGCTCGGGTTTTCCCCTGCGACACACACTATATCTAGTACAGAACTGCTCAACTGGCACCAAGTATAGTGGACATTCGGAGGACGTCCAAACGGATAATTTGCGATAGAGGACTTGACATCGCTCACGCGCAGACACGGCAAGGCATTGATCGGAGAAAAAACTTTCTCCGATCAAAAAACCCCGCGATCAGTGCTGACGGAAAGGAAAGTATTCGGCGGAAAACCCGGCATCGCTCGCGAAGCGTTGCCAATCGAAATGCGGGCCCGGGTCGGTCTTGCGGCCCGGCGCGACGTCCGAGTGCCCGGCGAACGCGTCGACCGGGTAGCGCGCGGCGAGCGCGCGGGAGAGCGCGGCGAGCACCGCGTATTGCGCATCGTCGAACGGCACGTCGTCCGCGCCTTCGAGCTCGATGCCGATCGAGAAGTCGTTGCAGCGCGTGCGGCCGAAGAACTCGGACGAGCCTGCGTGCCACGCGCGCTCGTCGCACGACACGAACTGCACCAGCTCGCCGTCGCGGCGGATCAGGAAATGGGCGGACACGCGCACGCCGCGCAGGTGGCGCTGGTAATAGGGGTGCGCATCGCAGTCGAGGCGGTTCAGGAACAGCGCCTCGATCGCGTCGCCGCCGAATTCGCCGGGCGGCAGGCTGATGTTGTGGACGACCACGAGCGTCGGCGCCGCCCCCGCGGGCCGCGCCTCGAAGTTCGGCGACGGCGCATGGCGCGCTTCGCGCACCCAGCCGTTCGCGTCGACCGACAACACCGGCGCGTCGCTCATCGCGCGTCGCGGCCGTTCACGCGCGTGGCGTGGCGCTGCGCATGCTCGGCGCTGCAGAAGTATTCGCCGCTCGCGGCGACGGCGTCGCCCTTCGGCGCGTGCACGCCGCATTCGGCACAGCGCACCATCGGCTCGGGCAGCGACCGCACGTCGCCGTTCGGGCGCGCGGCGCCACCCCCGGCACCGGGCGCGCCGTCGTAACCGGCGCCGCGGCCGGCGCGCGCCTGCGCCTGTTCCTGCGCGTGACGCAGCTTGCGCGCGAGCCACGAACCCGCGAAGAAGAGAAGGATCAGGAGAAGAATCTGTCGCATCGGAAACCTGCGGTCAAACCACGGAGCGGTGCAGCAGCACCTCGAAAACGAACCGGCTGCCGACATACGCGAGCAGCAGCGCGGCGAACGACACGAGCACCCAGCGCGCGGCGCCGCGGCCGCGCCAACCCGACGTCTTGCGGGCCACCAGCAGGCCGCCGAACATCAGCCACGACAGGATCGCGAACACGGTCTTGTGGTCGAGCCGCAACGCGCGTGCGTCGATCTGCTCGCTGAACAGGATGCCCGACGCGAGCGTCAGCGTCAGCAGCACGAAGCCAGCGCCAATCAGGCGGAACAACAGCTTCTCAAGCGTGAGCAGCGGCGGCAGCGTTTCGAGCCAGCTCGCGATCCAGCCGGTCGAGCCGTCGCGCCCGCCGTTGCGCAGCGACTGCAGGCGCCGCTCGACCATCAGCATCAGGATCGCGTGCAGCGCGGCGATCGCGAACAGCCCATAGGCGATGTTCGCGATCAGGAAATGCAGCTTGAACAGCGGCGCGGCGGCATAAGGCAGCACCCGCACGCCGCCGAATATCAGCGGCAGCAGCGACGCGCCGCACGCGAGCGGCAGCACCAGCAGGCGCAGGCTGTCGAGCGGGAAGAAGAAGCTCTCGATCCAGTAGATGCCGGCGCCGAGCCAGAACATCGCGGACAGCGCGAACGCGAAGCCGAACACCATCGCGTCGTTCGGAAAGATCGTCATGTGGAGCAGCACGCCGTGCGCGAGCAGCGCGGCGAACAGCAGCGCGCGGCCGGCCCCGCTCATCCCGGACGCGGCCGACGCGGGGACCGGCACGGCCGGCACGCTCGCGACGAGCGGCGTCGCGCCCTGGCGGTGCGTGCGCCAGCCTGCGACGGCGAGGCCGCCGTACAGGAATGCGGTGAGGGCATACAGTACAATATCCATGTTCGAAGTTTACACTAGGCCCCCTCCTCGCGACGGCTCCCTTTGTTCGGTTCCGCCGCGCCTTCGGGCCCCACTGTCCATCGCTCCCCATGCTCGACAATCTCACTCAACGGATGGCGCGCGTCGTCAAGACGCTGCGCGGCGAGGCCCGGCTCACCGAGGCGAACACGCAGGAGATGCTCCGCGAGGTGCGTCTCGCGCTGCTGGAAGCCGACGTGTCGCTGCCGGTCGTTCGCGAATTCATCGCCAAGGTCAAGGAAAAGGCGCTCGGCGAAGAAGTGATCAGCAGCCTGTCGCCGGGCCAGGCGCTCGTCGGCGTGGTCCAGAAGGAACTGACCGCCGTGATCGGCGGCGACTACGAAGGCAAGGCCGCCGAGCTGAATCTCGCGGTCACGCCGCCCGCCGTGATCCTGATGGCCGGCCTGCAGGGCGCGGGCAAGACCACGACCGTGGGCAAGCTCGCGAAGCTGCTGCGCGAGAAGTACAAGAAGAAGGTGCTCACGGTGTCGTGCGACGTGTATCGCCCGGCCGCGATCATGCAGCTGAAAACGGTGACCGAGCAGGTCGGCGCCGACTTCTTCCCGTCCACGCCGGACCAGAAGCCCGTCGACATCGCGCTCGCGGCCGTCGACTGGGCGAAGCGCCACTACCATGACGTGCTGCTCGTCGACACGGCCGGCCGCCTCGGCATCGACGAGGCGATGATGCAGGAAATCGCCGCGCTGCACGGCGTGCTGAAGCCGGCCGAAACGCTGTTCGTCGTCGACGCGATGCTCGGCCAGGATGCCGTCAACACCGCGAAGGCGTTCAACGACACGCTGCCGCTCACCGGCGTCGTGCTGACCAAGCTCGACGGCGATTCGCGCGGCGGCGCCGCGCTGTCGGTGCGTCACGTCACGGGCAAGCCGATCAAGTTCGTCGGCGTCGCCGAGAAGCTCGACGGCCTCGAGGTGTTCCACCCCGACCGGATGGCGAACCGGATCCTCGGCATGGGCGACATCCTCGCGCTCGTCGAGGAAGCGCAGCGCGGCGTCGACGTGCAGGCCGCGCAGAAGCTCGCCGACAAGGTCAAGAAGGGCGGCGATTTCGACCTGAACGATTTCCGCGCGCAGATCTCCCAGATGAAGAACATGGGCGGTTTGTCCTCGCTGATGGATAAACTCCCCGCGCAGTTCCAGCAGGCGGCGGCCGGCGCCGACATGGGCCAGGCGGAGAAGTCGATACGCCGGATGGAAGGGATCATCAGCTCGATGACGCCCGCCGAGCGCGCGAAACCCGAAATCATCAAGGCGACGCGCAAGCGCCGCATTGCGGCCGGCGCCGGCGTGCCGGTGCAGGAAGTCAACCGGATGCTGAACCAGTACGACCAGATGCGTACGATGATGAAGAAGCTGAAGGGCGGCAACATGCAGAAGATGATGCGCGGCCTGAAAGGCATGATGCCCGGCATGCGCTGATTCCGTCCGTCGGCCGGCGCGCGGGTTTTTGCCGTAGCGCGCGCTGGCCGTTCTGCTTCATCCTTATTTGTATACCGACTGCCCGCCAGAACACATGAACCGCGAAGAAGCCCTCCACATTTTCGACCACTCCGAAGAGATCGTCTCGGCCGACGCCGTCAACGCGTCGATCTCGAAGATGGCCGACGCGATCCGCGCCGAGATCGGCGACGCGTTCCCGCTCGTTCTCTCGGTGATGGGCGGCGCCGCGGTGTTTACCGGGATGCTGCTGCCGCATCTCGATTTCCCGCTCGAATTCGACTACATCCACCTGACCCGCTATCGCAACACGACACAAGGCAGCCCGGAGATGCACTGGCGCGTCGCGCCGCGCGAATCGGTGAAGGATCGCATCGTGCTCGTGCTCGACGACATCCTCGACGAAGGCGAGACGATGGCCGCGATCCGCGACCGGATCCTCGACATGGGCGCAAAGCGCTTCATGTCGGCCGTGCTGTGCGAGAAGACGCTCGCGAAGGCGAAACCGCTGCACCCCGATTTCTGCGGCTTCTCGGTGCCGGACCGCTATGTGTTCGGCTGCGGGATGGACGCGAAGGGCTACTGGCGCAACTTGCCGACGATCCGCGCGCTGACCGCGAACGTCTGATCGCCGCGCTGTCCGCGCCATACCGCTATATCAATAGAAAGCGGCGCTCCGGTTTCCCGGAGCGCCGCTTTTTTGCGCGCGCCGCCTGCGTTGGTTACAACTGGTGCACGAACGCGCGGATGCCGGCCAGCAGCATCTCGACCGAGATCGCGACCAGCACGAGCCCCATCAGCCGCTCGAACGCCGCGACCGTCCTTTCGCCGAGCCACTGCTGGATCCGTTCGGCCAGCACCAGCGTGATCGCGCAGACGAGCATCGTGACCGTCAGCGCGCCGACCCACTCGAGCATCTTGCCGGGCGCCTGCGACGTCAGCAGCATCACCGTCGCGAGCGCGGACGGCCCGGCCAGCGCCGGAATCGCGAGCGGCACGATGAACGGCTCGCCGCCTGCGCGCGGATCGCTGCCGAGCGCGCCGTCCGGGTGCGGGAAGATCATCCGCAGCGCGATCAGGAACAGCACGATCCCGCCGCCGAGCCGCAGCGACAGGTCGGTGAGGCTCATCATCCGCAGGAAGCGGTCGCCGACCAGCATGAAGAACAGCAGGATCACGAACGCGATCCCCACTTCGCGCAGAATCAGCTTCACGCGCCGCTCGCGCGGCACATCCCGCATCGCCGTAATGAACAGCGGAATGTTGCCGAGCGGATCCGTGATCAGCACGAGGAGCACGGTGGCCGACAGGAACGTGTATTCCATCGTGTCGCCCGGTCGCCGCGCTTAGTGCGCGAGCGCGGCGCGGATCTTCTCGGCGACCGTCGCCGCGGCCGTGTCGGCCGGCAGCAGCGTCGCTTCGGCGTCGCGGCGGCCCTGGTACTCGATCTTGCCTTCCTTCAGGCCGCGCTCGCCGATCACGAGACGATGCGGCACGCCGATCAGCTCCCAGTCGGCGAACATCACGCCCGGGCGCTCGCCGCGATCGTCGAGGATCACGTCGATGCCGGCCGCGACGAGTTCCGCGTACAGCTTGTCGGCCGTCTCGCGCACCATGTCGCTGCGGTCATAGCCCATCGGGCACAGCACGACCTCGAACGGCGCGATCGACTCGGGCCAGATGATGCCCTTCTCGTCGAAGTTCTGTTCGATCGCCGCGCCGAGAATGCGCGTGATGCCGACGCCGTAGCAGCCCATCAGCATCGGCTGCGGCTTGCCCGACTCGTCGAGGAACGTCGCGCCCATCGCTTCCGAATACTTGGTGCCCAACTGGAACACGTGGCCAACTTCGATGCCGCGGCAGATGTCGATCGCGCCCTGGCCGTCCGGCGACGGATCGCCCTTCTTCACGTTGCGCACGTCGGCGACCTCCGGCTCCGGCAGGTCGCGGCCCCAGTTCACGCCCGCGATGTGATAGTCGACCTCGTTCGCGCCGACGACGAAGTCGCTCATGTTCGCGACCGTGCGATCGGCGATCACCTTCACCGGCTTCTTCGTGCCGACCGGGCCGAGATAGCCCGGCGGCGTGCCGAACCACTCGACGATTTCCTGCTCGGTCGCGAAGCGGTGGTTCTTCAGGCCCGGCAGTTTCGACACCTTGATCTCGTTCAGGTCGTGGTCGCCGCGCAGCATCACGAGCCAGATGGTCGGCTCGGCGCCTTCGTTGTCGGTCGCGAGCACGATCGACTTGATCGTGCGTTCGAGCGGGATCGACAGCAGTTCGGCGACGGCCTCGCACTTCGCCTTGCCGGGCGTCGCGACCTTTTCCATCGCTTCGGCCGGCGCCGCGCGCTCGGCAATCAGCGGCAGCGCTTCGGCCGCCTCGACGTTCGCCGCGAATTCGGACGTCGGGCAGTACGCGATCGCGTCCTCGCCGGTGTCGGCGATCACGTGGAACTCGTGCGAGAAGTTGCCGCCGATCGAGCCGCTGTCGGCCGCGACCGCGCGGAACTCGAGGCCCAGGCGCGTGAAGATGCGCACGTACGCGTCATACATCTTGCGGTACGACTCGTTCAGGCCGGCTGCGTCCTTGTCGAACGAATACGCGTCCTTCATGATGAATTCGCGGCCGCGCATCACGCCGAAGCGCGGACGGATCTCGTCGCGGAACTTCGTCTGGATCTGGTAGAAGTTCACCGGCATCTGCCGGTAGCTCTTGATCTGGTTGCGCGCGATGTCGGTGACGACTTCCTCGTGCGTCGGCCCGATCACGAAGTCGTTGTCCTTGCGGTCCTTGAAGCGCAGCAGCTCGGGGCCGTACTGCTCCCAGCGGCCCGACTCCTGCCACAGCTCGGCCGGCTGCACGGCCGGCATCAGCAGCTCGATGGCGCCCGCCCGGTTCATTTCCTCGCGCACGATCGCCTCGACCTTGCGAATCGAACGCAGGCCGACCGGCAGGTAGTTGTAGATGCCGCCGGCGACGCGACGGATCATGCCGGCGCGGACCATCAGCTTGTGGCTGACGATCTCTGCGTCGGCGGGTGCCTCTTTCAGGGTGCCGATAAAGAAACGGGAAGCTTTCATGCGCACGGTTCCAAAAACGGCGCCCCCAGGCGGGGCGCCCGAAAAAGTTTCAAGGTGAAAAAAGCGACGCGCCGCGAACGACGATGGCGCAGATGACGTAGCAGACTAATCAGGGACAATTCAGCCGGTGTACCCCGCGCGGATTCGCTCCGTCACGGTGCGCAGCGCCCGTTATCTGTTTATAATCAAAGCAATTTTAAAGGATTCGAAGGTGGTTGTATGCTGGATCGTGAAGGCTTTCGCCCGAACGTCGGCATCATCCTCTTGAACGCGCGCAACGAGGTGTTTTGGGGCAAGCGGCTCCGCGAGCATTCCTGGCAGTTTCCTCAAGGTGGGATCAAGTACGGCGAGACCCCCATGCAGGCAATGTACCGGGAACTGCACGAGGAAACGGGCCTGCATCCGGAACACGTCAAGATAATCGGCCGCACCCGCGACTGGTTGCGTTACGAGGTGCCTGACAAGTTCATCAAACGCGAAGTACGCGGTCATTACCGCGGCCAGAAGCAGATCTGGTTCCTGCTGCGGATGGTTGGACGCGATTGCGACATTTGCTTGCGCGCGACCGACCACCCGGAGTTCGATGCGTGGCGCTGGAACGAGTATTGGGTGCCGCTCGATGCGGTGATCGAGTTCAAGCGGGATGTCTATCAGTTGGCGCTGACGGAACTGTCGCGCTTCCTGCGCCGCCCGGCGCAGCGAGCCGAGAAGCCGCGCGGGCCGCGTGTGTCGCGCTATCCGCGCGTCATTGGCGCGCAGGCCCAGACGCTGACGATTGTCGACACATCGGTAGTCTGTTCGGAGATCGAAGTGGAAGCGGGCACGCTCGACGAGATGCCGCCCCACGTGATCGTCGGCAAATGACGAGTCGGACTGCATGACCGGGCGCGACCTTGGTGTCGCGCCCTTTTTTTACGAGGAATGCATATTGAAAGCGATTGCTCTCGCGCTCGCATCGATCGCCGCCCTGGCCGGCTGCGCGAACTCGAAAGCGCCGTCCAACAAGGATGACAGCGAGTTCGTGTACCTGCTCGACCGTCAGGGAACCTGGAAGGAAAACGCCGTCGACACGCTGCCGCCGCTGCCGCAAACGGGCGATCTTCTGCCGTTCAACGTGTCGCAGAATACGCCGCTGAAGTTCTTCGTCGATGCGAAGTCGCTCGAGGTCGGCAGCGACGGCGTCGTGCGCTACGCAGTCGTCGTCACGAGCCCGGCCGGTGCGCGCAACGTGAACTACGAAGGCATCCGCTGCGACACCTACGAGTGGCGCCAGTACGCCGGCCTGAACTCCGACCACAACGGCTGGGATCGCACCGTCGAGAACGACTGGCGGCGCATCGAGAACGGCGAACTGAACGCCTACCACTCCGCGCTCTACCAGGACTACTTCTGCGCGAACAAGATGCCGCAGGGCTCGACCCGGCAGATCCTCGAAAACATCCGGTTCCACCGCACCGCGATGACGCAGTTGCGCTGACGGCACGCGATGCGGGTTGCCCGCATCGTCCTGTCGCACGAAAAAGCCCGCATCGCGCGGGCTTTTTCATTTGAACGACGGCACGTGGCCGGCGATCACACCAGCACGAGGTTGTCGCGGTGAATCAGTTCGGGCTCCAGCATGTAGCCGAGCACGGTCTCGATCTCGCCGCTCGGCTTGCGGTGAATCAGCTTCGTTTCCGCGCTGCTGTAGTTCGTGAGCCCGCGCGCCACCTCGCGCCCATCCGGGCCCACGCACGCGATCACCTCGCCGCGCGCGAACGCGCCCTGCACGTCGATCACGCCGATCGGCAGCAGGCTCTTGCCGCCGGCCGTCAGCTTCTCGACCGCGCCCGCATCGATCACGACGTGGCCACGCACCTGCAGATGGTCGGCCATCCATTGCTTGCGCGCCGCCATCCGCGCGGTACGGGCGATCAGTTGCGTGCCGATCGCCTCGCCGGCCGCCAGACGCACGAGCACGTCGCCCTCCCGGCCGCTCGCGATCACGGTATTCGCGCCGCTGTGGGCCGCACGCTTCGCCGCGAGGATCTTGGTCAGCATCCCGCCGCGGCCGAGACTCGAGCCGGCCCCGCCCGCCATCGCCTCGAGCTCCGGCGCGCCCGCATTGGCCTCGCCGACGAGCGTCGCGTTCGGGTCCTTGCGCGGATCGGCGGTGAACAGCCCCGACTGGTCGGTGAGGATGATCAGCGCATCGCCTTCGATCAGGTTCGCGACGAGCGCACCGAGCGTATCGTTGTCGCCGAACTTGATTTCATCGGTGACGACCGTGTCGTTTTCGTTGATGATCGGCACGACGCCGAGCCGCAGCAACGTGAGCAGCGTCGATCGCGCATTCAGGTAGCGTTCACGATCCGCCAGATCGGCGTGCGTGAGCAGGATCTGCGCGGTGCGGATGCCGTGTTCGGTGAAGCGGCTCTCGTAGACTTGCGCGAGCCCCATCTGGCCGACCGCGGCGGCGGCCTGCAGCTCGTCGATTTCCCGCGGCCGCTTGCTCCAGCCGAGCCGCTGCATGCCTTCGGCAATCGCGCCCGAACTGACGAGCACGACTTCCTTGCCCTGCGCACGCAACGCGGCGATCTGGGCTGCCCAGCGGCCGATTGCAGCATGATCGAGCCCCTTGCCGTCGTTGGTCACGAGGCTGGAGCCCACCTTCACCACCAATCGCTTCGAATCCGCGATGATCGAACGCATCCTGCACTGTCTCCTGTATCTGATGCCGGCCCGCCGGGCGCGATTGAACGCCGACGCCGGGCGGCACGCCCGGCGCGTGACCTAACCGTTCAGGCGTCGTCGCCCGAGGCCGCGCCGCCCTTCGCCGGCGGCGCATCGCGGAATCGCACGTCCGCCGCGAGATCTTCCGCCTCCGCCGCGCGATGCGCGTCCGAATGTTCGGACAGGTAGTCGTAGATCGCGTAGCACAGCGCTTCGCAGCCCTGGCCCGTCAGCGCCGAGATCTCGAACACGGGGCCGTCCCAGCCAAAGCGGTCGAGGAAATCCGCGACGCGCGCCTCGCGCTCGTCTTCCGGCACCATGTCGAGCTTGTTGAGCACGAGCCAGCGCGGCTTCTCGTAGAGCGCTTCGTCGTATTTGCGCAGTTCGCCGACGATCGCCGTCGCCTCCGCGACCGGATCGACGCTTTCGTCGAACGGCGCGAGATCGACCAGATGCAGCAGCACGCCGGTACGCTGCAGGTGACGCAGGAATTGATGCCCGAGGCCCGCGCCTTCGGCCGCACCCTCGATCAGCCCCGGGATATCGGCGATCACGAAGCTCTTACTCGGGCCGACCCGCACCACGCCGAGATTCGGCGCGAGCGTCGTGAACGGGTAGTCGGCGATCTTCGGCTTCGCGTTCGACACCGACGAGATGAAGGTCGACTTGCCCGCGTTCGGCATGCCGAGCAGCCCGACGTCGGCGAGCACCTTCAGCTCGAGCTTCAGCATGCGCCGCTCGCCCGGCTTGCCGTCCGTCTTCTGGCGCGGCGCGCGGTTCGTGCTCGACTTGAAATGCAGGTTGCCGAGGCCGCCGGCGCCGCCCTGCGCGAGCATCACCTGCTGGTCGTGCTCGGTGAGGTCGGCGATCAGCTCGCCGGTATCCATGTCGCTGATGATCGTGCCGACCGGCATGCGCAGCGTGACGTCGTCGCCGCCCTTGCCATAACAATCGGAGCCGCGGCCGTTTTCGCCGTTGCGCGCGAGGTGCTTCTTCGCGTAACGGTAGTCGATCAGCGTGTTGATGTTGCGGTCGGCGATCGCGTAAACGCTGCCGCCCCGGCCGCCGTCGCCGCCGTCCGGCCCGCCGAACGGGACGAATTTCTCGCGGCGCATCGACGCGCTGCCATCGCCTCCGTCGCCGGCGATGACTTCGATTCGTGCTTCGTCAATGAACTTCATTCGTCACTCCGCCCAGTATTTCCGCTATTGTGCCGCGCGCCGGCACGCTTGAACAATCTGCCGTTCGGCCGATCGTACGCCGGTTGCGCGAGGGTCGCCGGCCCGCACCGGCGGGCGGCGACCCAATAAAAAAGGCCCCGCGAAGACTGCGGGGCCTTTCGGCTACGAAGCCCGTGGGTGCCTGACTTAGGCAGCCGCCGGGACGACGATGACCAGATGCTTCTTGTCCGCGCCCTTCGTCGCGAACTTGACGTGACCGTCGACCAGCGCGAACAGGGTGTGATCCTTGCCCATGCCGACGTTCTCGCCAGCGTGCATGCGCGTACCGCGCTGACGCACGATGATGCCGCCGGCATTGATTGCCTGGCCGCCGTACACTTTCACGCCGAGACGTTTCGACTCGGAGTCGCGGCCGTTCCGGGAAGAGCCGCCTGCCTTTTTGTGTGCCATCTGATTGCTCCTTAACCGAGGCGCTTACGCGTTGATCGCGTCGATGCGCAGCTCAGTGTAGTTCTGGCGGTGGCCGCCATGCTTTTGGTAGTGCTTCCGGCGACGCATCTTGAAGATGGTGACCTTGGCATGACGACCGTGCGACACAACGGTGGCCTTGACGGAAGCCCCACTGACCAGCGGCGCACCGAACTTAATCGATTCGCCTTCGCCCACTGCGAGAACCTGGTCGAGCGTGATTTCAGCGTCAATGTCAGCCGGTATCTGTTCTACTTTGAGTTTTTCGCCAACGGCAACCTTGTACTGCTTGCCGCCGGTTTTTATGACCGCGTACATTGAGAACCTCACTCTGGATCCAATTTTTCCGCACACCACGCGCGGAAAACACGTGATTATACATGGGGTTAGCACCCAAGTCAAAGCCGATCGACGATTGCCGCGCGCGGGCCTCGGCCGGACGGTCAAAATCGCGCCGCTGCTACGTCTGACAGACCGGCATATCGCGGATTCGACTTATAATCCGCCGCATCACCCAATTCCATCATCATGTCGTCGTCCACCGCCTCCCCCACCCTCAGCGCCGCCCACCTGCTCGCCCCGATCACCAGCGACATGGAGCAGGTGAATCGCGTTATCCGGCAAAGCCTCGCGTCCGACGTGCTGCTGATCAACCAGATCGCCGAGTACATCATCGGCGCGGGCGGCAAGCGGCTGCGTCCGGCGTTGCTGCTGCTCGTCGCCGGCGCGCTCGGCGAAACGTCGCACCAGCGGCACGTGCTGGCCGCCGTCGTCGAGTTCATCCACACGGCCACGCTGCTGCATGACGACGTCGTCGACGAATCCGAGCTGCGCCGCGGCCGCCAGACCGCCAATGCGCTGTTCGGCAACGCGGCGAGCGTGCTGGTAGGCGACTACCTCTACTCGCGTTCGTTCGAGATGATGGTCGGCGTCGGCAAGATGCGCGTGATGGAGATCCTGTCCGAAGCGACGACGATCATTTCGGAAGGCGAGGTGCTGCAGCTCCTCAACATGCACGACGCGGACGTCGACGAAACGCGCTACATGCAGGTGATCCGCTACAAGACGGCCAAGCTGTTCGAGGCGTCGGCGCGCCTGGGCGCGGTGCTCGCGGGCGCCGATGCGCCGACCGAGGCGGCAGCCGCCGAATACGGCCGCCGGATCGGCACCGCGTTCCAGATCATGGACGACTGGCTCGACTATGCAGGCACGGCCGAGGCGATGGGCAAGAATGCCGGCGACGACCTGCGCGAAGGCAAGCCGACGCTGCCGCTCATCTATCTGATCGAACGCGGCACGCCCGAACAGTCGGCGCTCGCACGCGAGGCGATCGAACAGGGCGGCACCGATCGCTTCGACACGATTTTCGAAGCGATCACGCGTTCGGGCGCGCTCGATCACACGCTCGAATGTGCACGCCAGGAAGCGCAGGCGGCAGCCGCGGCGATTGCCGCGTTCCCCGATTCGATTTACAAGGAAAGCCTGCTCGGGTTGTGCTCATACTCGACGTCGCGGCAATCGTAAACACGCCGCGGACGCGAAGCGATGCCTTGTCTCGAAAATTTTCTTCATCGAAGTATTCCCTTTTAGAAAAAACATCGTTATAGTTACGTTCTTGCTTGTGACGACGCAGCGATTCTTAACGAAGACGGCGAAGTCCGAAGAGCAAAAATCGGGGTGTAGCTTAGCCTGGTAGAGCGCTACGTTCGGGACGTAGAGGCCGGAGGTTCGAATCCTCTCACCCCGACCAGATTTAAAAAACCGTGCACCGCGTGCACGGTTTTTTTTCGTCCGGCCGCCGCGAGCCCCGCGTGTCGCGCGCGACACATCGCGGTCGCCGGCCTCTGCTATATTTCCCCCATCCCTGTCCTTCACTGCCCTTTCCAACGCGTGGACCAAATTCCCTTATGGGCGCAAATCGGCGCCGTCTTCCTGCTTCTCCTCTGTTCCAGCTTCTTTTCCATTTCCGAGACCGCGATGATGGCGCTCAACCGCCATCGGCTGAAGCATCTCGCAGGTCAAGGCGTACTCGGCGCGAAAACCACGCAGGGGCTGCTCACGCGCACTGACTTACTGCTCAGCGTGATCCTGATCGGCAACAACCTGTTCAACACGATCATCCCGG
The DNA here is from genome assembly GCF_057837105.1 of Burkholderia sp. APQ4-4ca. NCBI lineage: Bacteria > Pseudomonadati > Pseudomonadota > Betaproteobacteria > Burkholderiales > Burkholderiaceae > Burkholderia > Burkholderia sp. APQ4-4ca. The sequence continues at coordinate 32,219 of NZ_JBYQCG010000080.1, read as the reverse complement.
TCCTCACGACGTCGCTCGCGCTCCATACGTTCGGGCGCAACAACCTCGCGCTGTCGATCGCGACCGGTGTCGTCGCGTTCCTGATCATCGTGTTCGCGGAAATCGCGCCGAAGATCGTCGGCGCGACGTTCCCCGAACGCATCGCGCTGCCCGCGAGCCTCGTGATCGCACCGCTGATGCGCGTGTTCAAGCCGGTCGTGTGGTTCGTCAACGCGCTCGCGAACGGCGTGCTGTGGGTGTTGCGCATCAACACGAAAAAGGGCCGCGACCAGCGGATGTCGGCCGACGAGTTGCGCGCCATCGTGCTCGAATCGAGCAGTTTCATGCCGACCAAGCACCGCAGCATCCTGCTCAACCTGTTCGACCTCGAGAACATCACGGTCGACGACGTGATGGTGCCGCGCCGCCAGATCGAGTCGCTCAACTTCCACGCGCCGCTCGACGACATCCTGCATCAGCTCGAAACCTGCTATCACAACCGGCTCGTCGTCTACGAAGGCGACATCGACAAGGTGCTCGGCGTGCTGCACGTGCGCAAGACGCTCACCGCGCTGCACAACCAGGATTTCGACCGTGAGACGCTACGTGCGCTGCTCGCCGAACCATACTATGTGCCGTCCGGCACGCCGGTGGTCCAGCAGTTGCAGTTCTTCCAGGAAACCCGCCAGCGCACCGCGCTCGTCGTCAACGAGTACGGCGAACTCGAAGGGCTCGTCACGCCCGAGGACATCATCGAGGAACTGATCGGCGAATTCACGACGTCGATGCCGCGCAGCGAGCGCGCGGGCGGATGGGACGAGAACGGCGAATGCATCGTCTCGGCCAGCATGCCGCTGCGCGAACTGAACCGCTGGCTGCACCTGAAGCTGCCGACCGACGGCCCGAAGACGCTGAACGGACTCGTGCTCGAGATCCTCGAGGAAATTCCGGAAGACGACGTGTGCCTGAAAATCGGCGACGTGATGCTCGAGGTGATGCGCAGCGACGATCAGGCAGTACGCACCGTCAAGCTCTTCAAGCCGCGCGGCGCGCGCGCCGGTCGCGCCGCGTCGCGCTAGGGCCCGCTCGCGCCAATCACAGGCCCTGGCCGAACGGCCGACTGCCGGCGCCGCCCGCGACGCGCGATCATCTGCGCATCACGGTCAACAGGCGGCCAACATGCCGGCTCACATGCACTTCCCTTCCTCAGCGGCGTCGCTGCACGCGCAATCGGCGCCCGCGCCCGCCGACGCGCCGCCCACCGCCGCGCCCCATGCACTCGATGCGGCCCAACTCGACGATGCCCCCGCCGTACGGCTGCTGACGGACACGCTGCACGCGGCGCGCGTGCGCGACGCGTCGGACATCCACGTCGAGCCGTTCGAAGCCGGCTGGCGCATCCGTCTGCGCATCGACGGCGTGCTGCATGAACACGCGCGGCCACCGCTGCACCTGCGCGATGCGCTCGTCACCCGGATCAAGGTGCTCTCGCGCATGGACATCGCCGAACGGCGGCTCCCGCAGGACGGCCGGCTGCGCATCGCGATCGACGGCGGCATGCGGGGCGACTATCGCGTCAGTTCGCTGCCCACGCTGTTCGGCGAAAAGCTCGTGCTGCGGCGGCTCGAAACGCTGCCGCCCGATCTCACGCTCGCAAACCTCGGCTTCGACGCGCGGCAGGCGGCCGCGATGGAGGCCGCGATCCGCGCGCCGCACGGCCTCGTGCTGGTCACGGGCCCGACCGGCAGCGGCAAGACGCTGTCGCTCTACTGCGCGCTGCAAATGCTCGATCGCGACGCGCGCAACGTCTGCACGGTCGAGGATCCCGCCGAGATCCAGCTCGACGGGATCAATCAGGTCGGGGTCGCCGACAAGGCAGGGCTCACGTTCGCGACGGCGCTGCGCGCGCTGTTGCGACAGGACCCGGACGTCATCATGGTCGGCGAGATTCGCGATGCGGAGACGGCCGATGTCGCGATCAAGGCCGCGCAGACTGGCCATCTCGTGTTGTCGACGCTGCACACGAACGACGCGCCGGCCGCCGTCGCGCGGCTGCTCGACATCGGCGTCGCGCCATACAACCTGGCCGCCGCGCTGCACCTCGTCACCGCGCAACGCCTCGTCCGGCGCCTGTGCGTCGCCTGCCGCGCGCATTCGGACGCATCGGCGCGCGCGCTGCGGGAAGCCGGCTGCGACCCGGCGGCACTGGCGGCCGGCTGGCGGCCGTTCGTCGCCCGCGGCTGTTCCGCCTGTCACGGGATCGGCTATCGCGGACGCATCGGCCTGCATCAGACGATGCCGGTATCGGCCGGGCTGGCCGAGCGCATCGTCGCGCGGGCGAGCGTCGGCGAACTCGCGCAGTGCGTGGCGGCCGAGGGCGTGCGCACGCTGCGCGACGCGGCATTCGCCCGCGTCATGGACGGCACGACGAGCATCGCGGAAGCCGTCGCCGCCACCCCCGTGGCGTGAACGTGCGCACACCACCGCGCGAAACCCGCTTTGCATGGCGCGGCCGCCATCGCGACGGCTCGCCGCGTCGCGGGACCGTCATCGCGTTCGACGCCGCGGCCGCGCGCGCCACGCTCGCGCGCGACGGCATCGCGGTGCTGTCGCTCGACGTCCGCGGGCCGGCCCGTGCGCCTGCGGCGGCCGCGCGTGACATCACGCGCTTCACGCGCCAGCTCGCGAGCCTGCTGCAGGCCGGCCTGCCGCTCGCGCCGTCGCTCGAGATGCTCGCGCGCACCCGCACGCGCGACGGCGTGCCGCGCATTGCCGCGGGGCTCGCCCGCGAAATCGTCGGCGGCCGGCGCTTCGCCGATGCGCTCGCACGCTATCCATCGCAATTCGGCACGCTGTATCGTCAGTTGATCGAGGTCGGCGAGGCGTCCGGTTCGCTCGGCGTCGTGCTGACGCGGATCGCGGAACATCGCGAGCGCGCCGATGCGCAATGGCGCAAGCTGCGGGCCGCGCTCGCGTATCCGGCCGCCGTCATCCTGTTCGCGCTCGCGATCTCGGCCGCCTTGATGGTGTGGGTCGTACCGACCTTCCGGCAGATCTTCGACGGTTTCGGCGCCGCCCTGCCCGCGCCGACCCGCGCGCTGCTCGCGCTGTCCGCCGCGCTGTCGGCGTGGGGCGGTGTGCTCCTGGCCGGCGCGGCCGCCACCGGGCTTGCCGTGCAGCACGCGCTGCGGCGCTCGGCCGCGCTGCGTCACGCGCTCGCGCGGCGCCTGCTGCGCGCCCCGCTCGTCGGCAGCGCGCTGGAGCGATTCGCGGCCGCACGCTGGTGCCGCTCGCTGGCGACCCTGCTCGGCGCCGGCGTGCCGCTCGCCGATGCGTTCGCGACGCTCGAGCGCACGGCCGGCCATCCGGTGTTCGCGCACGCCACCGCGCACGTCGCCGCACGTGTGCTGCGCGGCGTACGTCTGGCCGATGCGATGCATTCGGCCGGCTGCTTTCCGGACGACGTCGTGCAACCGATCGCCGTCGCCGAGGAAACCGGTGCGCTCGACACGATGCTCGCGGACATCGCCGCGTTGTGCGAACGCCAGTTGGACGCGCGCCTCGATGCGCTCGCGGCGCTCGGCGAACCGTTGATCGTGATCGTCCTGGGCGCACTCGTCGGCGGCCTCGTGATCGCGATGTACCTGCCGATCCTTCAACTCGGCAACGTGGTGTAGCATCGCAACCGATTCTGTCGCCTTTTAAGTCCGAACCTTGAGCCTCATGACGCCAGCGCCCCTGCCCGCCGTTTCCGATTCGCCCGAGAGCACGCTGCTCGCGCTGGCGATGCTGCCGCCCGCGCTGCAGTATGCGTTCGCGATCGTCGTCGGCCTTTGCATCGGCAGCTTCCTGAACGTCGTCGTGCACCGGTTGCCCGTGATGATGCAGCGTGCGTGGCAGGCCGAGATCGCCGAGGCGACCGGCACCGCGGGCGCCCCGCCCGACGACGGTTATCCGCCGCGCTACGATCTGTGGCGCCCGCGCAGCGCCTGCCCGCATTGCGGCCACGTACTGCGCGCGTGGGAAAACATCCCGGTCGTCAGCTACCTGATGCTGCGCGGGCGCTGCCGGCGCTGCGGCCATGCGATCGGCGTCCGCTACGTGCTCGTCGAGATCGCGTGCGCAGGGCTCGCCGCCGGCTCGCTCGCGGCGTTCGGCCCGACCGTCGCCGCGCTTGCCGCGTTCGCGCTGTGCGCGGCATTGCTCGCGATGAGCGCGATCGACATCCGGACCGGCTACCTGCCCGACTCGATGACGCTGCCGCTGCTGTGGGCCGGGCTCGTGCTGAACCTTGGCGGCACCTTCACGTCGCTGCGCTCGGCCGTGATCGGCGCGATGGCCGGCTACCTGTTCCTGTGGTCGATCTACTGGCTGTTCAAATGGCTGCGCGGCATCGAGGGCATCGGTTTCGGCGACCTGAAGCTGCTTGCCGCGCTCGGCGCGTGGATGGGCTGGGCCGCCCTGCCGCAGGTCGTGCTGTTCGCGGCGGTGACCGGCGCGATCGTCGGGCTCGTCGCGACCTGGCGCGGCCGCATGCGCTTCGAGGAGCCGATTCCGTTCGGCCCGTTCCTCGCGGCCGGCGGCGCCGCCACGCTGTTTTTCGGCACCCCTTTCTATGTGGCGCTCGGAGGCTGACATGTTTTCCGTAGGACTCACGGGCGGCATCGGCAGCGGCAAGACGACCGTTGCCGATCTGTTCAGCGCCCGTGGCGCATCGCTCGTCGATACCGACCTGATTGCCCACCGCATCACCGCGCCGGGCGGCCTCGCGATGCCGGCGATCGAACAGGCCTTCGGTCGCGACTTCGTGGCCGCCGACGGCTCGCTCGATCGCGCGAAGATGCGCACGCTGATCTTCAGCGACGACGATGCGCGCCGCCGCCTCGAAGCGATCACGCATCCGCTGATCCGCGCGGAGACCGATCGCGAGGCGCGCGAAGCACGGGGCCCGTACGTGATGTTCGTCGTGCCGCTGCTCGTCGAGTCGGGCACCTGGAAGGCGCGCAGCGATCGCGTGCTCGTCGTCGACTGCCCGGTCGAAACGCAGATCGCGCGCGTGATGCGGCGCAACGGTTTCACGCGCGAACAGGTTGAAGCGATCATCGCCAGACAGGCCACGCGCGAAGCCCGCCTCGCGGCGGCCGACGACGTGATCGTCAACGACGCGGTCACGCCCGCCGCGCTCGCCGCGCAGGTCGATGCACTGCACCAACGCTATGTCGGATTCGCGGCCGCCGCGCGCTGAGCATCGCGCATCGTGATGGTGTACGAAATTGGCGCGTTGCTAGGGTAGAGAGGGGGCATTAGAATGTCCTTCATTGTTTCAATCCCTACCCAAGAGGCGAGCGCGCTTGATTCTTTACGAGTATCCGTTCAACGAGCGAATTCGCACGCTGTTGCGTCTCGAAGATCTATTCGAGCGCTTCGCGTTCTTTTTGGCTCAGGAGGACCCGCGTGAACACCACGTCGCGCTGACGACGCTGTTCGAAATCGCCGAGGTAACGGGCCGCGCGGACCTGAAATCGGATCTGATGAAGGAGCTCGAACGTCAACGGCAGACGCTCGCCCCCTTTCGCGGCAATCCGGGCATCGAGCAGAACGCGCTCGAGGCCGTGCTCGGCGAAATCGAGCAGACGCTCGCGAATCTCGCGCAGATGCAGGGCAAGACCGGCCAGCACCTCGTCGACAACGAGTGGCTCGCCAGCATCCGCAGCCGCGCGGTGATTCCGGGCGGCACGTGCAAATTCGACCTGCCGTCGTACTACGCGTGGCAACAATGGCCCGCCGAGCAGCGGCGCCAGGACATCACGAAGTGGATCCTGCCGCTGCTGCCGTTGCGCGACGCGGCGGCGATCGTGCTGCGGCTCGCGCGCGAATCGGGTCAGGCGTCGAAGGTCATGGCGATGCAGGGCAGTTACCAGCAGATGCTGTCCGGCCGCAGCTACCAGTTGATGCAGGTGCGCGTGTCGCCGGAACTGCGCGTGATTCCCGAGGCGAGCGCCAACAAATACATGCTGTGGGTGCGGTTCACCATGCAGGACGGCGATGTACGGCCGCGTGCGGTGGACATCGACGTACCGTTCCATCTGACACTGTGTAATCTGTAACGGCCGCGTGCCGGATCGATGCTTTCGTATGACTACCGTTGTGAAATGCCCTTCGTGCGGCGCGGAAGTGCGCTGGACGCCTGAAAACAAGTTCCGTCCCTTCTGTTCGGCCCGCTGCAAGCAGCTCGACCTCGGCGCATGGGCCGCGGAGAAGTATCGGATCGGCGGTTCCGCCGACGAGGGCCCGTCGTCGGAAGAGGACGGCACGGACAACCGCCGCGACAGCTGAGCGGCGCGACGCCACCGTCCGCCGATATGGCCCGCGTTTCAGGCGGGCCGCCACGGCGTCACTGCGACGCCGCTTCCTGCTCGAGCAGTTCAAGCACCGGCAGCGCCGCCGGCAACAGCGGCGCGACCTCGACCGGCAGTTGCTGCCACACGAACGCCTGCCCTTCCTTGCTGTGCGGCTCGCCCGTCCAGCCCGTCACCTTGCAGAAATAGAGCCGCACGTACGCGTGCGGATAATCGTGCTCGAGCGTGTGCCAGCGGTGGCTGGCCGTGACCTCGATGCCGAGCTCCTCGTGCAGTTCGCGCGCCAGCGCATCCTCGACGCTTTCGCCGGCCTCCAGCTTGCCGCCGGGAAACTCCCAGTAACCTTCGTACGGCTTGCCCTGCAGGCGTTGCGCGAGCAGATACCTGCCATCCGGCTGCACCATCACGCCAACCGCGACTTCCGTCACCTTGCGACCGTCCGGCGCCCGCGCGGCGCCCTGTGCCTGATCCGCGCTCATACCTGCTCCTTGCGGCCCGACCAGTCCCGCGCGAACTGCCACGCGACGCGGCCCGAGCGCGAACCGCGCTCGAGCGCCCATACGAGCGCGTCGCCGCGCGCGGTCTCGATCTCCGCATCCGGGCAGCCGAAGTGGCGCAGCCAGTGCGCGACGATGTCGAGGTAGTCGTCCTGCTTGAACGGATAGAAGCTGACCCACAGGCCGAAGCGCTCCGACAGCGAGATCTTCTCCTCGACGACTTCTCCGGGGTGAATCTCGCCGTCCGGCAGATGCTTGTACGACTCGTTGTCGCTCATGTACTCGGGCAGCAGATGGCGGCGGTTCGACGTCGCGTAGATCAGCACGTTGTCCGACTGCGCGGCGATCGACCCGTCGAGCGCGACCTTCAGCGCCTTGTAGCCCGATTCGCCGTCCTCGAACGACAGATCGTCGCAAAACACGATGAAGCGCTCCGGACGCTGCGAGATCAGATCGACGATATCGCCGAGATCGTGCAGGTCGTCCTTGTCGACTTCGATCAGGCGCAGCCCGTCGTTCGCGTACGCATTCAGGCACGCCTTGATCAGCGACGACTTGCCGGTACCGCGTGCGCCGGTCAGCAGCACGTTGTTGGCCGGCTTGCGCTGCACGAACTGCCGCGTGTTCTGGTCGATCAGCGCTTTCTGGCGATCGATGTTGTGCAGGTCGCCGAGCGTGATCGACGACACGGCCGGCACCGGCTGCAGATAACCGCGCCCCTGGCGCTTGCGCCAGCGGAACGCGTGGGCCGCGTTCCAGTCGATGGCCGCCGGTGCGGGCGGCAGCATCCCTTCGAGACGGCCGAGCAGCGCTTCCGCGCGCGTCAGAAACTGTTCAAGCTTGTCCATGTCGTTCGAGTGCTTCCGCTCAGGAGCGGTAATCCGCGTTGATGCTCACGTAATCGTGCGACAGGTCGCACGTCCAGACGGTGGCGTGCGCGTCGCCGCGGCCGAGCAGCACGCGGATCGTGATCTCGCTCTGCTTCATCACGCGCTGGCCATCCTCTTCCTGGTAGGCCGGGTTGCGGCCGCCCGCCTTCGCGACGAGCACGTCGTCGAGATAGAGGTCGATCTTGCCGACGTCGAGATCCGCGATGCCGGCATAGCCGATCGCCGCGAGAATCCGGCCGAGGTTGGGGTCGGATGCGTAGAAGGCCGTCTTCACGAGCGGCGAATGGCCGATCGCGTACGCGATCTGGCGGCATTCGGCGACGCTCTTGCCGCCTTCGACCTGCACCGTCATGAATTTCGTCGCGCCTTCGCCATCGCGCACGATCAGTTGGGACAGCACCTGCGCGACTTCCGTCACCGCGTCGCGCAGCGCCGCATAGGCCGGCGAATCGGTCGACGTGATGGCCGGCAGCGTGCTCTTGCCCGATGCGATCAGGATGAACGAGTCGTTGGTCGACGTGTCGCCGTCGATCGTGATGCAGTTGAACGAGCGGTCGGCGACTTCCTTCACGAGCTTGTCGAGCACCGGCTGCGCGACGTTCGCATCGAACGCGAGGAAGCCGAGCATCGTCGCCATGTTCGGCTTGATCATGCCCGCCCCCTTGCTGATGCCCGTCAGCGTGACCGTGTGACCGTCGATCGTCACCTGCCGCGACGTCGCCTTCGGCAGCGTGTCGGTCGTCATGATCGCCTGTGCGGCGTCGAACCAGTTCGCGGCCTTGCGGTTCGCGAGCGCGGCCGGCAGGCCGGCCTTCAGGCGCTCGATCGGCAACGGCTCGAGGATCACGCCGGTCGAGAACGGCAGCACCTGCGCCGGCTCGATGCCCGCGAGGCGCGCGAGCTCCGTGCAGGTCTCGCGAGCGTTCACGAGGCCCGGCTCGCCGGTGCCCGCGTTCGCATTGCCCGTATTCACGACCAGCGCGCGGATGCCCGCGCCGCCCGCACGCACCTTCGCCAGATGCTCGCGGCACACGGTGACCGGCGCTGCGCAGAAACGGTTTTCGGTGAATACGCCCGCGACCGTCGCGCCTTCGTCGACGGAGATGACCAGCACGTCCTTGCGATTCGGCTTGCGGATGTTCGCTTCCGCCCAGCCCAGCGTGACGCCGGCGACGGGATGCAGTTGGGCGGGATCGATCGACGGAAAATTGACAGCCATGGGGCACACCTGCCGGATGGAAAATGCCGGCACGCGCCGGCATCGATTGGAAGAACCGGCGGCCCCACGCGGGCCGCCACAACTCACATCACTGACTCGAAACTGCGAACGACGCGGCACGCGTGACGCGCGCCGCCGCCGATCATGACAGCTTCCCGTGACATTGCTTGTACTTCTTGCCGCTGCCGCACGGGCACGGATCGTTGCGGCCGACCTTCGGCATTTCGCCGCCGGGCCCGCTGTGCGTCATCGCGCTGCCGACCATGTCGGCCGTCGCCGTGGCCGCCGCGGCGGCCGTGACGTTCGCCACCGGCGCACCGGCGTCCGCGTAGTCGGCGTGCTGGTATTCGACGTTCTCGAGATGACCGCCGCGCTCCTCGATCTGCTCGGCCGCTTCTTCCAGCTGCTCCGGCGACTGGATCTGCACGTTCATCACGATGCGCGTGACTTCCTGCTTGATCGCGTCGAGCATCGCGGCGAACAGCTCGAACGCCTCGCGCTTGTACTCCTGCTTCGGATTCTTCTGCGCATAGCCGCGCAGGTGGATGCCCTGACGCAGATGGTCGAGCGCCGCGAGGTGCTCGCGCCACAGGCGGTCGACCGTCTGCAGCATCACCGAACGCTCGAACGCGCTGAACGATTCGCGGCCGACCATCGCGACCTTCGCCTCGTACTGCTCGTCGGCGGCCGTCGTCACCGCGTCGAGGATCTCGTCGGCCGTGATCGACGACGACTCGTTCACCATTTCCTGGATCGCGAGGTCGAGCTGCCAGTCGTTGCGCAATGCTTCCTCGAGCTCGGGCACGTCCCACTGCTCTTCGATGCTGCCTTCCGGCACGAACTGGCGGACGACTTCGGTGATCACGCCGTGACGCATCGCGGTGATCGTCTCGGTGATGTCGTGCGCCTCGAGCAGTTCGTTGCGCTGCTGGTAGATCACCTTGCGCTGGTCGTTCGACACGTCGTCGTATTCGAGCAGCTGCTTGCGGATGTCGAAGTTGCGCGCTTCGACCTTGCGCTGCGCCGATTCGATCGACCGCGTGACGATGCCCGCCTCGATCGCCTCGCCTTCCGGCATCTTCAGGCGGTCCATGATCGAGCGCACGCGGTCGCCCGCGAAGATGCGCAGCAGCGGATCGTCGAGCGACAGGTAGAAGCGCGACGAACCCGGATCGCCCTGGCGGCCCGCGCGGCCGCGCAGCTGATTGTCGATCCGGCGCGATTCGTGGCGCTCGGTGCCGATGATGTGCAGGCCGCCCGCGGCCTTCACCTGCTCGTGCAACGTTTCCCACTCGTCGTGCAGTTGCTTGATGCGGCGTGCCTTTTCGTCGGCCGGGATCGCTTCGTCGGCGTCGATGAACGCGGCCTGCTTCTCGGCGTTGCCGCCGAGCACGATATCGGTACCGCGACCGGCCATGTTGGTCGCGATCGTGATGCGCTTCGGACGGCCGGCTTCCGCGACGATCGCCGCTTCACGCTCGTGCTGCTTCGCGTTCAGCACTTCGTGCGGCAGCCCGGCCTGCTTCAGCAGGTGCGACAGCAGTTCCGAGTTCTCGATCGACGTCGTGCCGACCAGCACCGGCTGACCGCGCTCGTAGCACTCGCGGATGTCGCGGATCACCGCGTCGTAGCGCTCCTTGGCCGTCTTGTAGATCTGGTCCTGCTTGTCGATCCGCTTCGGCGGACGATTGGTCGGGATCACGACCGTCTCGAGACCGTAGATCTCGTTGAATTCGTACGCTTCCGTGTCCGCGGTACCGGTCATGCCGGCCAGCTTCGCGTACATCCGGAAGTAGTTCTGGAACGTGATCGACGCGAGCGTCTGGTTCTCGCTCTGGATCTTCACGTGTTCCTTCGCCTCGACCGCCTGGTGCAGGCCGTCGGACCAGCGGCGGCCGGCCATCAGGCGGCCCGTGAATTCGTCGACGATGACCACTTCGCCGTTCTGCACGACGTAGTGCTGATCCTTGTGGAACAGCGTGTGGGCACGCAGCGCCGCGTACACGTGGTGCATCAGCGTGATGTTCTGCGGCGCGTACAGGCTTTCGCCCTCGCCGATCAGGCCCCATTCAGCGAGCAGGCGCTCGGCCTTCTCGTGGCCCGATTCCGTCAGGAACACCTGGCGCGCCTTCTCGTCGAGCGTGTAGTCGCCCGGCTTCTCGACGCCCGTACCGTCGGCCTTCTCTTCGCCGATCTGGCGCTCGAGCAGCGGCGGCAGTGCGTTCATCCGCACGTACAGCTCGGTGTGATCCTCGGCCTGGCCCGAAATGATCAGCGGCGTACGCGCTTCGTCGATCAGGATCGAGTCCACTTCGTCGACGACCGCGAAGTTCAGCGCCCGCTGCACGCGCGCGTCGGTCTCGTAGACCATGTTGTCGCGCAGGTAGTCGAAGCCGAATTCGTTGTTCGTGCCGTACGTGATGTCCGCCGCGTACGCCTGCTGCTTCTGGTCGTGCTCCATGCCGGACAGGTTGATGCCGACCGACAGACCGAGGAAGTTGTAGAGGCGCGCCATCCATTCGGCGTCGCGCTGCGCGAGGTAATCGTTGACGGTCACGACGTGCACGCCGCGGCCGGCCAGCGCATTCAGGTACACGGGCAGCGTCGCGACGAGCGTCTTGCCCTCGCCGGTGCGCATTTCCGCGATCTTGCCGTAGTGGAGCACCATGCCGCCGATCATCTGCACGTCGAAGTGCCGCATCTTCAGCACGCGGCGACTCGCTTCGCGACAGACCGCGAAGGCCTCGGGCAACAGCTTGTCGAGCGACTCGCCGCCCGCGACCCGCTGGCGGAATTCGTCCGTCTTGCCGCGCAACTGGTCGTCCGTCAGCTTCTCGATCTGCGTTTCGAGCGCATTGATCGTCGCGACGGTCTTTTGGTATTGCTTGACGAGCCGCTGGTTGCGGCTGCCAAAAATTTTCTGGAGAAAACCGGTTGTCATCGGATCGGACCCTGCGTCGCAGCACCGGCGCCCGGCGCGTGTTGCGCGCCCCGGCGCCCGAGCCTCGGCGGCTTAGCGAATTAGTGGACTCAAACGTCGAATTTTAGCACGCGGGAACGCGCGCGCCTGCGTCCCGGCCGGACGGCCATCGCGCGCCGGAGCCGGGCGGACCGAGCCGAAAGCCGCCCGTGCACGGGCCGGCGCGGGTACAATCGGCCGCACCGTCCGCGCGCGTGTGCGCTCGAAGAAAGCCTCGATGAACCGATTTTCCAAGCGTTTCGGCCCGCTCGCCGCCTATCGCCCGCAACCCGTGTCCGAAGTGCTCGGTCGTACCGACGCATTCGCGGCGCTGCGCGCCGGCGTCGAGCAGATCGCGTCACTGCAGCGCGACCTCGGCGAGTGCCTGCCCGACTATCTCGCGAATCACGTCGAACCGGGCTTCGTCAAGGACGGTACCCTGACCCTCTTTGCCGCGCACAATGCGCTGGCCGCGCGGCTGCGACAGGTCGAAGTGCGGCTGCTCGGCGATCTCCAGAAGCGCGGCTGGCCCGTGACGACGCTGCGCGTGCGCGTGCGGCCGAAGGACGCGCCGGAGCCGCCGCACGTGAAGCAGGCGCGGATGACGTCGGTCGGCGCCGCCGCGCTGCGCGATCTCGCCGACCATCTCGAACCGTCGCCGCTGCAGGCCGCGCTCGCACGGATGGCGGCGCGGCACGGCGCGAAGCCGCGCTGACCGCACAGGTCGCCGCCGGCGGCCGGCCAACAAAAAAGCGACCCGAGGGTCGCTTTTTATCACTTGCGGTAACGAGTGCCGATCACGCGAAGGCGGTCTGCGCGTCGAACGCGAACCCCTTCGGCGCAGCCTGCGGATCGTCGAACGTCACGATCTCGTAAGCGTCTTCATGCGCGAGCAGCTCGCGCAGCAATGCGTTGTTCAGGCCGTGACCCGACTTGTACGCAGTGTACGACGCCAGCAGCGGATGGCCGATCACGTACAGGTCGCCGATCGCGTCGAGCATCTTGTGCTTCACGAACTCGTCGTCGTAGCGCAGGCCGTCGTTGTTCAGGATCCGGTACTCGTCGAGCACGATCGCGTTGTCCATGCTGCCGCCGCGGGCGAGACCCAGCTCGCGCATCATTTCGACTTCATGGGCAAAACCGAACGTGCGCGCGCGCGCGATCTCACGCACATACGACGTATTCGCGAAGTCGACCTCCAATTCCTGGCCGGTCTTGTCGACGGCCGGGTGACGGAAGTCGATCGTGAACTTCAGCTTGAAGCCGAAATACGGTTCGAGACGCGCGAACTTGTCGCCCTCGCGGATTTCGACCGGCTTCTTCACCTGGATGAAGCGCTTCGGCACGTTCTGCTCTTCGATGCCGGCGGACTGGATCAGGAACACGAAGGACGCCGCGCTGCCGTCCATGATCGGGATTTCCTCGGCCGTCACGTCGACATAGAGGTTGTCGATGCCGAGGCCGGCGCACGCCGACATCAGGTGCTCGACCGTCGACACGCGCGCGCCATCCTTCTGCAGCACCGACGCGAGCCGCGTGTCCCCGATCGACATCGCGGAGGCCGGAATATCGACGGGCGTGGGCAAGTCGACGCGCGAGAACACGATACCCGTGCCCGGCGCAGCCGGACGGAGCGTCAGTTCGACCTTGCGGCCCGAGTGGAGACCGATACCCACGGTCTTCACGATGGATTTGATGGTGCGCTGCTTCAACATGGTCTTCTTCGTCTTGATTGAAGATATCAATCAGGAGTTATATTCGATAGGCTGGATTATAGCGTAATTCCCAATTCAACGCTGTTTGAAACTGCGTATCAATCTGTTTCGACAGTTTACCCGTGCCGATACGGGACGGGCCGATGCCCGGAACGGAGGCGTTTCCGGTCATCGGCCCGTGTTACAACTGCCCCGAGGCCGGTGAGCAACGTTGCCGGAAGGCAACGGCGCACCGCACGATCAGGGCGTCAACGTCGCGAGAACACTCGCCGCATCGCTCACTTCGAATTTGCCCGGCGCCTCGACGGCCAGCGTCTTGACCACACCGCCGTCGATCACCATCGCGTAGCGCAGGGAACGCATTCCCATGCCACGCGCGGACAAATCCTGCGTCAGCCCCAGCGCATAAGTGAAAGCCGCGCTGCCGTCCGCCATCATGCGCACCTTGCCCGCGGTGTGCAGATCACGTCCCCATGCGCCCATCACGAATGCGTCGTTGACGGACACGCACCAGATCTCGTCGACACCCGCCGCGCGCAATTGCTCGGCGTGTTCGACGTAGCCCGGCACATGCTGCGCCGAGCAGGTCGGCGTGAACGCGCCCGGCAATCCGAAGATCACCACCCGCTTTCCCGCAACCTGATCGCGCACGCTGTAGGCGTTCGGCCCCAGCGTGCACCCTTCGCGCGCGTCGTCGACGAACTCGAACAATTGCGCGTCGGGCAGCGCGTCGCCCACTTGAATCATGGCTGGTCCCTCATAGCGATACGGTTTTTCAGCGTGTCGCGGACAGCACGGCCCATCCCGCTTCGCTCACGCGAAGAGGGCACCTGTCCCGGCCCGGCGTCGCATCCGACGCGGCCTGTCGTGGTCCGTGGCATCCGTCACGCCGGCGTTACCGCGGCAACTTCGCCGCGGCTTCGCCTGTGTTTGCGCGTCAGTCAGCCTGCTTGCGCAGGAAAGCCGGGATGTCGTACGTGTCGACCCCC